>CALDVP010000141.1 GCA_937924195.1 uncultured Lysobacterales bacterium
GGCCGCGACCAGCGCCGCGCAGCGGGCGCGCAGCGCGCCCTCGAGGCTGGCGCGCGGCACCGGCCACACGGCGTCGGCCAGCCCGGGATCGAGCAGCGCGCAGGGCTGGTAGAGCCCTGCGAGCGTGGCGTAGTCGTAGAGCGGTGCGCCCCCCGCGAGATGCAGCTGCGGCGCTGCGGCGACCACCGCGGCGACGCGCGCAGCTTCGGGCAGCTCGGCGGCGCGCAGCACGGCGCCAGCGCCATTCGAGAGTCCGGCCAGGATGATCCGGGTGTTCTCCGGCGTGAACGGCGCCTCGGCGGGGAACGCCATCGCCAGCGCGCGTAGCCCGAAGGCCGCGGCCTGCATCACGTGGCGTGGCCAGTCGGCCTCGGGATTGTCGCCCGAGTGCGCATGCTTGAGCGCGATCCGGTGTGGCCCCGGTGCCGGCCCTTCCGGCGCGAAACCGAGCACTGCATCGCCGCGGCGCGCGCGGGTGCCGTCGAGCGCAGCGCCCGTTTCGCTGTCCCAGTCGAAGGCGTCGGCGCCGGCGCCCTTGTCGGTATAGGCCACCGCGCAGCCGCGCGGCAGCGCCCACGCGCCGCCGAAGCCGATCGCGCCGTAGATGCCGCGCGAGCCCGAGGTCGGCGCGACCACGAGGCAGCGCCGAGCGCGATCGAAGCCGTCGGGCACCTGCGCGAGCACGCGGTGCGGCTGGCGTTCGCCGGGCACGGTCGCGAAGGCCGCGTACTCGCGGCCGGACACGTTCGGCAGCGTACGATCCGGCGCCGGTCCCCAGACGCGCGTAAAGCCCCCGGTATCCGAGAGATCGACGATGCCGCGCCAGTTGGCCCAGATCGCGAGGCGTCGCAGCTCGGCCGGCGTCGCCGCCTCGCCGGACACCGCGGGCGGCGTCGCCGCGCGCAGGCCCTCGAGTCCGAGACCGGCCGTCAGCAGGTCGTCCCCGCCGTCGTGCCGGGTCTCGCGGATCGGACCCGCGACGCCGTCGTCCCACGCGGGCTTTGGCGCATTCATCGCGCAGGCGGAAAGCAGCACGGGCAGAAGGAGGGCGAGACGCATCGCGATGGGCTCGCGGACATGATCCGATGACGGTAGCAAAAGGCGCCGGCGCTGCGCACCGGCCTATCCTTCGATCGACGGCTCGGCGAAGATCGCGCGATGCCGAAGATCCTGATCGCCGACGACCACCCGCTGATGCGCCGCGCTCTGGCCGCGGTGGTCGCAGACGTGGTCCCCCGCGCCGAGCTGGTCGAAGCCGAGCATCTCGACGCGGTGCGCGAGCGGCTGGCCGAGGATCCGGACATCGAGTTGGTGCTGCTCGACCTGCACATGCCGGGCAGCCACGGCCTCGTCGGACTCACCGCGATCCGCGCCGAATATCCGGGCGTGGCCGTGTTGGTGGTGTCGGCGCACGACGATCCGTCGGTCATCGCACGCGTACTGGCCTACGGCGCGAGTGGCTTCATCCCGAAACGCGCGCGGCCCGAGGACTTCGCCACGGCATTCGCTACGGTACTCGAAGGAGGCGTCGCGGCGCCGCCGTTGCCCCCGGTCGACGCCGTTGACCGCGCGCTTGCGGCGCGCCTGTCGCGTTTGTCACCGCAGCAGTTTCGGGTTCTGCGTCTGGTCGCGGAAGGCAAGCTCAACAAGCAGATCGCCGACGTGCTCGGGGTTCAGGAGCGCACCGTCAAGGCGCATCTGTCGGCGATCTTCGAGCGCCTCGGCGTCCGCAACCGCACCCAGGCCGGGGTCATGCTACGAAGCCTCGAGCTCGGCGCGTCGCACGACGATGTGGCGTAGCGACGGATGCACCCGATGCAGGCGCGCCGATCGGGCCACTGGCTCGCGCCGCTATCGTCCCGCGCTACTCGGCAAGCCACGCGCGACGGGGACTCGCGGGCTTGGCGCGCCGCGCTCGTCCAGCGCGGGCGTCTCACGCCGCGAGCGCGGATCGGGGCGGCAGGCGCCAGTCGATCGGCGCACGCCCGTGCTCGATCAGCCAGCGGTTCGCGGCCGAGAAGTGCCCGCAGCCGATGAAGCCGCGATGCGCGGACAATGGCGAGGGATGGGGCGCGCGCAGGACCAGGTGCCGAGCGCCGTCGATGTGGCGGCCCTTGGCCTGTGCCTGGCTGCCCCACAGCAGGAAGACGAGTCCCTCGCGCTCGTGGTTCAGTCGCTCGACGATCGCGTCGGTGAAGGCTTCCCAGCCGCGGCCCTGGTGCGAACCGGCAAGACCGCGCTCGACCGTCAGTACGGCGTTCAACAGCAGCACGCCCTGGTCGGCCCAGGCGGTCAGGCAACCGTGGTCCGGACGCGGGATGCCGAGGTCGCGCTCGAGCTCGGCGAAGATGTTTGCGAGCGACGGCGGGATCGGTACGCCGGGTCGCACCGAGAAACACAGACCGTGCGCCTGGCCGGGGCCGTGGTACGGGTCCTGCCCGAGGATGACGACCGACACGCGGTCGAAGGGCGTATGGTCGAGTGCGGCGAAGATCTCGGGCCCCGGCGGATAGATCACCTTGCCGGCGCGCTTTTCGGCGCGCAGGAAATCGCCGAGCGCGCGCATGGTCGGCGAGCCGAGCAGGTCGGAGAGTCGGTTCCGCCAGGTGGGCTCGAGGCGGATGACGCGATCCGCCGCCGTGGACGCATTCACGCGTTGCTGGGTTGGGCCGACGCGCGCTCGCGCAGCCGTAGGGCGACGCGCAGCTGGAACAGCAGCTTGGTCACCAGCAGGCGCTCTTCGACCGGCTTGTGCACGAGGTCGTTGGCGCCGGCGCGCAACAGCGCGGCCTGGTTGGCCGGGTTGTCGTCGGCGGTCATCACCAGCGCCGGCAGCGCGTCACGGGTGTAGCCGAACTCGCCGCGCAGGTGCTCGAGCAGCGTCTTGCCGGTTGCGCCGCCCTTGAGATAGACGTCGGTCAGCACGATGTCTGCCGGCATGCGGCCTTCGGCGTGTGCGGCGCGGATCAGATCCAGCGCCTCTTCGACGCTGACCACGTGGGCTACCGTCAGCCCGTACTTCTCGAGCATGCGGCGTGTCGCCAGCGCGACGACCTTGGAGTCCTCGACGTAGAGCACGCGGCCTTCGGCGCGAAGCGGCGGTGCGACGTAGCCGCGGATGAACTCGGCCAGCGCGGCATAGCCGCGGGCCTTGTCGAAGTAGTCGGTGACGGCGTCGCCAAGCGCGCGTTGAGCCAGGCGCTCGTCGACGTTGCCGGAAACGACGATGATCGGGATGTAGGCCTGCGGCGCGTGTTCGCGCACGTACTGCGCGAGGTCGGTACCGTCCATGTCGGGCAGCATCAGTGCGGTCGTGACCAGGTCGACGACGCCGGACTCGAGCTGAACCTTGGCCTCTTCGCCGGTGGCGCAAGATAGAACCACGGCATTTGGCAGGGTCTGCCGTAACACCTGCTCGATGAGCAGTCTGGCCACGCGCGAGCCGTCGACGACCAGCACGCGCGGCGCGTCGGAAGCGATGTGGCGGGTGAGACGACCTTCGATCACGACGACCTCTCGACTGCTGCGCGCCGGTCCCGCATGGCGCGCGACCCGGCAGGCCGGGCCTCAAAACCTGCTAGCGGCGGTCGCCTCGGGCGAGTTCCCGCGTCGATGCGACGAACGCGCCACTCCAGCCTAACATGGGCCCGAGCAGCCCGGTGAGGGCCAGCGCCATGGCACCGGGGCCGCGCAGCGAGGCGTCGCTGTCGTAGCTCGCGGCCAGCGTGGCGATCGGCTCCACGAGCGCCAGCCAGCCGATGCCGACGAGACCCAGAGCGCCCGCCGCGGCGCCGGCGCCGAGCATTGCGCCGGCGTAGAGGAAAGGCCGACGGATGTAGGCACGGCTGCCGCCGAGAGTCTGGATGATCGCGATCTCCTCGCGTCGCCGGGTGACCTCGGCCCAGGTGGTCTGGGCGACGACCAGCATCGCCCCGGCGCCGGTGATCGCGGCCAGCAGCGCGAGCAGGCGGCGCGCGGCCGCGAGCAGGGCCTCGAAACGATCGCGCCACGCGAGGTCGTGGTGTACGAGGTCGACGCCCGGCAGGGCCTCGAGTTGCGCGGCCAGCGCGCGCAACGCGGGCGGATCGAGCCCGGCCTCGGCGTGCGCGACGACCACGTGCGGCAGCGGGTTGTCCTCGAGGCCCGCCAGCAGGTCGGACGCACCGGGCAGCTCGGCGAGGCGCGCCAGTCCTTCATCGGGCGTGCGCAGCGTGACGCCAGCGACCCCCGGCAGCGCCTCGACGCGGGCCCGCGCCGCCTCGACCGCGTCGGCGTCGATGCCCGGCTCGAGGTAGACGTTGAGGTCGCGCGCTGCCGCGAGCCCGGCGCCGAGGCCCTCGAGGTTGCGCACGGCCATCGCGACCGACAGCGGCAGCGCCAGCGCCAGCGCCAGTACCGCGAGGGTCAGCGCGGTCGCGACCGGGCGCGCCGCGAATCCTGCGAGGGCCTGCGACAGCGCGGCGCGATGCAGCTCCGAGCGGCGCCCGGCGTCTCCGGCGCGCACATTGATCGCGGGCGCGCTCACCGCACGGGCTCCGGCCGGAAATCGTCGATCAGGCGGCCGCGCTCGAGTACCAGCACACGCCGGCGCATGCGCCGGATCAGGTGCAGGTCGTGGCTCGCGACCAGCACCGTGGTGCCGACCTCGGCAAGGGTCAGGAACAGCGTCATGATCTCCTGCGCGAGCTGCGGGTCGAGATTGCCGGTCGGCTCGTCGGCGATCAGCAGCGGCGGCTTCGGCGCCACCGCGCGGGCGATTCCGACCCGTTGCTGCTCGCCGGCCGAGAGTTCCTCAGGGCTCGCGCCGCCGCGATCGCCGAGCCCGACCTTGTCGAGCGCGACCCGCACGCGCTTGTCGATCTCGGCACGCGGCAGGCCTGCGATCGCGAGCGGCAGCGCGACGTTCGCGGCAACGCTGCGGTCGGCCAGCAGGCGGTGGTCCTGGAAGACCTGGCCGATCGAGCGCCGGAAGGCCGGCAGCTCGCGGGGTCGCAGCGCCGCGACCTCGCGACCCCCGACCCAGACCTTGCCGCGGCTCGCGCGGTCGGAGCCCGCGACCAGCCGGAGCACGGTGCTCTTGCCGGCGCCCGAGTGGCCGGTCACGAACACCATCTCGCCGGCCTCGACCTCGAAGCTGACCTCGGCCAGGCCTTCGCGGCCGCCAGGCCAGCGCCGGGTGACCTCGGCGAAACGGATCATCGGCGCGCCATCGCGCGTCGGCGGACCTCCCGGGCCGGGGCAGCCAACGGCGCGGTTTGCGGGCTCGGTCGCGGGTTCTGCCACGGGCTCAGCGGACGATCTGGTTGAGGTCGAAGATCGGCAGCAGGATCGCCAGCACGATCAATAGCACCAGCGCGCCGACGGCGAGAATCATCAGCGGGGCCAGCAATGCGGTCAGCGCGCCGAGCAGGGCCTCGACCTCGCGTTGCTGGTGGCGTGCGGCCTCGTCGAGCATCTGGTCGAGGCGCCCGGAGCGCTCGCCGCTCGCGATCAGCCGCAGCGCGACCGGCGGGAACAGCCCGCTCTCGCCGAGCGCGCGCGAGAAGCTGGCGCCCTCGCGGACGCGGGCGCCGGCGCGGCGCAGCGCCTCGCGCATCGGCCGGTTGCGCACCGTACCAGCCGCCAGCCGGATTGCATCGAGCACCGGCACACCTGCGCCGATCAGGGTCGCGAGGGTGCGCGACGCCCGCGCGGTGTCGGATGCCCGCGCCAGCCGTCCGAACACCGGGACGCGCAGCCACGCCCGGTCGACGCGGGCGCGGACCGACTCGCGGCGCCACGCGGTCACCGCCAGCGCGACCGCGACCGCGAGGCCCAGCAGGATCACCCCGCGGTGCTGGCGGAGGCCCTCGGCGACGAAGAGCAGGGCTTGCGTGATCCACGGCAGCTCCTGACCGAGCGTTGCGAATACGCCGACGATCCGCGGCACCACGCTGACCAGCAAGCCCGAGACCACGCCGATCGCGACCACGGCCAGCAGGATCGGGTAGGCCAGCGCGCCGACGACCTGGCGGGCGAGCGCCTCGCGCGACTCGGTCTGGTCGGCCAGCCGTGCCAGCGCGTCGTCGAGGCGGCCGCCCGATTCTCCGGCTGCCACGGTGGCGCGGAACGGTTCGTCAAAGGTGGCCGGAAACTCGCCCAGTGCCGCGGCCAGCGTGCGACCCTCGAGCACTCGCGACCGCAGCTGGGCGATCAGCGCGCGCCGAGCCTCGTCCGCGTCCTGTTCGACCAGCGCGGCGAGCGCTTCGTCGACCGGCAGCCCGGCGCCGACCAGGGTCGAAAGTTCGCGCGCGAACAGCGCCAGTTGCGCGCGGCCGAGTGCGCCGCGTCGGGATCGCAACCAGGACGCGAACCGTGCGGACGGGTCGGCGGCGGAACTGGCCGCGCCGCGCTCCGCCACGGCCTCGACCTCGAGCGGGTTCAGGCCGCGATCGCGCAGTTGCGCGCGCGCGCCACGCGCGCTGTCGGCCTCGAGCACGCCGCGCGCGGTACGTCCGTCGGCGTCGATCGCCGCGTAGCGGAAGGCACCCATCGCACGATTATCGCGAAGATGCTCCCGCCGCCGCCGAACGGGTCCGCAACGCGACGTCGACCCAAGGCAACACCGGCACGATCCCGAGCCCGACGGGATGGGACAATCGGCGCGCCACACGCCACCGAGCCCAGCCCACCGATGACGCCCGGCCTGCCGCTCCGCGCGACCACGCATGCGCGCGACCGCTGGATCGCCTTCGCGCTGTTCGCGCTGGTGCTGGCTGCCGGTATCGGATTGCGCGATCCGTGGCCGGCCGACGAGCCGCGTTTCGCGCTGGCCGCGAAGACCATGGTCGAGACCGGGGACTACTGGTTCCCGCGCCGCGGCATCGAGCTCTACCCGGACAAGCCGCCGCTGTTCATGTGGCTGCAGGCTGCGGCCTACCACGTCGTCGGGAACTGGCGCATCGCCTTCCTGCTGCCATCGCTGCTCTCGGGGCTGCTGGTGCTCGCGCAGGTCTACGACCTCGCTCGGCGCCACGCCAGCCGGCGCGCGGCGCTGATCGCGAGCGGCTTCGTTGCGCTGACCTTCCAGTTCACCTTCCAGATGAAGGGCGCGCAGATCGACCCGGTGCTGGTCGGCTTCGTCACGCTCGGCGGCTATGGACTGATGCGGCACCTGCTGCATGGCCCGGCGTGGGGCTGGTGGACGCTCGGCTGGGTCGCGGCCGGACTCGGCGTGATTGCCAAGGCCGTGGGTTTCCTCGCCCTTTTCGTGCTGGTGCCCTACCTCGCGCTGCGCTGGCGCGCGCCGGCGCGACTGCCGAGAATCCCGTGGGCGGATTGGCGCTGGCTGGCCGGTCCGGCGGCGTTCCTGTCCGTCATCGCGCTGTGGCTGGTGCCGATGCTGCTGCGCGTCCACGCCTCGGGCGATCCAGCGCTCGAGGCCTACGCGCGCAACATCCTGTTCTCGCAGACGGTCGAGCGCTACCTCGATCCGTGGCACCACGTGAAGCCGGCGTGGTACTTCATCGGCGTCATCCTGAGCGCGTGGCAGCCGATCGCGACCGTGCTGCTGGCCGCGCTGCCGGCGCTGATCGCGCGCTGGCGGCGTGGCCGCGTCGATCCGCGCGTCGTGCTGCCGTTCGGGATGTTCGTGCTGACGGTGCTGTTCTTCTCGGCCTCGTCCGGCAAGCGCGACATGTACATCCTCCCGGCGCTGCCGATGCTGGCCGTCGCGCTCGCGCCGCTGCTGCCGGGCCTGCTGCGCCGCCTCTGGGTGCAGCGCATCTTGTGGGCGGTCGCGATGCTGCTCGCCGGCGCGCTCGTGGCGATGGCCGTGCTGGCGTGGACCGGCACGCCGCGCTTCGAGGAGGCGCTGGCCGACGCGCGCGGCATCGACCCCTGGCCCTTCGCCTTCGGCGTCGGTGTGCTGGGCCTCGCGATCGCGGCCTTCGCCCGACCGCGCCGCGGCGCGCTGGCCTTCGCCGCCTTCGCGTCGAGCGTGTGGATCGCATGGGGCTTCGTCGGCTATCCGATGCTCGACCAATCGCGCTCGGCGCGCGGCGTGATGCAGGAGGCCGGCCGCGTCATCGGTCCGGACGCCGAGCTCGCGCTGGTCGGCTGGCGCGAACAGAACTATCTGCAGGCCGATCGTCCGGTCGCCGACTTCGGCTTCAGCCGCCCGAAGCGCGCGCAGCTCGGCGATGCGATCGGCTGGCTCGACGCGGCGCCCGCGCGCCGCTTCGTGTTCGCGCGCGACGAGGAGCTCGCGCCCTGCATCGACCTCTCGAAGGCGCTCCCGGTCGGCCGCGCGAACCGCCGCACCTGGGTCGTGTTCCAGGCTGACGCGGTCACCGAGGCCTGTCGCCGCGGCGGCCCGGGTGCGGGCGAGACGCCGCCGGCACCCGATGGGCGGATCGATCGCGCGCAATCCGAGCGCGTCCGGTGAGAGTACGCGTCACGCCTCGCGCGTGACCCGGAGCACTTCCTCGACGCTGGTGAGGCCCGCAACGCACTTGCTCCAGCCGTCGGCGAGGATCGAGGGCGTGGCGCGCCGTGCCTGGCGGGTCATCTCGTCCTCGGAGGCGCCGTCGTGGATCAGCCGACGCAGGGTCTCATCGACGATCACGAGCTCGTAGATGCCGGTGCGGCCCTTGTAGCCGGCGTTGCGGCCGGCCGTGTCGGCGCGCGGGCGGTAGAGCGTGACCGCCTCGTCCGGCGGACGGCCGAAGGCCTTCAGCTCCGCCGGCGTCGCGCGGTAGGCCTCGCGGGTCGCGGGGTCGAGCGTGCGCACCAGCCGCTGCGCCAGCACGCCGATCAGCGAGGACGACAGCAGGAAGGGCTCGACGCCCATGTCGCGCAGGCGGGTCATCGCCCCGATCGCCGAGTTCGTGTGCAGGGTCGAGAGCACGAGGTGGCCGGTCAGCGAGGCCTGGACCGCGATCTCGGCAGTCTCGAGGTCGCGGATCTCGCCGACCATCACCACGTCCGGGTCCTGGCGCAGGATCGCCCGGAGGCCGCGGGCGAAGGTCATGTCGACGCGCGGATTGACCTGGGTCTGGCCGATGCCGTCCAAGTAGTACTCGATCGGATCCTCGACCGTCAGGATGTTGCGGGTCGCGTCGTTGAGGCGCGAGATCGCCGCATACAGCGTGGTCGTCTTGCCCGAGCCGGTGGGGCCAGTGACCAGCAGGATGCCGTGCGGACGATGGATCAGCCGGTCGACTGCCGCGAGCGTGTCCGGCGCCATGCCGAGCCCGGCGAGGTCGAGTCGCCCGGCCTGCTTGTCGAGTAGGCGCAGCACCACGCGCTCGCCGTGGCCGGCCGGGATCGTCGAGACGCGCACATCGACCGGGCGGCCGGCGATGCGGAGGCCAATGCGGCCGTCCTGCGGCAGCCGCTTCTCGGCAATGTCGAGCTTCGCCATCACCTTGATTCGGCTGACCACGGGCGCGGCGATCGCGCGCTTGGGCGTCAGCACCTCGCGCAGCACGCCGTCGACGCGGAAGCGCACGACCAGCCGGCTCTCGAAGGGCTCGATGTGGATGTCCGAGGCGCCTTCCTTGACCGCCTGCGACAACAGCGCGTTGATCAGCCGGATGATGACCGCGTCGTCGTCGGCCTCGAGCAGGTCCTCGGGCTCGGGCAGGTCCTCGGCGAGGCTCGCGAGATCGGGCTCGGCGCCGAGGCCCTCGGCCATCGCGCGCGCATCGCCGCCCGAGGACTCGTAGAGATCACGCAAAAGGCGCTCGAAGTCGGCGTCGTCACGCGGCTCGAGGTCGAGCGGCGCGCCGAGATGGCGGCGCAGCTCGACGAGCGCCTCGGGGCGCACGCCGCGACGATGAGCCACCTGCGCCCGCTCGCCGTTCCAGCCGACCAGCGCGACGCCGTGCCGCTTCGCGAAGGCGAAGCTCGGCGGGGCGGGGCGCGGCGTCTCGCTCATCCGGTGCGCAGCGACGGGGCGATCAGTTCCGACCCGGCGGCTCGCCCTCGCGGCTCGCGGGTGCCGCGGGCGGCGCCTCGAACTCGGGCAGCAGGGGCTGGGCCGCGCGCGGGGTCAGGCTACCGCGGGTCTCGCGGATGCGCAGCTGCTCGTCCCGGATGAAGCGGTACTTCGCCCCGGTCACGTCCTCGGCCACCGCACGATCGCGCAGAATGGTGGGTTTGAGGAAGATCATGAGATTGCGCCGCAGCGTCTGCGAGCTGCGGTAGCGGAACAGGTTGCCGACCACCGGGATGTCGCCGACGCCCGGCACCTTCGAGATGTTCTCGCGGGTCTCGGTCGAGATCAGACCGCCCAGTACCAGCAGATGCTGGTCCGCCACCAGTACGCTGTTCGACAGCGTGCGCTTGTTGGTGATCAGATCGGCGGCGCGCAGCGGGGTCGGCGCGAGCGAGGACGATTCGAGCTTCAGGTCCATCCGCACCGCGTCACCCTCGTTGATCCGCGGCGTCACGCTGAGCTTGAGACCGACCTCGCGACGCTCGATGGTGCGGAACGGATTGCCGAGGATGCCGCCCTGATTGCCGCCGGGGTTCGCGACGTTGGTCGTGAACTCGCCCTGGATGAACGGCACTTCCTGTCCGACCGAGAGCTCGGTCTCCTGGTTGTCGAGCGTGACCACCGAAGGGCTCGAGAGAATGTTGTTGCGCGCGTCGCCGGCCAGGGCGCTGACCAGCGCCGCGATCTGCAGGATCGGCTCGTCGCTGCCCGGAAGCCGGATGCTGCCGCCGAGGTAGCCGATGTTGAGCCCCGGCCCGACCAGCGCCGGATTGGTCGCAAGTCCGATGATGTTGCCGAGGCCGTCGCGGTTCGGGAAGTTGGTGCCGCCGATGTAGCCGCGGCCGACCGAGCCATCCGGGGTGTCGTCGAGGTTGGTCGACTGCCATTGCACCCCGATCTCGCGCGCGTATTCGTCGGACAGTTCGGCGACGACGCCCTCGATCAAGACCTGGGCGCGCGGAATGTCGAGCTGACGGATCACGGTCGAGAGCGCGCGGAACACCGCGGGATCGGCGGTGATCACCAGCGCATTGGTCTCGGCGTGGGGCTGGATCGCGGCAGCGCGGGCCGACTCGGCCGACGGGTTCTGCGCGGTCAGCGTCGAGGCGGTCTGCTCGAGGATGCCGACCAGCTCGGCCGCGTTGGCGTAGCGCAGGTAGACGACCTGCGTGGTCTCGCCGGTCTCGAGCGGCGTGTCGAGGTGCGAGACCAGCGTCCGCAGACGCAGGCGCTGGGCGCGGTCGCCGGTCAGCAGGATCGAGTTCGTGCGCGCATCGGCGATGATCCGGGTCGCGAGTGCCCCGGCCGCCTGGGCGGCGGCGCCGTCCTGGCCGAGCACGTTCAGCGTGCGCGCGACCTCGGCCGCGCTCGCGTGCGAGAGCGGGATCACCTCGACGGTCGAGTCGCCGGCCTGGTCGATGCGGCGGATGATCTGCTCGATCCGGTCGATGTTGCCGCGGCGGTCGGCGATCACCAGTGAATTGCTGGTGCCGTGTGACTGCACCGTGCCCGACTGCGGCACCAGCTGCTGCAGGATCGGCAGGAGCTCCTGCGCCGAGACGTGGCGCAGCCCGACGACGCGGGTCTCGAGCGTGTCGGGACCCTGGATCCGGGCGCCGCGTGCGTCGCCGTCCTGGCGTGAAACCGCTTCCGGCACGATCTTGATGATGTCGCCCGATGCGACGGCGGCGTAGCCGTTGATCCGCAGCACCGACTCGAAGACCCGGTAGACCTCGTCGGCGTCCATCGGCTTGCGCGAGACGACGTTGACGCGGCCCTCGATGCGCGGGTCGATGATGAAGCTCTTGCCGGTGATCTCCGATACGGTCTCGATGAAGACCCGGATGTCGGCGTCCTTGAGGTTCAGCGTGTGCGTGCCGCCGTTCTGCGCCGGCGCCATGCCCGCGGTCGCGAGCAGGGCGGCGAGGAGGGCGCATCGGAGCGGTCGCAGTCGGGGCATCGGGCTTCGCATCGCGGAGTGTCGGTTCCGGTCGGTCGGACGCCGGCCATCGACTGGCCGGTCGCGGGATACGCGGGGCGCGCAGCCCGAAACACTAGCACCTCGCGGGCTGCGGTCCGGGGGACGCGATGGGCTGCGGGCTCGTGTCGACGACCAGCCATGGAGGGCGGGTTCAGCGACAAGGACTTGGCCAACGTGTCAGTTCGAGGGTCCCGTGGCCTGGCCGTGTCTCGCGAAACGGGCGACGGCCGCCGATTTCAGTTCGGCGCGCGGACCGACAGCGTCTGGGTCTTACCGTCGCGGCGGACCTCGATCGTCGCCGAGCGGGCATCGGCCAGCGCGCGCGCGACTTCCGCGGCCCGCCCGGGGGAATCGAGCGGGATGCCATTGATCGCGGTGACCACGTCGTCCGGCCGGAGGCCCATCGCGTTGACCAGCGCCTGGTTCGGGCCGGCATTGACGCGCACGCCGACCATCTTCCCGCCCTCGAGCACCGGCAGCAGGCTGACCTCGCGCGCGAGGCGCTCGGGATCGACGCGCAGGTCGGCCATCGCGCGGTTCCAGTCGATGCCGGCCGGGACCACGTTCGGGGTCACGAAGGGCTGCGCGATCCCGGCCGTATTCGTCGTGGGCCCGGTCATCGTCGCGGCCGGATTGCCCGCGGTCGCGGCGGGCGGCTGCCGCTGGCTGCCGGCGACGCCGGGCATCAGTTCGCGCGGCAGGCGCAGCGCCTCGAGCACGCCGCCGCGCGAGAGCAGGATGCGGTCCGGCAGCACGGAATCGAGCGTGACGCCGGGCACGACCTCGTCGCCGACCGCGTAGCGCCGCTCGCCAGCCTCGTCGCTGCGAAGGATCGCGAGCCCGGCCTTGGGATCCTCGGCCGCGATCACGCCGAGCACGGTCAGCTTCAGCGTGGTGTCCGGTGCGCCGAGCGGGTCGCGGACGTCCGGCCCGGACGTCAGCGCCCCAAAAAGCCGCCACTGCGCGATCGAGACCGGCTGCGCGGCCTGGTCGGCCAGCAGCGACTCGACCGAGCGCGGGGTCACGGGCGGCAGCGGGTCGCGGGCCAAGTCGGCGAGGGTCCACGCCAGCCGGCCGGCGGCGACGATCGCCAACGTGCCGAGCGCGCCGAGGCCTGCGATGGCCAGCGCACGCGCGAGGCGCGGATGGGCGCGTAGATCGATCAGGGACGTGGTCATGCCGCAAGTATGCGGTGACAGCGGCACGCCGTATCGGGTCCCCATCGCCGGGATTCAGACATCTTTGTGCGATACGCATGGGTGGGACGGCGACGTCGGGCGCGCGCTGCGCGGCCATGCGCCGATACGATCCGCCGATGCGGCTATTCGCCCTCGCCGGACTCCTCGCGCTCGCCCCGTTCGCGGCGACTGCCACCGGAACCCTCGAACGCGGCAACGGCCCCGAGCCCGACAGCCTCGACGCGCACCGCGCGCAGTCGCTGTCGGCCTTCAGCGTGCTGCGCGACCTCTACGAGGGCCTCGTCACCGAGGACGCCGACGGGCGGCTCGCGCCCGGGCTGGCCGAGACGTGGGCCGTATCGGACGACGCCCGGACGTGGACCTTCAGGCTGCGCGCGGACCTGCGCTGGTCCGACGGCGAGCCGCTCACCGCCGACCAGGTCGTGGCCTCGTTCCGGCGCGCGCTCGATCCGGCGACGCTCGCGCCGTATGCGAACCTGCTCGACCCGATCGCCGGGGCGCACGACGTGATCGCCGGCCGCGCGCCGCCCGATTCGCTCGGCGTCGCGGCGCCCGACGCACGCACCGTCGTGTTCCGCCTCGAGCGCGCGGCGCCGCTGTCGAAGCTGTTGACGCTGCCGGTCGCCTTCGTCGTCGACGCCGAGGCCGCGACGCGCCACGGCGCGCGCCACACCCGGCCTGGCGTGCTGCGCGGCAACGGCGCCTATCGGCTCTTCGACTGGCGCCCGCAGACCGCGATCACGCTCGAGCGCAACCCGCACTACCATGGTGCGGCCGACGTGCCGATCGCGCGGGTGCGCTTCCACGTCACCGAGGACGCGGCGAGCGAGATGAAGCGCTACCTCGCCGGCGACCTCGACCTGACCGAGAGCGTGCCGGCAGGCAACCTCGAGCGCCTGCGCGCGCGCTTCGGCGACGAGCTGGTCATCGCGCCGATGCTCGGCACCTACTGGCTGGGCCTGAACCTGCGGCGCCCGCCGTTCCGCGACGCGCCGGAGCTGCGCGAGGCGCTCTCGCTCGCGATCGACCGCGAGATCCTGGTGCGCCACGTCACCGGCTTCGGCGAGGCACCGGCGTTTGCGATCGTGCCGCCCGGCACCGACGGTCATCGCGACGCGACGCCCGCGTGGGCCGGCTGGACGCAAGGCCAGCGCGAGGCGCGCGCGCGCGAGCTTTACGCCCGCGCGGGCTACACCCGCGAGCGGCCGCTCGAGGTCGAGATCCGCTACAACACCTCGCCGCAGCACCGCCGGCTCGCGCTCGCGGTCGCGGCGATGTGGCGTGACGTCCTGGGCGTGCGCACGCGGCAGGTCAACGAGGAGTGGAAGGTCTTCGTCGTCAACCGCCGCGCCGGGCGGATCACGCAGGTCTTTCGCGGCACCTGGATCGCCGACTACGACGATCCGATGAGCTTCCTTGCGACCTTCCGCCGCGGCTCGCCACTCAACGCCACCGGCTTCGACGACCCGGCCTTCGACGTGCTGCTCGACCACGCCGCGCAAGAGACCGATCCCATGCGCCGCGCGAATCTGCTGCGTGAAGCCGAGACCCGCCTGATCGACGCCCATGCGGTGATCCCGCTCTACTGCTACACGTCGAAGCGGCTGGTGCGGCCGCGTGTCGAGGGCTTCCGACCGAATCCGCTGGATCGCCACCCGACGCGCTTCCTGCGCCTCGCCGACGCGGGCGCGCCGTGATCCGGGCGTTCGCGACGCGCGCGCTCGAGGCGCTGGTGACGCTGTGGCTGCTGGTCACGCTGACGTTCGTGCTCTTGCGTGCCGCCCCCGGCGGCCCTTTCGACGTCGAGCGCGACGTGCCGCCGGAGATCGCGGCAAATCTCGCCGCGCGCTTCCACCTCGACCGGCCGCTGCCGGTGCAGTACCTGCGCTATCTCGGCCAGATCGCGCAGGGCGACCTCGGACCCTCGTTCCAGTACCCGGACTTCACCGTCGGCGAGCTGATCCGCGCCGGCCTGCCGGCCACGCTGCTGACCGGCGCGCAGGCGCTGGTGATCGCGCTCTCGCTCGGGACCCTCGCCGGCGCGTGGGCCGGGTGGCGCGCCGGGACCGCCGCCGATCGCGCGGTCACGCTCGGCGCCGCG
>CALDVP010000142.1 GCA_937924195.1 uncultured Lysobacterales bacterium
GGCGCGACGCCGGCCGCCCTCCCCGACCACGATCGGTTCGAGGAAGTGCAGCTCTGCCGTGGTCCGCGGCGCGCCGAGCAGGCGGAAGAAGTTCTGAAGGAAGTTCTCGCCGGGGCGGAACGCGGGCTCGGTGATCGCCTGGCCATCTCGGACGAAGCGCAGGCCGACCGGTTGCGCCGGCACGCCGGCCGCCTCGCAGACCGCGAAGATGCGTGCGTGGAAGGTGCGGACCTGGTCGCCCGGGCCGGTCGTGCCTTCCGGGAACACCGCGACCGCATGGCCGTCGCGGAGCCGCTCGATCATGGTCCGCTGCACGGCCTCGAGCGAACGCGGATCGCCGCGACGATGGAAGATCGTGCCGGCATGGGTCGTGAGCCAGCCGACCACGGGCCAGCCGGCGATCTCGCTCTTGGCGACGAAGTGCGCCATACGCCGCGCGTGGATGATCTCGATGTCCATCCAAGTGATGTGGTTCGCGACCAGCAGTACGGCGCCCGGCAGCGGTTCGCCGCGCGCATCGACGCGAAAGCCGAAGACGCGAACGAGGCCGGCCGACCAAGCCCGGATCAGGCGGTGGTCGAGTCGCTCGCCGCGTAGCCGTAGGTGCGGGCCGATGGTGGTGACGAGGAGCAGCGTCAGCGGGAGACTCACGAACAGGTGGGCCGCGAGCCAGGGCAGGCGCCACAGGTAGCGCAGCGGGCGAAGGGGGTCGCGGACGGCCGTCATCGGGCTCCGATTGTGGCGCAGCGCGGTCGAGTCGGGGCGCCAGTCGACAACAGATATGCTCGACCCGTAGCTCGCGGGCGGGACTCAGCCGTCCCCGTCGAGCGCTTGCGCGAGGTCGTCCAGGTGCTCCTCCCACCAGCGCGCCTCGCCGGCCCAAGGGAAGGCGCGCGGAAAGGCCGGGTCGTCCCAGCGCGCGGCCAGCCAGCCGGCGTAGTGGACCTGCCGCATCAGTCGCAATGGCCCTACCAGCGACCATTCGCCGGGATCGAGTGCGCGGAAGGTCTCATAGCCTTCGACCAGCGCCTCCCGCTGCGCATCATCCCCGGTCAACAGCATGAACAGGTCGGCGACCGCGGGGCCGATCGCGCAGTCGTCGAAGTCGACCAGCAGTGGACCTGCTTCCCGCCACAGCAGGTTGCCGGGGTGGAGATCGCCGTGCAGGCGCAGCATGGCTGGCTGGACGGCGTCGAAGGCCGCGGCCACCGTTCTCGCGATCTCCCCGGTCAGCACGGCGTGGCGGTCGGCGAGGTGGCGCGGCAGCAGGGCGCTCGCGCGCACCGCGCGCGCGGGGCCCTCGACGAAGCTCACGACGTCGAGCGTGGCGCGGTGCCGGAAGCGCGCGCGGGCGCCGACCTGGTGGACGCGGGCGACCACGCGCCCGATCCACGTAGCGGTGTCGCGCCGGTCGAGCTCCGGGTCGCGGCCGCCGATGCGCGGGAACAGCGCGAAACGGAATCCGGCATACCGATGCAACGTCTCGCCGTCGTGGGCGATCGGCGTGGCGACCGGCACCTCGGCCTCGGCGAGTTCCCAGGCGAAGGCGTGCTCCTCGAGGATCGCAGCATCGCTCCAGCGGCCCGGGCGGTAGAACTTTGCGACCACAGGCGCTTCGCCATCGATTCCGATCCGCCAGACGCGGTTCTCGTAGCTCGGCAGCGCCAGCAGCCGGCCGTCGGTGCGCCAGCCGAGTGATTCGGCGGCCGCGAGGATGACCTCCGGCGTCAACGCGTCGTAGGGGTGCCGGTGGTTCATCCCGCTGAGGTGCTGCCCGCAACGATCGCCATCGTCAGGCGTGAGACGCAGGTCAAGCGCCCGTCGCCATTGCTGATCCGGATCTCCCAGACCTGGGTCGAGCGGCCGAGGTGGAGCGGCCGCGCGGTGCCGGTGACGAGCCCCTCGCGCACCGCACGCAGGTGGTTGGCGTTGATCTCGAGCCCGACGCCGTGGCTGCCGTCGGCCGGCAGCGTCAGGTAGCAGCCGAGGGAGCCGAGCGACTCGGCCAGCGCGACCGAGGCTCCGCCATGCAGCAGGCCGAAGGGCTGCTTCGTGCGCGCGTCCACCGGCAGGGTGCCGGTGATCGAATCCGCGGTGAAGCCGGTGATCTCGATGCCGAGGTGCTCATCGAGCGTGCCGCGCGCGGCGCGGCGGATCGCGGCGAGGTCGGTCGGCTTTTTCCAGATCGTCATCGCAAGGCGCTCGTCGGCCGGGCTGCCGATTGTGGCGCGGGCCGGACGCGGCGGTGCGTGCACGAGGGCTCGGCATGGCCGCCCGATACACTGCGACGCATGTCGACTCCATCCCCGAATCCCCTGTTCGCGCTGGCCGGCGAAGCGCTGGAGCTCGCGCTCGATCGCGTCGTCGCGCTGGATCCGGCGATGGCCTCGGACTTGGGCGCGCTCGAGGGGCGAAGGATCGAGTTCGGCTGGCGTGAGGCGGGCCTCGCGCTCGCGATCAGCGTGCGCGAGGGGCGACTGCGCGTGGGTCCTGCCGGCGGCGAGGCGCGGCCAGACCTGGCGCTGCGCGGTTCGCTGGCCGGCTTGGTCGGGATGCTGTTGCCGCGTCGCGAGGGCGCGCTGCCGGCGGGCAAGGTCGAGATCGAGGGCGATGCCGAGCTCGCGCGGCGGCTCGAGCGCCTCGCGCGCGAGTTCGCGCCGGACTGGGACGCGGCCTTCGAGGCCGCCTTCGGTCCCGCGATCGGCCTGCCGCTGGCGAAGGCCGCACAGGCCACGTTCGCGGCCGCGCGCGCCCGTGCCGGTCGGCTCGTCGAGGACACCGCCGAGTACCTCAAGACCGAGTCGCGCACCACGATCGCGCGCGAAGAGCTCGACGACTTCCTCGACGCGGTCGACGCGCTGCGCGACGACGTCGAGCGCGCAGCGGCGCGGATCGAGCGGCTGAGGGCGCGATCGTGAGACGGCTCGGCACCGGCCTGCGCGGCTTCGCGCGGCTGTTCCACATTGCTCGGACCCTTCTGCGCTGGCGGCTCGACGAGCTGATCGAGGCGACCCGTTTGTTTGGCTGGTTGCGTCCGCTGCGCGGGCTGATCGCGCCCTCGCCGGCCGGCATCGAATCGGCGACGCGCGGCGAGCGCCTGCGCCGCGCGCTCGAGGAACTCGGCCCGATCTTCGTCAAGTTCGGCCAGATCCTCTCGACCCGGCGCGACCTGCTGCCGCCAGACGTCGCCGAGCAGCTCGCGCTGCTGCAGGACCGTGTCTCGCCGTTCCCGGGCGAGCTGGCGCGCGATGCGGTGGAGCAGGCGCTCGGCAAGCCGGTCGCGGAGCTCTACGCGCGCTTCGACCTCGAGCCGCTTGCGTCGGCCTCGATCGCCCAGGTCCACGCCGCTGCGCTCCCGGATGGCCGCGAGGTCGTGGTCAAGGTGCTGCGGCCCGGCATCGCCGAGCGCATCGAGACCGACCTCGCGCTGCTGCGCGGCCTCGGCGAGCTCGCCGCCCGCTACTCGCCGAACGCCGAGCACGTCCGCCCGCTCGACGTCGTCGCCGAGATCGAGCGCACGCTGCGCGACGAGCTCGACTTCCAGCGCGAAGGCGCCAACGCCAGCACGCTGCGCCGCTTCTGGCTGGACTCGCCGGACCTCTACGTGCCCGAGGTGCACTGGCCGTGGAGCGCCGAGACCGTGCTGACGCTCGAGCGCGTGCACGGCATCCCGTCTGACAACATCGCCGCGATCGAGGCCGCCGGCATCAGCCGCGAGAAGCTCGCGGCCAAGGCGGTGACGCTGTTCTACCAGCAGGTCTTCCGCGACAACTTCTTCCACGCCGACGCGCACCCGGGCAACGTCTGGGTCGATCCGACGCGGGTCGACGAGCCGCGCTTCATCGCCCTCGATTTCGGGATCATGGGCGCGCTGCCGCCAGCCGACCAGTACTACCTCGCGGCCAACTTCGAGGGCATCTTCACCCGCGATTACCGCCGCATCGCCGAGCTCCACATCGAGGCCGGCTGGATGCCGGACACGATCCGCGTCGACGACCTCGAGTCGGCGGTGCGCGCCGTCTGCGAGCCGTACTTCACCCGACCGCTCGCGGAGATCTCGCTCGGCGAGGTGCTGGTCAAGCTGTTCAAGGTCGCGCACCGCTACCAGCTGACGATCCAGCCGCAGCTGCTGCTGCTGCAGAAGACGCTGCTCAACGTGGAGGGCCTGGGTCGCCTGCTCGACCCGAGGCTCGACATCTGGGCAGTCGCCCATCCGGTGCTCGACCGGATTTTGCGCGAGAAGTACTCGTTCGCGACCGTGCGCCGCGAGTTCGAGAAGCGCCTGCCCGACATCGCGCGCAATGCACCGGAGCTGCCGCGCCTCGTGCATCGCTGGCTGGAGCAGCAGGTCCACGGCGAGCAGGTCTCGCGGATCCGCGCCGAGGAGCTCGCCCAGCTCGCCGACGGCCAGCGCCGCGGCCAGCGCGCCAGCGTGCGCGCGATCCTCGGCGGCAGCCTCGTGATCGCCGGCACCGTGCTGGTCGCGCTCGGCGGGCCGGGGCCGACGCTGCTCGGCGTGCCGTGGCTTGCGATCACCGTGCTGGCCGCCGGCGGGCTCGCCTTCATGGCCGCTGCCCGCGCGGCACGGTGAGCCCCCCGCGCGACATCGAGATCGTCCACGCCGACGAGGCGCTGGTCGCGGTCGACAAGCCGCCCGGCCTGCTGGTCCATCGCTCGGGCCTCGCCGATGGCGAGGACGACGTGCTGGTCGATCGCGTGCGGCGGGCGACCGGACGCATGCTGTTCCCGATCCACCGGCTCGACCGCGCCACCAGCGGCATCGTGCTGTTCGCGGCCGACCGCGCGCTGGCCGGCGCGCTCGGTGCCGAGTTCATGGCGCGCCGCGTCGACAAGCGCTACCTCGCGGTCTGCCGCGGCTGGCCGGAGGCCGAAGGCCTCATCGACCATCCGCTCGACGCGCCGGGCATGCCCGAGAAGAAAGCGGCGCGCACGGCGTGGACGCGGCTGGCGACCGCCGAGCTGCCGATCCCGGTCGGTCGCTACGAGAGCGTGCGCCTGGCTCTGGTCGAGGCGCGGCCGGAGACCGGCCGCTACCGCCAGATCCGCCGCCACTTCAAGCACGCCTCGCATCACCTGATCGGCGATACCAGCCACGGCGACGGCCGCCACAACCGCTTCGCGCGGATGCACCTCGGCGTCCACCGCCTGCTGTTGCACGCCTGGGGCCTTCGTCTGGCCCATCCGGCGACGGGCGAGCCGATCACGATCACCGCGCCGCCCGACGCCGAGTTCCGGCAGGCGATGGCGCGGCTCGGGTGGCAGGACTACGCCGACGCGGTGCCGGCCTTCGAGGGGGTGGCGCCGTTGCCGCCGCAGGCACCGGGAGCCTGACCGACTGGCGGTGCGTTCCCTGAGGACGATCGGCCGGGCCGGCGCGGCGCGCCATGCAGGGTCAGCCTCGCAGCAGGTCGACGACGTCCGCATGCAGGGCCGCGAGTCCCCGGTCGAGGCTCAGCAGACGGCCCCGGTGTCGCCGGGCCAGCGCGGCGAGATAGGCGTCCGTGACCTGGCGATGGCCGCTGACGCCGCGCCATTCGACGCTCCGGTAATCGATGTCATCCGCCCAGAAGCGGTGGCGCGGATGGGCGCATAGCGCGGCCAGCACTTCGGCGGCTTCCCGCGGAGAACCGACCGCTTCATGGCGGACGAGCATCCGCAGCAGGGTGCCCTGCGTGTTCGGACAGGTCGCGAAGGGCTCGCCGCGGGCGTTGAACCAGCCCACGCAGGTGGCGTGGTGGACATGCGCCGAGTCGGTCAGCGCGACCAGCACGTTGCCGTCGAGCAGATAGGTGCTCACCCCTCGTCGTCCAGGCTGCGCACGTCCTCGGCGGTGATGAGGCGCCGCGAGCGGACGCGCGGGAGGCCGGTTGCCGGGTCCATCACATAGACGGGTGCCGCGTCCTCGCGGGTGCCGTAGGGCGCCGAGAGGCCGCGACGCAGCAACTCCGCGACGGTCTGGCTCAGGCTGCGACCGGTGTCGCGGGCGATGGCGGTCGCGATCCGGTGGAGGTCCTCGGGAAGGTCGATCGTCGTGCGCATGGCGGCATCATGATGCGATTGCATCAAGGTTTTCAGTCGATGACGCCCCACGGGTCCTTGCCGTCCGAAAACCGGAGGCGCCCTCGCGGGTGAGGCGGGGTGCGAGGCGGCGACGGTCTTGCGCCGGTTCGTCGGGGCGGACCTCGAAAGCCCGCAAGACGACCAGGGACTCAGGCCGCCTGCTCCGCCATCGGCCGCCGGTCGAGACAGCGGTAGCCGAGCGCCTCGGCGAGGTGGGGCGTGGCGATGTCGCCGGCGCCGTCGAGATCGGCGATCGTGCGCGCGACCTTGAGCACGCGGTGGTAGGCGCGGGCCGAGAGTCCGAGGCGGTCGACCGCGCGCTCGAGCAGCGCCTGGTCGTCGGCGCCGAGGCGGCACTGGGCCTCGACCTCGCGGTTGCCGAGCCAGGCGTTGACCTTGCCGGCGCGCGCGTGCTGGCGCGCGCGCGCGGCGACGACGCGGGCGCGGACGGTGGCGGAATCCTCCCCGGGCGTGGCCGCGCGCAACGCGGCCTGGGGTACGCGCGGCACCTCGACGTGCAGGTCGATGCGGTCCAGCAGCGGGCCCGAGAGCCGCGCGGTGTAGCGAGCGATCGCATCCGGCGTGCAGCGACAGGCGCCCGAGGGATCGCCGGCGTGTCCGCAGGGGCATGGGTTCATCGCGGCGACGAGCTGGAATCGCGCCGGGAACTCGGCCTGCCGCGCGGCGCGCGAGATCAGGATGCGACCGGACTCGAGCGGCTCGCGCAGCGTTTCGAGCACGCGCCGGTCGAACTCGGGCAGTTCGTCGAGGAACAGGCAGCCCTGGTGCGCGAGCGAGATCTCGCCGGGCCGCGGGATCGGTCCGCCGCCGACCAGCGCGGCGGCGCTGGCGCTGTGGTGCGGCGCCCGGGTCGGACGTTCGAGGAAGCGCGTCGGGTCCACCGGCAGCCCGGCGATCGAGCGCACCGCGGCCGCTTCCAGCGCCTCGGCTTCACCGAGCGGCGGCAGGATCCCGGCCAGGCGCGTGGCCAGCATGGTCTTGCCGGTGCCGGGCGGACCGACCAGCAGCAGATTGTGGCCGCCGGCCGCGGCGATCTCGAGCGCCCGGCGCGCTCGCGGCTGGCCGCGCACGTCGGCGAGGTCCGGCACGTTCGCGCGACTCGCGCCCGGGTCGATCGCGACCCGGGCCGGCGACGGCAAGGGTTCGACGCCGCGCAGGTGGGCGCAGACCGCGAGCAGGCTCGGCGCGATCGCGATGCGCGCGTTCCGCGCCAGCGCCGCTTCGCTCGCGTTCGCGGCCGGAACCACGAGTTCGCGATCGGCCGCGCCGGCGGTCAGCGCTGCGGGCAGCACGCCGACCACCGAGCGCAGCTCGCCGGTCAGCGAGAGCTCGCCGATGAACTCGCGGCCGGCCAGCGACTCCGTCGGAATCTGCCCCGAAGCCGCCAGGATGCCGAGCGCGATCGGCAGGTCGTAGCGACCGCCGTCCTTGGGCAGGTCGGCCGGTGCCAGGCTGACCGTGACCCGGCGCTGCGGGTACTCGAAGCCGGCGGTCTGGATCGCCGCGCGGACGCGATCGCGCGACTCGCGCACTGCGAGTTCCGGCAGGCCCACGATCGAGGTGCCGGGCAGCCCGCCGGCGAGGTGGACTTCGACGTGGACCTCGGGCGCCCGCACCCCGATCTGGGCGCGGCTCAGGGCGACCGCGAGTGCCATCGTCGTCGCCCGGGATGCTTCAGTTGGAAGGACGCGACGCGAGCCGCGCCTCGATCTCGGCGAGCTGGCGCTCGAGCGATTCCAGCTTTTCGCGAGTCTTGAGCAGCACCGCACGCTGCACGTCGAACTCCTCACGGGTGACGAGGTCGAGCCGCGCAATGCCGGCCTCGAGCGTGGCGCGAAAGGCCTTCCGCAGGTCTTCGGAGGCCGCCCCGGCGCCGGGCGGGAGCAGCGCGGTCAGGCGCTGGGCGAGATCATCGAGTCCGCGCAGGTCGAGCATGGCTTGCACTCCGGTTCGAGGGACGTCCGGAAGTGTAGGCGCGCCGATGCGGTGGCGCCGTCGGCGAGCGGCGCGGTGTCGTGTAGGAAAACGCAGACGGCCCACCGGGCGCGGCGTTCGGTTGCTGCAAAGCAGCAGCCAGCTTCAGACGAGGGGATCGAACGAGCCGCCGACCTGCCGGCCAGCGTGACAGGCCGGGTTGGCCCGCGACAAACGCGCAATACACCCGAATCGCCGGGAGCCTTCAACCGTCGAGCCGCAAACCCAATGATCGCTGGCCCGGGGAGGGGACCTGGAGCCTGCCATGAGACGAAATACCCGGGGCCTTGCCGGCCTGTCCTTGCTCGTCGTTCCGTTGCTTGCCGTGGCCGAGGACACCGCGCCCGCGCTCGACTCGGGTGACTCGGCGTGGATGCTGACCTCGACCGCGCTGGTCCTCTTGATGACCATCCCGGGGCTCGCGCTGTTCTATGCCGGCATGGTCCGGTCGAAGAACGTGTTGTCGGTGATGATGCAGTGCTTCGCGATCGCGGGCCTGATCTCGGTGCTGTGGATCGTCTACGGCTACTCGCTGGCCTTTTCGACCGCCGGCATGGAGGCGGGCGTCACCAACCTGGCCTCGTTCATCGGCGGCCTCGACAAGGCCTTCTTCGCCGGGGTCACCCGCGAGTCCCTGACCGGAACGATCCCGGAGACGGTGTTCGCGACCTTCCAGATGACGTTTGCGATCATCACGCCGGCGCTGATCGTCGGCGCCTTCGCGGAGCGGATGAAGTTCGCCGCGCTGCTCGCTTTCACGGTGCTCTGGTTCACCTTCGCCTACCTGCCGATCGCGCACATGGTTTGGGCCGGCGATGGCGCCCTGATGTGGGACATGGGCGTGCTCGACTTCGCCGGCGGCACCGTGGTCCACATCGATGCCGGCATCGCGGGCCTCGTCGCCTGCCTCGTGATCGGTAGGCGGCGCGGCTGGCCGACGACGCCGATGCCGCCGCACAACCTGACCTACACGCTGATCGGCGCCTCGCTGCTGTGGGTCGGCTGGTTCGGCTTCAACGCGGGCTCCGCGGTGGCGGCGAATGGCAGCGCCGGCATGGCGATGCTGGTGACCCAGGTCGCGACCGGTACCGCGGCGCTGGCATGGATGTTTGCGGAGTGGATCGTGCACCGGAAGGCCTCGGTGCTCGGCATCGCCTCGGGCGCGGTCGCGGGACTGGTCGCGATCACGCCGGCCGCAGGCACCGCCGGTCCGGTCGGGGCGCTGCTGATCGGCGCGGCCTCGGGCGTGATCTGCTTCATCGCCTCGACGAAGCTCAAGCGCGCGCTCGCTTATGACGACTCGCTCGATGTCTTCGGCGTGCACGCGGTCGGCGGCATCGTCGGCGCGATGCTGACCGGCGTCTGCGCGTCGGCGGCCGTGGGCGGCGCGGGGCTCGCCGAGGGCGTTTCGATCGGCGCGCAGGTCTGGAAGCAGACCCTGGGCGTCGTGATCACGATCGCTTGGACCGGCATCGTGACCCTCGTCGTGCTAAAGCTGGTCGACTGGACGATCGGCCTGCGCGTCGACGCCGAGGCCGAGACCGAGGGCCTCGACCTCGCCGAGCACAACGAGCGCGGCTACATCCTGTAGCGTTCGCCGTCATCCCCATCCGCACGGGGCGGCGACGCGCCGCCCGGAGGACGAAGACATGAAAATGATCACCGCCATCATCAAGCCCTTCAAGCTCGACGACGTCCGCGAGGCGCTGGCCGAGGCCGGTGTCCAGGGCATTACCGTGACCGAGGTCAAGGGCTTCGGTCGCCAGAAGGGCCACACCGAGCTCTACCGCGGCGCCGAGTACGTCGTCGACTTCCTGCCGAAGATCAAGATCGAGGCCGCGCTGCCCGACGATCTGGTCGAACGCGCGATCGAGGCGATCATGGGCGCCGCCAGCACCGGCAAGATCGGCGACGGCAAGATCTTCGTCACGCCGCTCGAGCGGGTGATCCGGATCCGCACCGGCGAACTCGACGCCGACGCCCTGTGACGATGCGGCCCGCGCGGCGCCGGGCCGCGCGGGCGCGGCGCTTCAGGAAGGTCTGGACGAGTCCATAGGTGGACTTGCCAGCGCGCGCCGTGTCCGGCGCAGGTCCGATTGCTGCTTCGACGAATCAAGCACTCGCTTGCTTGATTCGCGGGTCGGCCATCCGTGGCCGGCGGAAGCTCCGAGTTGATCAGAGCTGCCTTCAGTCGCCGAGTGCCGAGCGCATGAACTCGGGAGTCGCCAGCGCGGCCCGATGGATCGCCGCGTTGTAGTAGCGCGTCGGGAATTGCTTGGTCTCGGCGCCGCGCTCGCGGAATTCGAAGCTGGTGACGCCCTTACGCGCCAGCGTGCAGCTCCACCAGCCGGTCGGATAGCACGGCTGCGGGAAGGGCAGGGTGCGGGTCGCGGCGAAGCCGGCGCCGCGCATGTAGCTGCGCATCGTGCGGATCAGATCGAGGTGCGCCAGCGGCGACTCACTCTGCTGCACCAGGATGCCGCCGGGCCGCAACGCGCGGATGCAGCTCTCGTAGAACTTCGCGCCGAAGAGGCCCTCGGCTGGTCCCACGGGGTCGGTCGAATCGACGATGACGAGGTCCACCGACTCGGGCGCCATCCCGGCCATCAGCGCGACGCCATCGTCGAACATCAAGGTGGCGCGTGGGTCGCCGTTCGATTCGCACAGTTCCGGGAAGTGGCGCTCGGCGAGCCGCGTGACCTGCTCGTCGATGTCGCACTGGACCACGCCCTCGACCTCGCGGTGCTTCAGCACCTCGCGCAGCGTGCCGCAGTCGCCACCGCCGATGATCACGACCTTCTTCGGCGCCGTATGCGTGTACAGCGCCGGATGGCTCATCATCTCGTGGTAGAGGAAGTTGTCGCGGCTGGTCAGCATCACGCAGCCGTCGATCACCATCAGATTGCCCCAGTCGGTGGTCTCATAGACCTCGATGTGCTGGAAGGGTGTGCGCACCTCGTCGAGCTTGCGGGTGACGCGGAAGCCGATCGACGAGCCCGATGGCAGGTGGGCTTCGGTGAACCATGAGGCTTCCTCGGACATCGGCGGGACCCTCGCTTCGATTGGGAGGCGCGAAGTGTAGCGGCCGGCGCTGGTGCACCCGCGCCGCGACACGGCGGTCGTTACACTCCGCGCCCCTTCGACGTCGACCGGAGCCACGCCCGTGAGCCACTGGAACCTCGACCGCGCCCGGCATACCTGGTCGATCCCGCACTGGAGCGACGGCTACTTCGACGTCGACGACCGCGGCCGAATCGTCGCGCAGCCGCGCGGCCCGGGCGGCCCGCGGATCGCGCTGCCCGAGGTCGTGGCCGCGGCCGAGTCCCAGGGCCTGAAGCTGCCGCTGCTGGTGCGCTTCGCCGACGTTCTCGGTGACAAGCTCGCGCGGATGCAGCGCGCCTTCAATGGCGTGATGGCCGACCTCGAGTACCCGGGCGGCTACACCGCGATCTACCCGATCAAGGTCAACCAACACCAGAGCGTCGCAGGCGAACTCGTCGCGCGCGGGGGCGAGGGCTTCGGCCTGGAGGCCGGTTCGAAGCCCGAGCTGGTCGCGGTGCTCGCGTTGTCGCGCGGCGGGCTCGTGGTCCTGAACGGCTACAAGGATCGCGAGTGCCTGCGACTTGCGCTGATCGGGCGAATGCTCGGACTCGACGTGCACATCGTGATCGAGAAACCGAGCGAGCTCCGGATGGCGCTGGAGGAGGCCCGCGCGCTCGGCGTCGAGCCGCGATTCGGCGTGCGCATGCGGCTAGCCAGCATCGCCGCCGGGAAGTGGCAGAACACCGGCGGCGACAAAGCCAAGTTCGGCCTTTCGCCGCGTCAGGTCCTCGATCTCGTGGCCACGCTGCGCACCGAGGGCCAGCTCCACACCCTGCGCCTGCTGCATTTCCACATGGGCTCGCAGATCAGCAATATCCGTGACATCGCGCAGGGTATGCGCGAGGCCGCGCGCTACTTCGTCGAACTCTCGCGGCTCGGCGTGACGATCGACCACGTCGACGTCGGTGGCGGGCTCGGGGTCGATTACGAGGGCACGCGCTCGCGCAGCGACTGCTCGATCAACTACGGACTCGAACAATACGCAGCCACGATCATCGCTCCGCTGGCCGAGGCCGTACGCGAGCACCGACTGCCGGCGCCGCGTGTGCTGACCGAGGCCGGACGCGCGATGACCGCGCATCACGCCGTCCTGGTCGCGAACGTCAGCGAGGTCGAGGGCGCCCCTCGCGGCGCGGTGCCGCCGGTCGCCGAGCAGGAGCCCGCCGTGATCCGCCACCTGCGCGAGATCCATGACGCGCTCGGCAAGCGCCCGGCGCTCGAGCTCTGGCACGAATCGCTGCATTATCTCGCCGAGGGTCACACGCTCTACGCGCACGGCGCGATCACGCTCGAGGACCGCGCGGTGCTGGACGACCTCTGGTACGCGATCGCTCACGAGGTGCGCGCTCGGCTGCAGCCGGATGAGCGCGCACACCGCCCGGCGATCGACGAACTCGACGAACGCCTGGTCGACAAGTATTTCGTCAACTTCTCGGTGTTCCAGTCGACCCCTGACGTCTGGGCCATCGACCAGGTGTTCCCGATCGTGCCGATCGAGCGCCTCGACGAGGCGCCGACTCGTCGTGGCGTGATCGGCGACCTCACCTGCGACTCGGACGGCCGCATCGATCACTACGTCGATTCCGAAGGCGTCGACACCAGCCTGCCGCTCCATCCGCTGCGGCCCGGCGAGTCCTACCGGCTCGGCATCTTCATGGTCGGCGCCTATCAGGAGACGCTCGGCGACTACCACAACCTCTTCGGCGACACCGACTCGGTCGACGTGCGCCTGACCGCCGATGGCTACGTGATCGAGCATCCGCGCCGCGGCGACACCGCCGACCGCGTGCTCGGCTACGTCGGCTACGACGCCAACAATCTGCGTCTTGCGTTCGCGCAGAAGATCGCGCGCGCCGGCCTGGAGCGCTCGGTGGCCGAACGCATACGCGCCGCGCTCGAGGCTGGGCTCACCGCCTACACCTATCTCGAAGACACGCCTCACCACTGATCATCGCGACCCGGTGAGTCATGGCGAGGCCCCGATGCCTCTCGCCACGTGCGCCGCTCGAGTCCAGCACCCGGGCTGCGCGGTCACAGTGCCTGGCCGCGATGGCGCAGCGGGCGCGGCGGTACGTGGGCGGTGTGCCGCGTCGGTTGTGCGAGGCGTCGACCTTCAGAACCCGAGCGGCAATCCGAGCCCGAAGAACGTGACCAGCAGGATCGTCCAGCCGATCAGGAAGGTGATCGAATAAGGCAGCATGGTCAGGATCAGGTCGCCGAAGCCGAACTCGGGCGCGTAGCGGCGCATGAAGGCGAGCACGATGCCGGCGTAGGACATCATCGGCGTGATGATGTTGGTCGACGAGTCGGCGACGCGATAGGCGGCGGCGACGACGTCCGGGGTCATCGCCGGGTTCACGAAGTACAGCATCGGGATGAAGATCGGCCCGAGCAGCATCCACTTCGACGTCAGGCCGCCGATGAACAGGTTGATCGTCGCGGTCGTCAGCACGAAGCCGACCAGCAGCAGCACCGGCATCGACTGGAGTCCCGCGGCTTGGAGCACCGTGGCGCCGAGGTAGGTGATGTAGGCGCCGAGGCCGCTGTATGAGAGCAGCCCCAGGAAGTTGTAGCTGAAGAAGGTCAGCACCAGGATGTAGCCGATCGTGTTCATCTGGCGCACCATCGCCTGCACCAGGTCGCCGATGCCCTGGAACCGGCCGCAGGCGAAGCCGAAAAAGGCGCCGGTCACGACGAACACGATCGAGATCAGCAGGATGATGTTGTTGAGGAAGGGCACGACTTCGCGGCCGTCGGCGTCGACGAACGTCGCGAGCGGGCCGGTCGCGAGCGCGTAGACGATCGCGAGCGCGACCGCGAGGCCGACCACGGACCATCGAAGTCCATGCTTCTCGGCGTCGGTCAGCGCGAACTCACCGAAGTCGATGCCGGGCGGCAGCGTGAAGGGTTCGCCGGCGTAGCGCGGGATCACGAAGCGCTTCGTGACCCACGCGCCGAGCACGCACAGCAGCGCAGTCGAGGCGACCATGAAGAAGTAGTTCATCGTCGCCGCGTTGAGTGCCGTGCCGGTGGCGCTGGCGAAGGGAACGCCCTGCGACTCGGCGAAGACCTTCGCGTTCATGCCGACGATCACGTCGGGCGGCGTCGCCGGGATCAGGTTTGCGCTGAAGCCGGCCGAGACGCCGGCGAAGGCCGCGGCCATGCCGATGATCGGGTGTTGCCCGAGCGCGGCGTAGAGCAGGCCCGCGAGCGGGATCAGGATCAGGTAACCGGCGTCGGTCGCAAGCGAGCTCATGATCCCGAGGAAGACCAGCAGCAGCGGCAGGAAGGCCTTCGGGATCCGGGCACCCGCTGCCTTGATCAGCGCGCCGAGCAGGCCCGCGTGCTCCGCGACGCCGACCGCGAGCGTGACGATGAGGATCACGCCCAGAACGCCGTTGCCGAAGGCCAGCCAGTTGGTGACCAGCGCGTTGTCGAAGATCCAGCGCACGTGCTGGGGGTCGGTCATCGGCTTGATCGCCTGCGCGACGAGCTGCCCGCCGGCGCCGATGGTCTCGAACGTATGCCCGCCCATCAGGATCGCGGTGATCAGCGTGACCGGGTAGAGGCTCATGAAGATCACGACCGGATCCGGGATCTTCCGGCCGACCCGCTCCACGAAGGCACCGAAGGCGCTGCCTCGGCCGACCGTATCGTCGCTCATCGAAAGGCTCCGCGTCGCGAGAGCTTCCGAGGATACGCGAAGCCCGAGCGCGCACGGCCGGATCGGGGACAATCGGAGCATGGACCCGATCGCGCCGCTGCTGCGACCGACGCCCGAGGATCCCGCACGCGCGCGGATCGCGGCGCTCGCGGATGCGTGCGTGCAGTGCGGCGCGTGCCTGCCGCATTGCCCGACCTATGCCGTGGCGCGACGCGAGGGCGAGTCGCCGCGCGGGCGTGTTCGCTTCGCGCGCGCGCTCGCTGACGGCCGGACGGCCGACGCCGCGCTCGTCGCGCAGCTCGATGATTGCCTTGCCTGCGGCGCCTGCGAACGTGTCTGCCCGGCCGGCGTGCGCTATGGGGAGCTGCTCGATGGGGTGCGTGCATTGCCCGAGGTGCGCGCAGCCGACACCCGGTTCCGTCGCGCCCTGCGCGCGCTCGCGACGCGGCCACGCGTGATGGCGGCCGCGCTGCGTATCGGTCGGATCATCGCGCGACTCGGACTCGCCGCGCGGCTTGAGCGACGCGATTCGCGTCTCGGCGCGCTGCTCGACGTCGCGTCGGCGCTGCCCGGTCCCGCGCTCGCGACCGATGGAACCGATTCATCCGCGGACGCCGCGGAGCTCGCGCTGCTGGCCGGCTGCGTCGGCAGCGCGGTCGAGCGCGACACGCTGCGCGATGCGCGCATCACGTTGGAACGGCTCGGCGCGCGGGTCGCGGTGGTCGCCGATGGCCATTGCTGTGGCGCGCTGGCGCGGCATGCCGGCGACGCGGCCGAGGCCGATCGGCTTGCCGCAGCGGTGCGCCAGCGGATCGCCGCGACCGGCGCGGGACGCGCCGTGATCTTTGCGAGCGGCTGTCTCGCCGACTGGCGCCGCACTCTTGCGGAGGAAACGCCCGTCGACGACCTGCTCGACGAGGTCCTGCGGCGATTGGACGCAGCTTCACCGGCGCTGCGCGCACGCACCGGCAGAATCGCGCTGTGGGTGCCGTGTACGCAGCGCAACCGCGATGCTGGGCGCGCCGCGCGGCAGGTCCTCGCGGCGATCCCGGGTCTCGACGTGGCGGTGATCCCGTCCGGCTTCGGTTGCTGTGGTGCGGCCGGCAGCCACTTCGCCGATCACCCGCATCTCGCGGGGCCGCTGCGCGAGGGGGTGGTGCGCGCGATCCTCGCGACTGGCGCGGACGCGGTCGCGACCACCAACACCGGCTGCCGGCTGTGGCTCGCGGCAGGACTCGTGGCTGCCGGCCGGCCGTTGCCGATACATCACCCGATCTCGTGGCTCAAGGAGGCCCTCGATCCATGACCGTCAAGTCCGTCGATGCCGCGCGCGCCCACTCCGCGCTCGACCGCCTGCTGATCGGCGCTCAGTCGGCACTCGCGACCACGCTCGGCCCGCCGCCGGTCCCGCAGACGCCCTATCCGGCCGAGGGGCACGCCGACGCGGCCTTCGATGAGGCCGCGCGCCGCCACGCCGCGGGGCTGATGCGAATCAACCACGCGGGTGAGGTCGCCGCCCAGGCGCTCTATCTCGGCCAGGCCGCGGTCGCGCGGCGCGCAGCGCTGCGCGAGCACCTGCTCGAGGCCGCGCGCGAGGAGGCCGACCATCTGGCGTGGTGCGCGGCAAGGCTCGAGGAGCTCGGCAGCCGGCCGAGCGTGCTGAATCCGCTGTGGTATGCGGGCGCCTTTGCGATCGGCGCCGGCGCAGGTCTGGTCTCGGACCGGGTCAGCCTCGGCTTCGTAGTCGAGACCGAGCGCCAGGTCGAGGCGCATCTCGGGGATCACCTCGAGCGCCTGCCCGAAGGCGACGCTCGCTCGCGCGCGATCATCGCGACGATGCAGGCCGACGAGGCCCGCCACGGCCGCAACGCCGAGGACGCCGGCGCCGCGGCGCTGCCTGATCCGGTGCCGACCTTGATGCGGATCGCAGCCGATCTGATGCGGTTCGCGGCCTATCGCTTGTGATACCGAGCGGAAAGCGGCTGGAGCCTGGCCTCGGCGCCATTCCGGTGCCGTCGTCGGTCTCGCGCGTCGGGCGTGAGCTCCCTCAAAAAGACATCTCGCGCGATTAATGTAAAAGGCCCTTTGATCGACGGACGATTGCGATGCGGCACTCCGCGCTGTTGATGATCACACTGTGGTTCGCGCTGTCGGGTTGTGCGTCACCGCAGCTTCGGTCCGCGCAAGAGCCCGCTGGACGTCAGTCCGATCCGCCGCGCAGTGCGATCTTCATCCATCCCGATGGCATGGGCGCCAATACCTGGATGGCGACCCGGCTGATGCACGTCGGTCCGGATGGTCGCCTTGCCTGGGACGCGCTGCCGCGAGTCGCGCTGTACGTGGGGCCGACCGTCGATGCGGTCAACCAGAGTTCGAACGCCGGCGCCACGACCCATGCATATGGCGTCCGGGCAAAGCTGGACAGCTACGGCATGATCGACGGACAGATCCCGGTGGCGGCTTCGGGCAGGGCGATGAGCCTGATGCGCGAGGCCCAGCGCGCAGGCAAGAAGGTCGCGATCATCAACTCATCGACGTTGGCCGAACCTGGCACCGGAGCCTTCCTGGCCTCGGTACCCAACCGCAAGGATGCGGCCGAGATCGTTTCACAGATCCTCGCCGCCGGTCCGGACATGGCGCTCGGCGGCGGCGAGGCCCATTTTCTGCCCAAGGGCGTGCTTGGTCGGCATGGAGAGGGTCTGCGCGATGACGGCCGCAATCTGGTCGACGAGGCAAGGGCGGCCGGATATACCGTGGTCTTTACCCGCGACGAGCTTCGCGCCTTGCCCCGGGAGACAGAGCGGGTGCTCGGGCTGTTTGCACATGAAGAGACGTTCAACGAGCTCGGGGAGGCCGAGATGCGTGCGCGGGGCGTGCCGCCGTTCCAGCCACAGGCGCCGCGGGTCGACGAGATGCTCGAGTTCGTCCTCGAACGGTTCGTCGACGCGCCGAACGGCTATTTCGTCGTCGTCAATGAAGAGGGCACCGACAACCTGTCCGGTGAGAACAACGCGCTGGCGACGCTCGAGGCCGCGCACGGCGCCGATCGTGCGATCGCCAAGGCCCTCGACGCGTACCGGCGTGATCCCGATCTGACCATCATCGTGGCCTCCGACTCGGATAACGGCGGCATGAACGCGACCAGTGACGATCTCGACGATCCGGACGACTTGCCGCGCCCGCTGCCAGCGCGCACGTCCGTGGGCTCGCCGCTCTCGAGCGATCGTGGCGAGCCGTTCCTGACCCCCCCGGATCACGAAGGCCACCGGATTCCCTTCTACATCACCTGGGCCTCGGACTCCGACAGTGCCGGCGGCCTCGTTACGCGCGGCATTGGTCCCGGCGCGGCGCTGATCGAAGGCACCATCGACGCGACCTGCATCTATCGGTCGCTTTACCTCGGTCTATTCGGGGTCGAACTCGGAGATTCGGCGCCACGGACGAGATGACATAGGCCGGACACGGGGCCGTCACGCGTCGAGCCGACGATCGCGGCTCCGACATCCAGGGGGTTCCCGCATGTCCTTCTCACGTCCAGCGCGGCTTGCGTTGTCGATCGCGCTTGCGCTCTCGAGCGTCACTGCAGCCTCCCGCGAGGCTGGTCCGTCCGCCGAGGTCGTCGTCACCCGCTCTGCCGGGACCTTGACGGGTACGGTCAGGGAGGCCGCCTCGGGGCGGTTCCTCGAGGGCGCGCGGATCACGGCAAGCGGCATCACCACGTCCTCGAGCCGCGAAGGCCGGTTCCGGGTCAGTGGACTGCCCGTCGGACGTCATCTGGTCGAGGTCGACTTCATTGGCTACGAGCCGCAGCGATTCGAGATCGAGGTGGGTGCCGATCGGGGCGCCCGGGCCGACGTCGTGCTGGTGGCGACGTCCCGGACCCTCGATCGGATCGAGGTGCGCGCCACCCGCGATGCGCAAGCGCTGGCACTGAATCAGCAGCGGGCGGCCGGCAACGTGACCAACGTCGTTTCCGCCGATCTTCTGGGGCGATTCCCGGATGCGAACGTGGCCGAGGCGACGCAGCGGATTCCCGGGGTCGCGATCGAACGCGATCAGGGCGAAGGCCGCTACGTGAGCGTGCGCGGCGCGCCGCTCGAGTTCACCAGCGTGTCGGTCGACGGCCTGCCGCTGTCGGCCCCGAATCCGGGGCGCCGCGCGGTGGAGCTCGATACGATCCCATCGAATGTCATCGCCGCGCTCGAGGTCACCAAGTCGCTGACGCCGGACATGGATGGCGACGCGATCGCCGGCAACATCAATATCCGCACCCAGAGCGCCTTCGACCGCGAGGGACCGACGGTTCGCGCTTCGGTTGCCAGCGGCCGCTACCAGCTCGGACCGGGCGACAACGACGCCGCCAGCGTGACCCTCGGAGATCAGTTCGGTGCGGGCGGGAACGTGGGGTGGCTGTTCTCGGCGTCCGGTAGCCGGCAGGGTCGATTCACCGAGAACATCGAGACCACCTTCGTGCGGAATCCGGCCACCAACCAGTTTCTGCCATCACTCACCGAGATCAAGGACTACGACGGCACGCGGACCCGCAATGGCTTCACCGGCCGCCTCGATGCCCGGATCGACGAGGCTCATCTGCTCTATGCGATTGCCTCTGCGGCCAAATTCCGGGACAAGGAGTACCGCAATCTCTTCGCGATCACGTTCGAGCAGCCCCGGGCCGGTGCCACGCAGGCCGGCGGCGAGTTCGGGCGGGCGACGTTCGACAAGGAGATCCGCGAACGCATCCAGGAACAGCGGATCCGCACGTTGAACTTCGGCGGTGAGCACCGCCTCGACGAGTGGCTACTGACCTGGCAGGCTGGGCGCAGTGAGGGCGAGTTCGATATTCCGAGCCGCCAGCAGGTCATCTATCGGTCGACACTGCGACCCCCGCTGCGCTTCGACTACAGCAATCCCGACTTCCCGACCTACACCATCCTGAATCCGGATGGCACGGTTCGTCAGGAAGGCATCGACCTGCCGGAGTCGGTCTGGGCATTTCGGCGCTACAACCGCCGCTTCGAGCAGTCCGATGAGAGCGAGAACAGCTTTCGGGCCGATCTCGAGCGCGCGCAGGACTGGATCGGCGAGTACGGCACGATCAAGTTCGGTGTACGGGCGCGCTTGCGTGACAAGGAAAGCAACGACGACCGCTTCCGCAACTCGGTGGCGGCGGGCACGCCGGCGTACACGAGTCTGCTCTGCAACACGGTGTCCAACAATTTCGGCCGCTACCTCTTTGGACGTGAGTATTGTCAGTCGATCTTCTCGGACGGCACGATCGAAACGTTCCGGAATGCCAATCTGCTGCCGCTGGTCGCCGACTCGGCGGTGAACGACTATCGGTCCTCCGAAGACATCAAGGCGGCCTACGTGCGCTTCGATGCGACCTGGGACCGACTGAGTCTGATCACCGGGATTCGCTACGAACGAACGGGCACCGAGGGGCGCGCCAACCGCTTCGACATCCGCACACAGCAGATCACGCCGCAGGCCGTGGAACGGGACTATGTGAAGCTGCTGCCGAGCGTGCATCTGCGATTCGAGGACGAGGATGACCTCCTCTATCGCGCCTCCTACTCGACCGCGCTGAACCGACCGAACTACCGCGACATCGTGCCGCGGCTGGCGATCGACGACAACGCACGGACTGCCGTAGCGGGTAACCCCGATCTCAAGGCCGTTTACTCACACAATTTCGACTTCTCCGTCGAACGGTACCTGCGCCCCCTCGGTCTGCTCTCGGCCGCGGTGTTCCACAAGGAACTGCGCGATCCGGTCTTCATCACCACGACCACGTTCGGGACCGGACCGTCATCGCTTCGGGTCACGCAGCCGCAAAATGGCGAGAAGGGTCGAATCTCGGGACTCGAGTTGACCTGGCAGCAGACCTTCGACTGGCTCCCGGAACCGCTCGATGGCCTTGGCATCTACTCGAACTACACCTACGCCAAGTCCTCAGCCGAACTGCCGCTTGGCATCGGCCGCACCGAGCTTCCCGGAACTTCGCGGCACAACGTGAACGTCGCGCTGGCGTATGAAAAAGGCCCTTTCAATACGCGCCTCAGCTACACGCGCCGATCCAGGTTCATCCAGGAGTTCGACGTCGATGACGACGCGCTCAACGTCTACTGGGACGCGCGGCCAGTGCTCGACCTGACCGCCAGCTACGGAATCGGCGCGAACTGGGAAGTCTTCGCCGAGGCCAACAATCTCACCGACAGCCGCCAGCGTCGCTTCCAGGGCGAACGCAGCCGCGTGTTCGAGCTCGAGGGCTTCGGTCGCTTCTGGAAGCTCGGCGTGCGCTACAACCTCTGAACTCCAGGCGCAAGTCCGGATCACGACATCTGCGGAGGTGACGACCAGCGCGCCGGTGCAGGGCGCGCTGGTCGCCGGTATGCGGGGCACCTATCCCGCCAGGGCGATCGACCGTGTGCTGAGCCTCGAGGCCCGCCGTCTCCCATTCGGGGCGCCAGCGCCTTCAGACCAGGTTGCGGCCGTGGAAGAGTTCCTCGATCTCCCGCTTCAGCAGGTTCTCGATTCGTTGCCGCTCCCTGAAACCGAGGTCCGCAGCCTGCGCTTCGAACAGGTAGGTGTCGAGGTCGAAGTCCTTCACGTGCATCTTCGTGTGAAAGATGTTTTCCTGATAGACGTTGACATCGAACATCTCGTACTTCTGGCGGATGTGCTTTGCGAGATAATCCTGGATCGAGTTGATCCGGTGGTCGATGTAGTGCTTCTTGCCCTTCACGTCGCGGGTGAAACCGCGGATGCGGTAGTCCATCGTGACGATGTCGGACTCGAAGCTGTCGATCAGGAAGTTCAGCGCCTTCAGCGGCGAGATGACGCCGCAGGTCGCGACGTCGATGTCGGCGCGAAAGGTGCTGATGCCGTTGACCGGGTGACTTTCCGGGTAGGTATGGACCGTGATGTGGCTCTTGTCGAGATGCGCGAGCACGGTGTCCGAGATCATGTCGCGGCCGAGCTTCTCGACGATCGGCATCTCCGAGATCAGGATCGTGACCGAGGCGCCCTGTGGGTCGTAATCCTGGCGCGCGACGTTGAGGATGTTGGCGCCGATGATTTCGGCGACCTCGGTCAGGATCTGCACCAGGCGCTCGGCGTTGTAGGCCTCATCGATGTACTCGATGTAGCGATCGCGCTGTTCGGCGGTGACCGCATAGCAGATGTCGTAGATGTTGAACGACAGCGATTTGGTCAGGTTGTTGAAGCCCTGGAGCTTGAGACCAGGAATGGGCTTGACCATGGCGCGGCTCCTTGGCAGCAGGTGGACCGGACGAGGGCGCGGATCATAGGTCATAGCGACCGGCAGGGTGCTGGCCGACGGACCCTCGGCTACCGGGGCTTCAGCATGGGCCGCGGGCGACCGCGCCTGCGGCGTCCTCGGCGCGCCGTGCGGCTGGTATGCGGCGCGAAGGGCCAGCCGCTAAAGTCCGCGGAGATCGGGAGCAGCGGCCGCCGGCCAGTGCGCGACGCGCAGCGCGGCCACGGGAGGTCGCGCCACCCGCATTCCACCGTGGAGCGAGCCGAATGACCCGCGAGAGCGCCGAACGATTCGAACCCCGGCTCGAGGCGATGCCGCGTCCGATGGTGCCGGCGCCGCTCGCGCTGGACGCGGCGGCGCTCGGCCGTTTCCTCGATCACTGTCACCGTCGCCGTTACCCGTCGCGCAGCGAGGTGTTCCGGCCCGGCGACGACGGCGGCACGCTCTATTACGTGATCTCGGGCTCGCTCGCGGTCGTGTCGGAGGACGAGAATGGCCGTGAGCTGATCCTCTCGTACATCAATCAGGGCGACTTCATCGGCGAGATGGGTCTGTTCGTCGAGCCGCAGCGGCGCGAGGTCGTGACGCGCTGCCGCGCCGCCTGCGAGCTGGCCGAGATCAGCTACGAGCGGCTGTGGCAGGTGCTCGAGGGTCCGTTGAAGGCCGACTGCGCGAAGATCCTGTTCGCGGTCGGCGCCCAGCTGACGCGTCGGCTGCTGCAGACCAACCGCAAGGTCTCGCGCCTCGCCTTCCTCGACGTGACCGGCCGTGTCGCGCGGCAGCTGCTCGACCTCACTCAGGAGCCCGAGGCCGTGGTCCATCCGAAGGGCATGCAGGTACGGATCTCGCGCCAGGAACTGAGCCGCCTGGTCGGCTGCTCGCGTGAGATGGTCGGGCGGGTGCTGAAGCAGCTGCATGAGGCCGGCAAGCTGATCGTGCGCGGCAAGACCATCGTCGTGATCGGCGCGACCCGGCGCGCATGAGCAGCGCCGGCTCGCCCCTGCGTCCGCTGCTGCGACGCGCGACCGAATCGGACGCCGCCGGCGTCGCGATCCTGCTGGTGGAGCTCGGTTACGAATGCAGCGCGGCGGATGCAGCCGAGCGAATCCGGGCGATGAACGGTGAAGGTCGCCAGGCGCTGATCGTCGCCGATCTGCACGGTGAGCTGTGCGGGCTGGTCGCGCTCGACGTCATGTACTACCTGCCGCTGGGACGGAACACCTGCCGCATCACCGCGCTGGTCGTCGGCGACGGCTTCCGCCAGTTCGGCGTCGGGCGCGCGTTGCTGCGCGAGGCCGAGCAGATCGCACGGCAGCACGGTGCCGCGCGGATCGAGGTCACGACTGCCGGTCACCGCCACGAGGCGCACGACTTCTACCGGGCCTGCGGTTACGTCGAGAGCTCGCTGCGCTTCGTCAAGCGTCTCGGCGACGCCTGACCTCGGCGCACGTCGTCAGCCGCACCGAGCTCAGGCCGCGGCCGCGCCGGCGCCGCGCCGGAACTCGGCCTCGACCGCATCGAAGCGCGCAAGCACGGAAGCCGGCGGGGACCGGTCGAGCCGGCTTGCGACGACGATCGCAAGCCAGGCCAGCGCGAAGGCGGGGACGAGTTCGTAGAGGCCGAACCAGCCGGTCTGCTTCCACGCCAGCACCGTCGCGGCGCCGGTGACCATGCCGGCGAGCGCGCCCCACGCGGTCATCCGCCGCCAGCGCAGCGCGAGGATCACCAGCGGCCCGAAGGCCGCACCGAAGCCGGCCCAGGCATAGGCGACGAGATCCAGCACCCGGTTGCTGGGATCGGCGGCCAGCCACAGCGCCAGCACGGCGACCGCGAGCAGCGCGATCCGCCCGACCCAGACGATCTCACGGTCGGTGGCATCCGGTCGCAGCCCTCCGCGCCAGAAATCCTCGGCGACCGCGCTGGCGCAGACCAGCAGCTGGCTCGACAGCGTGCTCATGATCGCGGCCAGCACCGCTGCGAGCAGCAGGCCGGCGAGGTACGGCGAGAACAGCGACTGCGCCAGCAGCAGGAACACACGTTCAGGGTTCGTCGCCAGCACCGCCGCGCCGTCCGGGTCGCCGGCGAACCAGGCGATTGCGAAGAAGCCGGTCGCGATCGCGCCACCGAGGCACAGCACCATCCACGCCATCGCGATTCGCCGCGCCGGCCGGATCGCCTGGCGCGACTCCGCGGCCATGAAGCGGTTCAGGATGTGCGGTTGTCCGAAGTAGCCGAGCCCCCAGCCGAGCAGCGACACGACGCCGACCACCGTGGCGCCCCCCAGCGGATCGAGCCGCGCTGGGTCGACCGCGGCGATCGCCGCCAGCGCATCCGCGGGACCGCCGGCAACATGGACCACGACCAGCGGCGTCAGCAGCAACGCGAACAGCATCAGCGCGGCCTGGATCGCCTCGGTCCAGGTCACTGCGAGAAAACCGCCGAGCGCGGTGTAGGCGATCGTGACCGCGGCGCCGGCGAGCATTGCGCTGCGGTAGTCGATGCCGGGCACCAGGCTCTCGAAGAGTCGCGCGCCTGCGACCATGCCCGAACTCGCGTAGATCGCGAAAAACACCAGAATCACTGTGGCCGAGGCGCCGCGCAGCAGGCGCGCGCGGTCGGGAAAACGCACGGCGAACCAGTCCGGCAGCGTCAGGGCGTCGTCGCTGCGTTCGGTGAAGACCCGCAGGCGCTCGGCGACGAATCGCCAGTTGAGCCAGGCACCGGCGACGAGACCGACCGCGATCCAGGCTTCGCCGAGGCCGGCGGCGTAGAGCGCGCCCGGCAGCCCGAGCAGCAGCCAGCCGCTCATGTCCGAGGCCCCGGTCGCCAGCGCCGTGACCCAGGGGTTCAGCCGGCGCCCGCCGAGGATGAAATCCGACGCGGTGCGCACGCGTCGCGAGGCCCACCAGCCGACCAGCAGCATCGCGAGCAGGTAGACCGCGAAAGTCACCAGCATCGGCTGGTTCGTGGACATCGGAGCCTCCCCGGGGGCGTCGCAGGCACGAGCGCCGATCCTAGGGCCTTCGATGAATCACCCGCCGGGTGGAACCCGTCAGTGTGACGATGCGGCAGCTGGTTCCGGCGCGAACAGCGCGCGCAAAGCGGTGCCCGGATCGGGCGCCCGCATGAAGGCTTCGCCGACGAGAAAGGCATGGACGCCCGCCGCGCGCATCGCGGCGGCGTCGTCGCGGGTCAGGATCCCGCTCTCGGTCACCAGTCGGCGCGTGTGCGGCACCCGGTCCTTGAGCCGGAAGGTGGTGTCGAGCGTGGTCTCGAAGGTCCGCAGATTGCGGTTGTTGATGCCGATCAAATGCGCGGGCGTCGCCAGCGCGCGATCGAGTTCCGCCTCGTCGTGGACCTCGACCAGCACGTCCATGCCGAGGTCGAGCGCGAGTGCGCAAAGCTCCTGTAGCCGCGCGTCGTCGAGCGCGGCCACGATCAGCAGGATCGCGTCGGCGCCGAGCATGCGCGCCTCGTGCACCTGCCACGCGTCGATCGTGAAGTCCTTCCGCAGCACCGGCAGTCCGGAGGCAGCACGCGCTGCCACGAGGTGCTCCTCGTGGCCTTGGAAGAAGTCCTGGTCGGTCAGCACCGACAGGCACGCGGCGCCGCCGCGGGCGTAGCTCTGGCCGATCGCGGCCGGGTCGAAGTCGGTGCGCAGCACGCCGCGGCTCGGCGAGGCCCGCTTGACCTCGGCGATCACGCCCGGCTCGCCCTTCGCGATCTTCGCCTCGATCGCGGCCGCGAAGCCGCGGGTCGGCGGCAGGTCGGCGCCGCGCGCGGTGAGCTCGGCGAGCGGCAGCCGTGCCGAGCGCTCGGCGACCTCTTCGCGCTTGCGGGCGAGGATCCTCGCGAGCACGTCGCTCATGCCGCGGCCCCCGACAGGTCCCGTGTCCGCGCGACGTAGCGGTCGAGTCGCTCGCGTGCGGCGCCAGAGGCGACCGCGTGCCGCGCGCGGACCACGCCATCGCCGATGTCCCTCGCGACGCCTGCCGCGTAAAGCGCCGCCCCGGCGTTGAACAGCACGATGTCGAGCGCGGGGCCCCGGGTACCGGCGAGCGCTTCGAGCAGCAGTTGCTTCGAGCCTTCCGCGTCGTCGACGCGCAGCGCCTCGAGCGGCTGGCGCGCGAGGCCCACGTCCTCGGGCGCGATCGAGTATTCGCGCACCTGTCCGTCGCGCAGCTCGCCGACCATCGTCGCGGTCGACAGCGAGATCTCGTCGAGACCGTCACCGCCGTGGACGACCAGCGCGTGGTTCGCACCGAGCCGCTGCAGCACACGAACCTGGATACCGACGAGGTCCGGGTGGAACACGCCCATCAGGATGTTCGGACAGCCGGCCGGGTTGGTCAGCGGACCCAGGATGTTGAAGATCGTGCGCACGCCCATCTCGCGGCGCACTGGCGCGACGTGGCGCATCGCCGAGTGGTGGGTCGGCGCGAACATGAAGCCGAGGCCCAGCTCGTCGATCGCCCGGCCGACCGCGTCGGGCGAGAGGTCGATCCGCGCGCCGAGCGCTTCCAGCACGTCGGCCGATCCGGACTTCGACGACACGCTGCGGTTGCCGTGTTTGGCGACCTTGGCGCCGGCTGCCGCGGCGACGAACATCGACGCAGTCGAGATGTTGAAGGTGTGGCTGGCGTCGCCGCCGGTGCCGACGATGTCGACCAGGTGCGGGTGCGGTGCCACCTCGACCTTCGTCGCCAGCTCCCGCATCACGGTCGCGGCGCCGGCGATCTCGCCGATCGTCTCCTTCTTGACGCGCAGGCCGGCCAGGATCGCCGCGGTCATCACCGGGCTGACGTCGCCGGCCATGACCTGGCGCATCAGCGCGACCATCTCGTCATGGAAGATCTCGCGGTGCTCGATCACGCGCCGAAGCGCTTCCTGCGGGGTGATGCTCATCGAGGGTTCCGGTCACTTGGGGCGCGCGGCGCCGATGAAGTTGGCGAGCAGATCCTTGCCCTCGCGGGTCAGGATCGACTCGGGGTGGAACTGCACGCCCTCGACCGGCAGCGTGCGGTGCTTCAAGCCCATGATCTCGTCGAAGCCACCGTCGGCGGTTTCGGTCCACGCGGTCACCTCGAGGCAGGCCGGCAGCGAGTCGCGTTCGACCACCAGCGAGTGGTAGCGGGTCGCCTCGAAGGGTTGCGGCAGACTGGCGAAGACGCCTGCGCCGCGATGGTGGATCGCCGAGGTCTTGCCGTGCATGATTTTCTTCGCGCGCACGACTCGGCCGCCGAAGGCCTGGCCGATCGACTGGTGGCCGAGGCAGACGCCGAGGATCGGCACCGTGCCGGAGAGCCGCTCGATCACCGCGAGCGAGACCCCGGCCTCGTTCGGGGTGCATGGTCCCGGCGAGATCACGATGCGGTCTGGCCTCGCGGCGGCGATCTCGTCCACCGTCCACTCGTCGTTGCGGATCACCTTTACGTCCTCACCCATCTCGGCGAGGTACTGGACGAGGTTCCAGGTAAAACTGTCGTAGTTGTCGATCATCAGCAGCACGGGGCGGACTCCGGGTCGAGAGAGATCGCGGGCGATGAAGGCGTCGGCCTCACAAGCCACTCGCCGCCTGCGCGACGGCACGGAACAGCGCGCGGCCCTTGTTCATCGTCTCCTCCCATTCCTTCCCGGGGTCCGAGTCATGGACGATGCCGGCGCCGGCCTGGATATGCAGCATGCCGTCCTGGATCACCGCGGTACGAATCGCGATCGCGGTGTCGGCATCGCCGTTCCACGCGAGATAGCCGACCGCGCCCGAGTAGATGTTGCGGCGGACCGGCTCGAGCTCACGGATCACCTCGAGTGCGCGGATTTTCGGGGCGCCCGAGACGGTGCCGGCCGGGAAGGTCGCCCGCAGCGCGTCGGCGAACGAGAGACCGGGCTTCAAGATTCCCTCGACCTGACTGACGATATGCATCACGTGCGAGTAGCGCTCGATCGCGAACGTCTCGGTCACCGCGACGCTGCCGGGCACCGCCACGCGGCCGACGTCGTTGCGCCCGAGGTCGATCAGCATCAGGTGCTCGGCACGCTCCTTCGGATCGGCCAGCAGCTCGACCTCGAGCGCGCGGTCCTCCTCGGGAGTCGCGCCACGCGGACGAGTGCCGGCGATCGGCCGCACCGTGATCCGGCCGCCGCTGAGCCGCACCAGGATCTCGGGCGAGGCGCCGACGACCTGGGTCGCGCCGAGGTCGAGGAAGTACATGTACGGCGAGGGGTTCAGCGCGCGCAGCGCGCGGTAGACATCGACCGGACGGGCCCGGAACGGGATCGACAGCCGCTGCGAGAGCACCACCTGGAAGATGTCGCCGGCGCGGATGTAATCCTGGCTCCTCCGAACCGCGGCCTCGAAGCCTTCACGCGTGAAGCCCGACACGAAGTGCGACTCGTCGAGCGCCTGCGGGTCGAGCATGTCCGGGTAGCTCGAGCCGGCGTGGCGCAGGCGGTGCGCGAGCTGGTCGAGCCGACGCTGCGCTTGCGCGTAGGCGTGCGGCCGCGATGGATCGGCATGGACGATCAGGTACAGCCGCCCCTTCAAGTTGTCGAAGACCGCGATCTCCTCCGAGAGCATCAGCAGTGCCTCGGGCGTGCCGAGCGTGTCGGGCGTGTCGCCGCCTTCGAGCCGCGGCTCGATCCAGCCGATGCACTCGAAGCCGAAGTAGCCGACCAGCCCGCCCGAGAATCCAGGGAGTCCGTCGACTGGCGCGACGCGATAGCGCTCGCGCAGCGCCTCGACTTCGGCCAGCGGATCGTCGACCTCGCGCCGCTCGATCACCTCGCCGAGCTCGCGCACCACCAACGTGCGGCCCCAGAAGGCGTGCACCCGGCTCGCCGGCAGGCCGATGATCGAATAGCGGCCGAAGGCCTCGCCGCCCTGCACCGACTCGAACAGGTAGGTGTGCGGGCCGTCGGCCAGCTTCAGGTAGACCGACAGCGGCGTGTCGAGGTCGGACAGCACCTCGCGCACCAGCGGGATGCGGTTGTAACCGGCGGCGGCGAAGTCGTCGAACTCGGTCCTGGACAGCATGACGGGGCTCCGGCGAGTCGGCGATTATGGCGGCAGGGTGAGGTGCCGGCCGTCGACGAGTCACGGCCGCCGCCGAGCCATCCCGAGGAGGCGCATCCGGAAGCCGACGCCGTGGCCATCGGCGAGGTTCTCGGCGCGGGCCTCGCCGCGGTGCAGCTCGGCGACCAGGCGCACCACGAAGAGCCCGAGGCCGAGGTGCGGGGTTTCGCCGCCCGGGCGCTCGCGCACGCTGACCAGTGAGTGGAACAGTCGCTCGCCCATCTTCTCCGGCAGTGGCGGGCCGGAGTTCTCGACCGAGAGCTCGGCGCCGTCCTCGAGCGCGCGCAGACGCAGGCGGATCCAGCCATCGGCCGGCGTGAACGAGCGCGCGTTGTCGACCAGCTTGTCGAGCGCCTGCGCGACCAGGTCGGGGGCGCCGTGGATCGACACGGTCGAGCCCGGCACGTCGAGTTCGAGCACGCGCGGGGCGATCAGGTCGCGGTAGGCCTCGGCGCAGGTACGGACCAGCGCCGCAAGATCGAAGTCCTCGCCCTCGGCGTTCTGGATCGCATGCTCCATCCGTTGCGCCTCGCTCATCGCACGCAGGATGCCGGCAAGCCGATCGGCGCCCTCGCGCGCCCGCGCCGCGTACTTGCGTGCTGGGGGCGTCAGCATCTCGTGCTCGAGGTTGTCGAGCGAAGAGCGCACGATTGCGAGCGGCGTCGCGAGCTCGTGCGAGAGCTTGCTGGCCAGCGTCTTCAGATACTCGTTGTAGTCGCCGATCTCACGCAGCAGGCGCGAGAAACTGCGTGCGAGATCGCCGAGATCGTCGTCGGCCTCGAGATGCGGCAGGCCGATGCCGAGGCGATCGTCGGTCGGTAGCGCGCGCTCGGCGGCATTGCGCAGGCGCCGGATCCGCAGCGACAGGCGTCCGGCGTAAGCCACCAGCAGCAGCACTGCGATCAGCACCGCGGCGAGGCTCGCCGCCATCACCCCGAACACCGCGCGGTTCGCCAGCACCAGCAGCGCTTCGGACTGCTCCTCGAGCACGATCGCGCCGCCCGGCTGCGAACCGGCACCGACCGGCACCGCGGCGCTGACGATCACGCTGCCGGCCTCGCGCGTCGGTCGCACGGCGCTGGCGCCGATGCCGGTCAGCGCCTGCCAGACCAGGGGCGCGTCGAGCCGAGATCGTTCGGGCGCAAGGCCCGCCGGATCTTCGATCTCGGGTGCCAGCAACCATTCGTAGAACAGGGTCGGTAGGAGGCCCACCTGGCGCGGCGCGTCGGGCGGCGGCAGGTCACCGGCCCGGCCGAGCACCCAGCCTTCAGCCGAGACCAGCCGGACGCGGGCCCCGGGTGGGACGAGCTGGGCCAAGACCGAATCGATCGCCGGGCTCGGGCGTACGATCGGCAGCAGATCACCGCCGGCCAGCGATAGGCGGCGGGTGCGCCCGGCGTCGTCGTGGTCCTCGACCACCACGGCCAGGGCATCGACCGGTGCCCCGGTGGCGATTGCCATCTCGATCCGGTACCCATCGGCCGTTTCCAGCCACTCCCCGCGCGGCCGCACGTCGCCGAGCGGGGACACGGTCAGCGTCTGGATCGATCCGGGCGCGGCATTGCCAATGCGCCAGCGCCCGCTGCCGGTCGTGCCGGTGAGTGCGAGCTCGACCCGATCCCCAGGTAGGGCCAGGGGGTCGTCGACGTCGACGCGTTGGCGACTGCCATCCCGGACCTCGACCAGCAGGTAGAGCACGCCGGCGTGCTCCCCGACGCGCAGCCGCCACGGCGCCGGCGATCCGCGCACCGCTTCGATCGACGCGGGCCAGTCGGCCGGGGACCCGTCCAGGACCGGCGCCACGGGGAGCGGCGCGGCATAGATCCCGGCGCCCGGTCGGGGCAAGGCGACGCCAGCGGCCGCGACTGCGCGCGAGATCGTGGCCGCGGTCGCGATCTGCGCCCGCTCTTGACCCTCGCGCAGCAGCGCCTCGATCTGGCGCACCAGCTGCCAACCACCGAACGGCAGGGCCAGCGCGGCAGCAAGGATCAACAGCAGGGTGCCACGGAGGCGAAACATCGATCGGCCACGATTTCGGGCTCCGAATCGTAGTGCCCCTGGGTGAGTCCGCCAGACCGACCCGCGAAGCCGAGCCGGCAATGCAGGCCCGGAGCTTCTGTCATATCGATGAAACATGAGAGCAACCGAAGTGAAAGCCGCGATTCATACGCTGCCGCGACGCGGTTGGCTTCCCGCCCGCGTCCGCACCTGAAGGAACTCCCGATGAGTCCGATCCTGCGCCTCGCACCGGCCGCTGCCCTCGCGGCCCTGTTGCTGACTCCGCTGTCTGTCGCCGCCGACGAGGCCGACGAGCTTGCCCGGCGCCTGATTGCGCTGCGCGGCGAGGTCGAACAGCTGAATGCCGAGCTCGAACTCAAGCGGGAGGAGCAGCGCGCGACCCTGCTCGGCCTCACCCAGCAGCGCGCGCAACTCGAGGCAGACCTGAAGCGCCAGGAGTTGGCGGCGCGCGAGGCGCGCGACCGGCTGGCTCAGGCGACCGAGGCCGAGGCCGGCGCCGGCGTCGCCGGTGACGCGCTGAAACCCGTGTTGGCGACGGCGCTCGACGAGCTCGCCGCGGCCGTGCGGGCCGGGCTGCCGTTCAAGACCGAGGAGCGGCTCGCCGCGATCGAGGCCATCCGCGTGGAGATCGACTCCGGCCGGCTGCCACCGCATCGCGCTGCGAATCGCGTCTGGGCCTTCATCGAGGACGAGTTCCGGCTCGCCCGCGAGACGGGTCTCCACCAGCAGACGCTGACGCTCGATGGCCGGCAGGTCTTCGCCGAGGTGGCGAAGATCGGTAACGTGATGTTGTTCTGGCGGACCAAGGATCGCCGTTACGGCCAGGCCCGCCGCGCCGGCCGCGGCTGGGAGTTCGTCGAGCTCACGGATGAACCGGCACGGGGCCAGGTCCGCGCCTTCTTCGACTCGCTCGACAAGCAGATTCGGCAGGGCTACTTCGAATTGCCGAACGCACTGGCGCAGGCCGGGAGCCGCTGACATGAAGTCCATCCGTGACCAACTGCCGCTGCTCGCGGTCGCCGTGTTCGCGCTGACCGGCGCCGTCCACGCCCAGACCACGCCTGCGCCGGCCGACCCGACGCCCGCTGCCACACCGACCCCGCAGGCTGCGCCGGCGCCGACCGTCTCGCTCGCCGACGCCTACCGCCGCGAGTTCGCATTCCTCGAGGCGCAGAAGCGCGAACTGACGGCGCGTATCGCCGAGTCGACCCGCAGTTTCGAGGCTGACCGCACGCGCCTCGAGCGCGAGGTCGCCTCGCTCGAGGGTCGCGTGCTCGCGGCGCGCAACGAGGCCGAGGCCTTTGCGCGCGAACTGGTCCTGTCCGACCAGCGCCAGGAAGCGATAGAAGCCCAAAGCCAGCTGCTTGCCGCGACCTTCGCACAGGCGGAGGCCAGTCTGTCGGGCCTCGGTAGCGACCTCCTCGCCGAATCCTCGTACCGCGACGCCGATGACGCGGTGCGCCTCGCCCGCGTATTCGAGGCGGCGCGCGATCGCATCGCCGAGTCGGCCCGGGTCCGCACCGAGCCCGGAAAGTTCTTCCTCGAGGACGGTACCGAGGTCTCGGGCACGCTGGTGCGGATCGGCAACGTCGCGACGCTCGGTGTCAGTCCGCAGGGGGCCGGCGCGCTGGCGCCTGCCGGCGGGGGCGGTTTCAAGCTGTGGGACCGTGGCGCGTCCGCGGATGTCGCGCGTGCCCTGGCCCAGGGCCAGACGGTGCCGACGCTCAGGCTTTTTCTGTATGAGAACCCCAACACTGCGGTCGAACGGCCGGTCGAGAAGACGCTCGGCAAATGGTTGGCCTCGGGTGGGGCGATCGGCTATGTGATCGTCGGGCTCGGCCTGCTTGGCGTGCTGCTCGCGATCCTGCGCGCGGTGTTCCTGAAGAACGCCGGCGCGCGCGTGCATCAGATCATCGACGGGGTCAGTGCGCCGCTCGCGCAGGGACGGATCGCAGACGCGATCGAGGCCTGCAAGCGACACAAAGGGTCCGCGGCGCGCGTCGTCACCGCGGCGCTGCGCAACATCGATCGTGATCGCGAGCATCTCGAGGACATCATCTCGGAATCGATCCTGCACGAGTCGGGCCACCTGAATCGCTTTGGGCCCTTCATCCTGCTGATCGCCGCGGTCGCACCGCTCCTCGGCCTGCTCGGCACCGTGACCGGCATGATCCAGACCTTCGATGTGATCACCGAGTTCGGCACCTCCGATCCGAAGCTGCTCTCAGGCGGCATCTCGGTGGCGCTGGTCACGACCCAGCTCGGCTTGATCGTCGCGATCCCGACCTTGCTGGTCGGCAACCTGCTGAACGGCTGGGCCGAGCGGATCAAGGACGACATGGAGAAGGCCGCGCTCAAGGTCGTGAACCTCTACAACGACGCGCGCGCCGCCGCGCCGCGCGCCGGCTGATCTGGGACGGGCGCCCGGGGTCATCGCCATGCTGCGCGAATTCACCGAGATCACCGACCTTTGGAGCGCGCTTCACGCCTTCTATGTCTACCTGTCGCTCGGCGGCTGGGTGATGTGGGCGATCCTCGCGGTCGCGCTGGTACTCGGCTGGGCGCTGGGCCGGCGCTCTGCGGTGCTGCGCCGAGGCAGTGACAAGAACGTGCGCGTGCTGCTGCGGCGCGTCGAGGAAGGCCGGGCCAATCCGCCGAATGGCATCGTCGACGTCGCGATCCAGCGTGGCCTTGCGCTGAAGCAGGCGGGCAAGCCGAACCTTCGCCGCTACCTCGATGAGGCCTTCTTTGACCTCGAGTCCGACTTGAAGCGGCACTCGATCCTGGTCACGACGCTGGTTTTGATCGCACCGCTGCTGGGTCTGCTAGGGACGGTTTCCGGAATGATCGTGACCTTCGACTCGCTGGCCGAGATGGCCCTGTTCACCCAAGACGGCGGCATCGCGGCGGGCATCTCGACCGCGCTCTTCACCACCCAGATGGGGCTGGTGGTTGCCGTCCCCGGAATGATCGCCAAGGGCATCCTCGATCGCCGGCAGCAGCAGATCGCGATCGACCTCGCCCAGATCAAGGACATCCTGACGAGTTCGCCCGGGCCGACGGAGGCCAGCCCATGATTCGCCGTGAGCGCAAGGTCCAGGAAGGCAGCGTCGACCTGACGCCGATGATCGACATGACCTTCATCCTGCTGATCTTCTTCATGGTCTCGACGACCTTCGTCAAAGACTTGAAGATCGACATCAACCGCCCGGGCGCGAGCACCGCCCAGGTGGCATCGACCAAGGCCGTGCGCCTCTACATCGACAAGGCCGGCGAGGTCTACCTCGAGGGCGAGCCGGTGCGCGTTTGGGTGATCCAAAGCCGCGTGCGTGACCTCCTGCGCGCCTCGACCAACAAGAGCGTGCTGGTCGTGACCGACGAGATCGTCCCCTCGGGTCGCCTGGTCGAGGTCGTCGACCAGGCGCGCGCGGCTGGCGCCGAGGACATCGGCGTCGCGACCGTGGCCGAGGCCGGCGCCGGCTGACGATGACTGCGATCACGCTCGACGACGCGCTGCGCGCGCGACTGCTCGGGGCCGCCGGCGCGGCTGCCGCAATGCTGCTCGTGCTCGCCGCGGTGATCGTGATGAACACCCAGGCGCTCAAGCGCAATCGTGACGACGGCATCGCTGGTACTGCGATCCAGGTGCAGCGCGTCGAGCAGCCGCCGCCGCAGCAGGTGATCGAGCGCAAGCCGCCGCCGCCGCGGCGTGCGGCTCCGCGCGCTGAACCGATCGTCGGCCTCGAGGGTGCGCTGGCCGGCATGGACTTCGGTCTGCCGCAGTTCGAGGAGGCCGGGATGCTGGACGCGGCGTCGATCCTCGGCGAGAGCAGCGGAACGATGACCGACGACACCGTCGACCAGCCGCCGCGCCCGGTGGTGCAGAACCCGATGCCGTATCCGGCCCGCGCCAAGGCGCAAGGGACGACTGGCTACGTGCTGTTGTCGGTGCTGATCGGGCCCACCGGCATGGTCGAGAAGGTGAGGGTCCTCGAGTCGAGTCCGCCCGGCGTCTTCGACGATGTCGCGGTCGCTGGCGTCCAGACCTGGCGCTTCGAGCCGGCGCAGTACCGCGGCGAGGCGGTGCGGGTGTGGGCGACGCAGCGCGTCCGCTTCGATCTGGGGCGCTGAACGATGGGTCGAGTCATCCTCCCGATCTTGCTCATCCTGCTCGTTGCGCTGGCGGCCCCGGTCGCGGACGCGCGCAAGCGCAACCCCGAGATCGATTACCTGTCGGTGGCCGAGGTGCTGTTGAGAGACGGCGCGGTCGATCGCGCCGAGGCTGCGCTGGCAGAAGTCGATCCGGCTGCCGAGGGTGTCGATCTCGCGCGCTACCACACGGTGAGCGGACTGATCGCCTCGCAGCGAAACGACCTCAAGGCCGCAGCCGCAGCTTTCGAGCAGGCGCTCGCGGCCGGGCAGACCGAGCCGATGGTCGTGCTCTATCTGGCTCAGGCCTACTTCGCCGAGGAGGCGTGGCGCAAGGTCGTCGATACGATTGCGCGCGGCGGCGAAGCGCTGCAGGACGTCACCGCGGCGTGGTCGATGAGGGCGCACGCAAACTGGATGCTTGGCGAGCGTCAGAGCGCCCTGGACCTGCTCTCGAACGCCGCCGACCGCTTCCCGGCGAATACCACCTTCACCCGTCGACAAGTCTTCTACCTGATCGAGGCCGGGCTCTACCAGGAAGCCGCGCGCGTCGCGCGGGCCTTCCTCGCGCGCGGCGACGTCGGCGCCGATGAGTACGCCACCGTCGGTAGTGCCCTGCGCCGCGCGCGCGCCTTCGACGAGGCGAAGGCGATCCTCGAGGCCGCGCGCCTGCGATTTCCGGCCGACCAGAATCTGGCCAAGGCGCTGGCGCAGGTCTACCTCGAATCGGGACAGATGCTGGCCGCCGCCGAGCTGCTGAACCAGGCCGCGCTGATCGACCCTGCCTTGCTGCCAGAGACTGCGGAGCTCTACCGTCGCGCTGGATACCCCATGCAGGCGCTGGCGCTGAACTCGCGGGTTCCGGATTCGTCGCGGAAGCTCAAGCAGCGTATCGGCATTCTTGCCGAGCTTCGACGCTACGAACAGATCACGGGGATGGCGCGCGCCCTCGAGCGGGCCGGCTTGCTTGCCGATGAAGATGTGCGCTACGCGCTTGCATTTGCCTATTTCCGCGGTGGTGACTTCGAGCGTGCCGAAAGTCACTTGTCGGCGCTGACGCGCCCCGAGCTGTTCCGCAAGGCCACCGAGCTGCGCCGAATCATGGCTGAGTGCAGCGATTCGCGCTGGAATTGCGGATAAGGATCTACCAGTCATGAACCCGAAGTCCCGACGCGCGCTCGGTACCCTGTGCGCACTCGCACTGTCGATTCGCGTCGCGCTCGCGGCTGCGCCGGCCGCGTTGAACGTGGTTGCGTTCGACCGCTCGACGCCTCTGGCACGGGCAGAAGTCGTCGTCGACGGTCGTGTCGTGGGCCGAACGAACGCCGACGGCGCGTTGTCACTCCAGCTCGAGCCGGGCTCGCGCGAATTGATCATCCGAGTGGACGGTCGTGACGTATTGCGGCGGCCACTCGAACTGGTGCCAGGCGAAGCCGCCGAGCTGATCGCAACGATCGATCCCGACGCCGAGCCGAGAGTTCTCTTCGAGAGTTCCCGTGGCTCCTTGGCGGGATCCACGGCGACGACCACGGCGGAGGTGGGTCCGCCCGGTCGCCTTGCCGGCCGAATCACGAGCGCCGAAGACGGCAAGCCGGTCGCCAACGCGCGGGTCTTCGTCAGTGGCACGCCGATCGACGTACGCACCGACACCGACGGCCGCTTCGAAGCCAGCTTGCCGCCAGGCGACTATTCGATCTCGGTCGTCGCGCCAAACTTTGCCGCGCGTACGCTCGACGGAATCGCGATCGCATCGGAGGTCCGCACCGACCGAGATGTCGAGTTGACGCCGGCGGGTCTCGAGCTGCCCGAGTTCGTCGTTCTCGAGCCCTTCGTCGAAGGCTCGCTCGCCGCCTTCGTCGAGGAAAAGCGGCAGAGTTTCGCCGTTGCCGACGTGCTCAGCATCGAACAGATTTCGCGCGCCGGCGACTCCGACGTCGCTGGCGCATTGCGCCGCGTCACCGGCCTCACGCTGGTCGACGGCAAATATGTCTACGTCCGTGGGCTGGGCGAGCGCTATTCGAGCGTGCTGCTGAACGGTGCGTCGGTGCCGTCGCCCGACCCGAGCCGCAGAGTCGTCGCGCTCGACCTCTTTCCGGTCGAGATCCTCGACGGCGTGGTGATCCAGAAGAGCTTCTCGCCGGAAATGCCCGGGGAATTCGGCGGGGGCACGATCCAGCTCCGAACTCGCAGCATTCCAGCCGGGTTCTTCGTGCGTCTGGCCCTGAGCCAGGGCTGGGTCGAGGGCACCACCCTCAAGTCAGGTCTCCGCTATGACGGGGGAACGCAGGATTGGACCGGGTTCGATCAGGTGCGCGGTCTGCCGGATTCGGTGATCGAGGCCAACCGACGGTTCGGGACGCTCCGGGTCGAGACCCCGTTTAGCCCGGGCCTGACGCCCGCTGAACTGGAGACGGTGGGCCGAGACCTCGCGGCCGGTGGCTTCGACACGCGGCTTGCCAAGCTGCCGACGAACGGAAGCCTCACCTTCGCGATCGGCAATGCCCTCGACATCGGCGAGGACTGGCGCGTCGGATTCACCCATTCGATTCGGTACGCCCAGAGCTGGGACAACCTCGAAGATGTGCGCCGCAAGTTCGCGTTCTCCGGCCCCGGAGAACCCCTCGTGCCGTTTCTCGATCTCACGCGCGAACGAACCGAACGGCAGATCGATCTTTCGGCATTCCTGGCGCTCGGCGTCGAGTATGGGGAGCATCATCGAATCCAGGCGACGACGACGCTGGTGCGGCAAACGATCGACACGACGCAGATCGACGAAGGTCTCGATATCTCGGAATCGTTGTCGCGTTTCTTTCTGCTCGAATGGGAAGAGAATGCGCTACTGGCTCAGCAGTTCAATGGCAGTCATCGGTTTCCGACGGTCTCGGATCTCTCGCTCGACTGGAACTACACTCGCGCCCAGGCCAAGCGCGATGCGCCAAATACGCGCAGTTATCGATACGACCTGATCGAAGGGACCGAGGACCGCTTTCAGCTTTCGCCGAGGTCCGACAGCAATGACATCACCTACGGCAACCTGGTCGACGACAGCGAGAGCGCGAACGTCGATCTCAAGCTGCCGTTCAGTCCGGCCGACGGACACACCATCAGCTACATGGCGGGGCTCGGCCGGATCGACCGCGAGCGGCGGGCCGAGGTGCGCCGCTACAGCTACTTCGGGCGCCCGCCGCCGGGCAGCCCGGAGGATTTTCTGCAACGACCCCCGAGCCGGATTTTTTCGCCCGAGAACATTCGGCGCGATGGTTTCGTCATCCGTGACGTGACGCGGAACTCCGATGCCTATCTTGCGACCTTCGATCTCAAGTCGGCCTACTTCAACTTCGATTGGGTCTGGGAGGACGTGCTCCGGTTCACCGCCGGGGCCCGCGATGAACGGTTGGATCAGTTGGTGCGGACGTTCAACCTCAGCAACACTTCGGTGATCGACAGTGAGTCGGTCCTCCGGAGCAAGGACGTGCTGCCTTCGGCGGCGGTGACCTGGTTCATCAATGAGGATGCGCAATTGCGCGCGATCTTCGCCGAGACGGTCTCCCGCCCGGACTTTCGGGAATTGACGACCAGCGCCTTCATCGATCCGGTCGTCGACACGATCTCGATCGGAAACCCAGAACTCGTGCCCGCGGCTATCAAGAACTACGATCTGCGTTACGAATATTATTTCTCGCCGACGGAAAGCGCCTCGATCGCGTTGTTCGGCAAGGAGTTTTCAAGTCCGATCGAACGTATCCAGTCGCCTGCAACCGGTGACGTCGTGACTTTCAACAATGTGCCGAGCGCGACCCTCTACGGGATCGAGTTCGATCTTTACAAATCGCTCGGCTTCGTCTCCGAATGGGACTGGACCGAGCGACTGGGGCTCGGTTGGTTGCCCTGGCAGGATATCTATGTCAACGCCAATTATGCGCGGATTCAGTCGAGGGTTTCATTGACCCGAGAAACAGCGGGGATTCTGACCAATCTCGAACGGCCTCTGCAGGGCCAGTCCCCCTACGTGACCAATGTGCAGCTCGGTTGGTACCCGGAGGACGGCGAGCGGGAGCTCAGCATCCTCTACAATCTCTCCGGACGACGCATTTCGGAAGTCGGTGTGTTTGGCACGCCGGACGTGTTCGAAGAACCGGCGGGGCAGCTCGACGTGGTCTATGCCACGCGTCTTCCGGCGGATTTCAAGCTCAAGCTGCGCGCGCGGAACCTGCTCGATCCGAAGATCGAGTTCACGGTAGGCGACGAGATCCGCCGCGAATACCGGCGCGGTCGCTCGGTGACTGTCAGCATCGAGCGGTCGTTCTGACGCCGCGGCGGGTGCGACCGATCTGCGACGCGTGGGACGACCCGCGACGAAGTGCCGCAAGCCTGCACACGCGGATGATTACTCGTCATCGGCGGACGGAATCGCGAGCCGCGCGGCGAGTGACAGCCGCCGGACTGCTCCCGGCAGACCGGCGGCGTCCGTAGCGCTGTCATCTAGCTGACGTAAAAGCGCCAAGTCCGCGTCACCCGTCCCGTCTAGTCTCCCGCGGCGTGTCCGTCCCGACCACCGGGTCGGGGTCTCGTCATCGTCCACATCGAGGTATCCCATGAAACCGAGTGTCCTCAAGCGGACTGCCGCTGTCGCCGCGTTTGCGGTGGCCGGTCTCTTCGCTGCGCCCTCTGAAGCCGCGTTCATCGTCAACGAAAATACGGTCGAAGGAAACTGGTTCTCCGATCCGTCCAACATCTCGATCGAGTTCGACTACATTCCTCTCGGCGGGGTCAATGGCGTCCTGTTCGCAGTCGTGTATACCTTCGACGGCTCGGGCAATCCGCTGTGGTTGTCTTCGACGATTCCGGTCACCGAAGGTCAGTTCAGCTTCACGAACCAGGATCTCTTCCGGTTCACGGGTGGCACGTGGAACAATCGAACCGCGAACACGCAAGTGTCGCCGGCCTTCGGGAAGATCTCGATCACGTTCAACACCTGCAGTGAGGCTACCGTCTCGGTGACGCCGGCTGCCGGTTCGAACCTGAACGCACTCAACAACCTTCGCGTGATCAAGTCCGAAACTGGCATCGCCGGTTACCGCTCGCCTGGCTGCGTGTACACCGAGCCGTTCACCGCGTGTCCGGCTGGCACGACGGCGGTGTCGGGCCAGCCGCGCACCTGCCTGCTGACGGGGATCAACACACAGCCCATTCGTCTCACCAACTCGGCGACCTACCTGCTGCAGGGTAAAGTGCAGATCGGCGGTCCATTGCCGACCAACGGTCAGCCCCAGAATCCGACCACGATCACGATCGAACCGGGCACGCTGATTCGCGGTGCGACGGGCGGCCTCGACTTCCTCCAGATCAATCCTGGGTCGAAGATTTTTGCAGAGGGTACGCCGGATGCGCCGATCATCTTTACGGGACCCACCGAGGAGTCCGGATCGTGGGGTGGTCTGGTCGTCGCGGGACTGGCGCGCAACAATGCGGCGTCCGTACCGGGCGGTACCGCTGCGTTCGAAGCGGATCCGAATACCATCTGGGGCGGAAACAACGACGCCGATTCGTCGGGTGTGTTGCGGTTCATCCAGATCCGTAACGCGGGGCGCGTGATCTCGGGCAATGTCGAGCTCAACTCGCTGACGATGGGTTCGGTCGGCTCGGGCACGGTGGTGGAATACATCCAGAGTCACAATGGCCTCGACGACTGCATCGAACTGTTCGGTGGCACCGTGAACGTCAAGTATTTCGTGTGCACCCGTGGCAACGACGACGGGATCGACATCGATACCGGTGGCTATCGCGGATTCATCCAGTACGCGCTGATCACCGCCGGTGGCAACGCCGATCCCTCCGACGGCAGCTGCGTCGAGTCGGACAGCAACGCCCAGTCGTTCAATGCCCAGCCGCGAGCGAATCCGATCGTTGCAAATATGACCTGTATCGGACGGGCCGGTCAGAATTTCCGCCGGCAGATCCGCCTGCGGCGCGGCTCGGCCGGGCAGTACTGGAACTCGGTCATTGCCAACCAGCCGAGCGGCGAGTGCCTGACGATCTTCGATCAGGCAACGTTCGATCAAATTCCCGCCGGGTTGCTGCAGATCCGAGGCACCTCTCTGCTCGGCTGCACCAACAACTTCGGGGCCGCGAGCGCGGATCTTACCGCGCAGGTGCAGACGTGGTTCAACACCGCGGGATGGAATAACAATACCGGCACGATCGCAGGCAATCTCGACGGCCTGTTCCCCGTCCGTGGGGGTGGTCTCGATGGCACCGCGGCACCGTTGCCCGCCGACAACCCGTTCTTCGACAAGGTCAACTTCCGTGGCGCCCTCGGCCCGTCGCCGGCGCGCAACTGGACGATCGGCTGGACCTATCCGGGTTCGGTCGGCAGCTTCGACTGACACCGGGGGCAGCTGCATCCATCGGTGCAGCGGTTTCACACTGCTGAGTCGAATAGGTCGGGGACGAGGCCACCGCGCAAGCGGTGGCCTCGTTCTTTTGCGAGACGTGCGAGCCGTGGCGGGGTTCGCGTTTGATCAGAGCAGCCCACGCTCGGCCAGTGACACCGGCTCGCCATCGCCGACGATGAAGTGGTCGAGCAGGCGTGCATCGACGAGAGCCAGTGCTGCCCGCAGGCGCTCGGTGACCGTCAGATCGGCGGCGCTTGGCTCGGCGATTCCCGAAGGATGGTTGTGGGCGACGATCACGGCGGCAGCGTTGTGCGCCATCACGCGGCGCACGACCTCGCGCGGATGCACGCTGGTGGCGTTCAGCGTGCCACGGAACAGTTCTTCTCGCGCGACGACACGGTGGCGGTTGTCGAGGAACAGTGCCACGAAGACCTCGTGCGGTAGGGGGCCGATCCAGAGTTTCAGGTATTCGGCGGTGTCCCGTGG
>CALDVP010000143.1 GCA_937924195.1 uncultured Lysobacterales bacterium
CCTGCGCCCGCGCCTTCGCCGGGGACTGGGAGGGTGCCAGCGACGCCGCGGCTCACGTCGGGGACGGACTGGGGCGGATCAGCACGCAGGCGCGCATCGTCTCGGCCCGCGCGGCGCTGGAGCGTGGCGACGAAGCCGCAGCTCAGGCTGCGCTGGCGCGAATCGACCGCGAGGCGCAGGATCCGGATCAACGTCGCGTCACCGACTCGCTGCAGGGCGTCATCGACGATCGCCTCGGCCGCGTCGAACGCGCCCTCGAGAGCTGGCTCGCAGCGCAGCGCTCGTACCCCGCCGACGCGCCGCCGCCGTTGGTCGCGGTCCCCGCCGACCCGCTCAAGGACGCGATCGAAGCGGCGCGTGGCGTCAGCCACCCGCTGCTCGCGCGACGGCCCGCGGCCCTGTTGCTCGGCTCGCCTGGCTCCGGCGTCGAGCTGATCGCGGCGCTGCTCGCCGACCAGCCGGGCATCGCGCTGCGCAACGACCGCTTCGGCCCCGACCCGCGGCGCGACTGGATCACCGATCCCGCGAGCGCCTCCCACGTCGTGCCGAGAGACGCCGATGCGCTCGAACGCCTCGCGCGCCGCTACGCGCGGCCGTTGGAGCGGGCACCGTGGGATCCGGCGAGGACGATGATCGACTGGATCCCGACTTTCGACGCCCGCGTGCTGCCGCTCCTGCACGCGGTCTTCGGCGAGCTCAAGCTCGTCATCGTTGGCCGCGATCCGCGCGATGCGCTGCTCAACTGGATCGCCCTCGGCGGCGCACACCGCTACCGCGTGGAGGACCCCGAGGCGGCGGCCGGCTGGTTGCGACTGGCCCTCGACCATCTCGCGCATGCCGCCAAGCTCGGCCGCTTCAAGCTGCTGGCGATCGATTCCGATCGCTTCGCAGCCGACGCGGCCAAGACCATCGTGACGCTCGGGCAGTTTCTCGAGCAGCCGCGGTGCGAACCCGGCGCCAATTTCCAGCGCGTGCTGCGTGCCTCGTCCGCCCTCCCGTCGCGCCTCGCCGCCGGTCGCTGGAAGGCGTATTCGCCGCTACTCGATGCCGCCTTTGCGAGGCTCTAGGCTCCAAACCGACGGAGGATCCCGCCGATGCGACTCGTCTCGACCAGCTTTGACAACCGCCAGTCCATTCCCGACCGCTGTGCCTTCGGTCGCCCCGGCGACGGCGGCCAACCCATGGCCTTCTCGTCGAACCGGAACCCGCACCTGGCGTGGTCCGATGCGCCCGAAGACACGCGCTCGTTCGCGATCCTGATGATCGATCCGGACGTCCCGAGCGTGTTCGACGACGTAAACCAGGAGGGACGCACGATCCCGGCCGATCTGCCGCGACAGGACTTTCACCACTGGGCCATCGTCGATATACCGGCGGACGTTCGCGAGATCGCCGAGGGCGCGTGTAGCGATGCGGTGACGCCTGGCGGCAAACGCGACCCTGCCGGCCCCGCCGGCTCGCGCCAGGGTCTCAACGACTATGGCGGCTTCATGGGCGATGGCGACTACTTCGGCTACGACGGGCCTTGCCCGCCATGGAACGATGCCCTCCTCCATCGCTACTTCTTCCGTCTGTTCGCGCTCGACGTCGCGCGTCTCGACCTGCCCGAGCGCTTCGACGGGCGCGACGTGCTGCGCGCGATCCAGGGCCACGTGCTGGCCGAGACCGCGATCCACGGCACCTACACGCTGAACCCGACGCTGCGCTGATCGCACCCGTCGCGCGCGTCGGCACGACGACGCGCGCCGACACCGACCCGACGCCCGCATGGACATCCTGATCGTCATCCTGCTGGCGCTGGTCCAGGCCTTGACCGAGTTCCTCCCGATCTCGAGTTCGGGGCACCTCGCGCTCGCCGGCTTCTTCTTCGGCTGGGACTACCAGGGCTTGGTGATGGACCTCGCGGTCCATCTCGGCACGCTGGTCGCCGTGGTGCTGTATTTCCGCGACGACCTGCTCCGGATCGCACGCGAGTTGCTGGCCGTGCGCCCGGGCCGTCCGCTCGACGCCGAGCAGCGGCTTGGGCTCGGCGTCGGGATAGCGACCGTACCGGCGGCGCTGGTCGGCGTATCGATGAGCGACGGCTTCGCCGAGTCGCTGCGCCACCCGCTGCTGATCGCCGCGACCACGGCCGGCTTCGCGGTGCTGCTGTGGTGGGCCGACGCGAAGCACCGCGGCACGCGCGACGAGTACACGGTCGGCTTCGGCGGTGCGCTCTTTGCCGGCGCCATGCAGGCGCTGGCACTGGTACCCGGCGTGTCACGTTCGGGCATCACGATGACCGCAGCGCTGATGATGGGCCTGTCGCGCACCGCCGCCGCGCGCTACTCGTTCCTGATGTCGATCCCGATCACGGCGCTGGCGACTGCGCACGGGGTCAAAGAGGTCATCACGGGCGAGAGCCCCGTCATCGCCGAGACCTTCCTCGCCGCGGCCGTACTTTCGGGTGTATTTGCCTTCATCGTGATCCACTGGTTTCTGCGCGTCGTGCAGGCGATCGGGGCGCTGCCCTTTGTGATCTATCGATTGGTCTTCGCCGCGGTCGTCGTGGCACTCTGGTTCGGTCGGTAGACCGGATCGGCGATCCGCCGCCGGGGAGGGCTCCCAGGTGGGGCCTGGCAGCCTGAGAGCCTCGCGACGGGATCGACGGCCAATTGCACCACTGTCGTGCAAGTCGCACCCAATGCGCACCATCGGGGCGCAAATTCGACATCGTCCAGCGGTCGGACCGCGGTTTGGCAAGGCTCCGGTGCTTGGCACACCGCTTGCTGCATCACAGCAAGCGGCGCCGCCGCCAAGACCCGTCCCCCGCAAGGAAACCCACGATGTCCATCGAGAACGCGCTCAAGATGATGAAGGACCACGCGGTCGAGTTCGTCGACCTGCGTTTCGCCGACATGGCCGGCAAACAGCACCACGTCAGCTTCCCTGCGAACACCATCGATGCCGGTACTTTCGAGGACGGCAAGATGTTCGACGGCAGCTCGATCGCCGGCTGGAAGGGCATCAACGAGTCCGACATGGTCCTGATGCCGGATCCGACCAGCGCGATGCTGGACCCTTTCACCGACGACCCGACGCTGATCCTGTACTGCGACGTGCTGGAGCCAGCGACGATGCAGGCCTACTCGCGCTGCCCGCGCGGCGCGGCCAAGCGCGCCGAGGCGTTCCTCAGGTCGACCGGGATCGCCGACGCGGCCTTCTTCGGGCCGGAGCCCGAGTTCTTCGTCTTCGACTCGGTGCGCTGGCGCAACGAGATGGCCGGTGCCAGCTTCGAGATCGATTCCGAGGAGGCGGCGTGGAGTTCGAACCGCCGCTTTGAAGGCGGCAACACCGGCCACCGGCCGGGCATCAAGGGGGGCTACTTCCCGGTCCCGCCGGTCGACTCGCTCCAGGACCTGCGCAGCGAGATGTGCAAGGTTCTCGAGGGCCTCGGCATCCCGGTCGAGGTCCACCACCACGAAGTCGCGACCGCCGGCCAGTGCGAGATCGGCACCCGCTTCAACACGCTGGTGCGCAAGGCCGACGAGCTACTGGCACTCAAGTACGTGGTCAAGAACGTCGCCCACCGCAACGGCAAGACGGCGACCTTCATGCCAAAGCCGGTGGTCGGGGACAATGGCTCGGGCATGCACGTGCACCAGTCGCTATCGAAGAACGGCCAGAACCTCTTCGCCGGCGACGGCTACGGCGGCCTGTCTCAGATTGCGCTCTGGTACATCGGCGGCATCTTCAAGCACGCCCGCGCGATCAACGCCTTCTCGAATTCGACCACCAATAGCTACAAGCGCCTGGTCCCGGGCTTCGAGGCTCCGGTGATGCTCGCCTACTCGGCCCGCAACCGCTCGGCCAGCTGCCGTATCCCTTGGGTAGCGAGTCCGAAGGCCCGACGCATCGAGATCCGCTTCCCCGATCCGGTCAACTCGGGCTACATGACCTTCACCGCGCTGTTGATGGCCGGCCTCGACGGCATCCTCAACAAGATCGACCCCGGCGCGGCGAGCGAGAAGGACCTCTACGACCTGCCGGCGGAAGAGGAGCGCAACATCCCGAAGGTCTGCCACTCGCTCGACATGGCGCTCGAGGCCCTCGACCGTGATCGCGAGTTCCTGAAGGCCGGCGGTGTATTCACCGACGACATGATCGACGGCTACATCGACCTCAAGATGCAGGAGGTCACGAAGTTCCGCTCGGCGACCCATCCGCTCGAGTTCCAGATGTACTACGCGATCTGACCGATCCTGCCCTGACCATGCGCCCGGCCGTCCTTCACCGGCCGGGCGCGCAGGATCGGTTCAGACTCGCGAGCCCTGCGGGTCGCGGGCCGGCCCTCCGCCCTCCGATCGGCGCTCCGGCGCCATCCGCGGCCCAGATTTGCACTAGGCTGGTGCAAATGCCCGTCGAACCGATCCCCGATCCGGTGCTCGACCAGCTCGCGACGCCCTGCGTGCGGCTGGATGGCGTATGCGTGATCGTCGGGATGAACCCGGCCGCGGCGGCCTTCCTTG
>CALDVP010000144.1 GCA_937924195.1 uncultured Lysobacterales bacterium
TCAATCACCACCGACTGCTGGGGCCGATCGGGAACATCCCGCCAGCGGAAGCCGAAGCGGCTTACTATCGGCAACAGGCTGCGTTGCCCAAAGCAGCGTGACTCAAACCAAACAGCCTCCGGGAAAGCCGGGGCGGTTCAGTCGTTTCACCGACTTGGGCGCGATCACGCACGTTGGCGGCGACCTCTACTCCACGTCTTGGACGTTCCGCGAGGCCCGTTAGAGTCCGCGGCCGAGTTCGCAAATCAAGTGCGCGCGTACACAGACACTTCCGGCCCCTGACATCTCCCCCGCGCACGCGGGGATCGACCCTACCAGTTGGTTTGCGTCCTGCTCTTCGAGCAGTCTCACCCTCCCAAGTCAGAACCATGGCAATCAGACCGGAGTTGCGCGTCACCGATTGAAATTAGATATATTTATGATATTTTTCTCTAGCACCGCCGTGGTCGGCGGTCGGAGCACGTCGATGCCGCTCACCGAATCACCCCGCAACACCCTGTCCGGTCTGCCGATGCTAGGCGCCATGCTGGTGGCGACCGCGCTGAACGTCTGGGGCTACGTCCACCTGGCCTCGATCGGCGCCGGCGGCGGCCTCGTCGTCGCCAACGTCGTCGCCAGCGTGCTGCTCTTGCTGCTGTGGGCCGGCTTCTTCATCGTCCAGCCGAACACCGGCGTCGTGCTGCAGTTGTTCGGCAAGTACGTCGGCACCTCGCGCGCGGAAGGTCTGCGCTGGGCCAACCCCTTCCTATCGAAGAAGCCGGTCAGTCTGCGGGTGCGCAACTTCGAGTCGGGCAAGCTCAAGGTCAACGACCTCGAAGGCTCACCGATCGAGATCGCCTCGGTCGTGGTCTGGCAGGTCCACGACACGGCCGAGGCCGTATTCAAGGTGGACGACTACGAGAGCTTCGTGCACGTGCAGAGCGAGGCGGCGCTGCGCCAGATGGCCACCAGCTATCCCTACGACCTGCACGATCAGCACACGATCGCATTGCGCAGCCACTCCAAGGAGATCAACCAGCATCTGCGCGAGGAGGTGCAAGAGCGCCTCGCCCAGGCCGGCGTGACCGTGATCGAGGCGCGAATCAGCCACCTCGCCTACGCGCCCGAGATCGCGCAGGCGATGCTGCAACGCCAGCAGGCCAGCGCGATCATCGCCGCGCGCACGCGCATCGTCGAAGGCGCGGTCGGCATGGTGCACATGGCGCTCGAGCAGCTCGCCGAGAAGGGCGTGGTGCAACTCGACGACGAGCGCCGCGCGGCGATGGTCTCGAACCTGCTGGTCGTGCTATGCGGCGACCGCGGCACCCAGCCGGTGGTCAACACCGGCACCCTGTACGGGTGAGGTCATGACCGAAACACTCATCGGCGGACTGGTCTGCGCGATCGTCGCGCTGCCCGTGATCTTCCTCGGGCTGCGCTTCCGCGCCGGCCAGAGCCTCGAGGCGATCGCCGGCTACAGCCCCGATCGCGTTCGCGACAAGGCTGGCTTCGGCCGCTTCGTCGGCACGCAGGTCGCGCTGCTGGGTCTCCTGACGCTGGCGCTCGGCGCGGTCATCGCCTTCGTGCCGGAGCCGATCGCACTCTGGGCCCTACTCGGCTTCGTCGCCATGATGCAGGTCCCGATCGTGCGGCTGGTGCTCGGCATCCCGAAGTTCCACCAGCGCTGACGACGTGGCCGAGCGCAAAGCCTATCCGCTGCGGATCAGCGCCGAGGTGCTCGACGCGGTGCAAGGTTGGGCAGACGACGAACTGCGCTCGGTCAACGCACAGATCGAGTACCTCCTGCGCGAGGCGCTGCGTCGTGCAGGACGCCTGAAACACCCAGGCCAGCCGCTCCCCGTTCCTCCGCAACGCGAGCCAGAAGGAGATTGACGGTGCCACGCACTCCCAAGTGGAGCCTGATGCTGGTGATCGCGATCGTGGTGATCGCGGTTGCCGGCTCATGGCTGCGTGACCGGCTGCTGCCGCAGGCGGAGCCGGCCCCGCTCGAACCTGCGCAGGCGGCGATCGCCGACCGGTTCCTTGGCCGGATCGAAACCGGCGACTACGCAGGTGCGGTCGCGATGCTCGCGCCGGCTGTCCGCGACAAGCTGCCTGAAGCCGAGCTGCGCCAGCTGTGGGAGTCACTGCCGCCGCGGCTTGGCGGCGCGGCGCGGCGCGGCCCGCCGCGCGGCGAATCGGTCGGCGGGCAGCCGGTCGTGACGTACCGGCTCGACTTCCCGGCGACGCCGCTCGACGCGCGCATCGCGATCGATACCGACGGCGCGATCATCGGTTTCCGGCTGGTGCCGGCGCAGCGACGCTACGAGCCGCCACCACCCTTGCCGCCGGAGGCACCGCTGATCGAACGCGAGTTCCGGATCCGCACCCCGCAGGGCAAGCCGCTCGATGGCACGCTCGCGCTGCCGAAGGGCGACGGGCCCTTCCCGTCCATCGTGCTGGTCCACGGTTCCGGCCCGCAGGACCGGGACGTCACGCTGGGTCCGAACAAGCCCTTCGCGGACCTGGCGCGGGGGCTGGCCGCACGCGGCGTCGCGGTACTGCGCTACGACAAGCGCAGCTTCGCGCACCCGCAGGAGTTCGCGAACCGAACTTTCACGGCCGACGACGAGGTCACCCGCGACGCCGTCGCGGCGGTGGCGGCGCTGCGGCAGGCGCCGGGCATCGACCCCGACCGGATCGTCGTGCTCGGCCACAGCCTCGGCGGGATGCTGGCGCCGCGGATCGCCACGGCCGACGGGCGCCTCGCGGGCCTAGTGCTGGTCGCGGCACCCGCGCTGCCGCTCGAGGACAAGGTCGTGATGCAGGCGCGCTACCTGGCCTCGCTGTCGGGGACGGTCGACCCGGTAGCGATGGCGGCGGTCCGCGAACTCGAGAGCCAGCGCAACGCGATTCGCGCCCTCACCGACGAGGCCGACGCGCCGCCCCGCCTGATGCTCGACCTGCCGGCCCGCTACTGGCTCGACCTGCGCGGCTACGACGCGGTCACGGCCGCGATCGAAACCGGGCTTCCGCTGCTGGTGCTCGGTGGCGACCGCGACTACCAGGTCGACCACAATGACTGGGCACGCTGGCAGCACGCACTGCGCGGTCGGCCGGGCGCCACCTTGCATCGCTATCCGGGCCTGAATCACCTGTTGATGCCCGGCGAAGGTCCGCCGAACCCGTCCGAGTACCTCCAGCCCGGCCGGGTCGATCGCCACCTGATCGAGGACATCGCCAGCTGGGTCGCGACATTGCCGCCGGCCGGCGGCTGAGCTGCGCGTGGCCCGATCGAGGCCATGCAGCACACGCCGGGTGCAGCGGAGTGGTGGTCATGTCCCCGTGGGCGAGGGGCCAAGATCCGCGAGGCGTGCCCGCATCGCGAGGTCGTCGCCGGGCGTCCGGATCGGAGGGATCACCAGCGTGGTGTGCTGGCGGATCGCCGATCGCGGCAGTTGCTCGAGCCGGATGCGTTCGGCGCGGAAGTCCTCGATCGGCAGCCGCGCCGCCTCGTACAGGAACGTCGGCGTATCCGCCGGATACCAGCGGCCGAGCTTGTCGACCAACAGCGCAAGGCGTCGCGGGCAGGGATCGAAGCCGATGCAGTCGATACGCCCTGCGACCGCGATCTGCCACAGGATCAGCAGCGACGACGGATCGGGCGCCCGGTCACGGACCATGAACTGGGTTGCCTCCCACGACTGCACGCCGTGCCGGCCCGGGTCGAGGCCGAGGTCGGCGTACAGGCAGGCCTCGGCCGAGATGCCGGGCTCCATCCGCGCCGGGATGCCGGCGGCGCGGGCGCGGGCGATGGCGGCGTGCGGCACCTGGGCGTAGACGCCCGGATGCCCGTAGAACAACGCGCACACGCGCAGGCCCTCGAGCAACGCGGCGTGGATCCGCGCCTCCATCTCGGCATAGCTGTCGCGTCGGTCGCGATCGGCGGCGTAGCAGGTGCCGAGGTTCTCGAGGTCCGGCCGGACCTCGAGCAGCCACGACATCATCGGCGCGTCGACCAGCGCGAACACGCGGTCGGCGGTCCGGAGCTCGGACAGCAGGCGTTCGGTCAGATGCCGGCCGAGCTGGATCCCGGTTCCGACGACGACGAGCCTCGCGCCGGCCATCAGGTGACGGGCGCTTCCGCCAGCGGATCGTCGGCGACGACCAGGCGGTCGCGCCCACCGCGCTTCGCCCGGTACAGCGCATCGTCGGCGCGCGCGCGCAGCATGTCGACCGTAACGCCGGGTCGCCGCGAGGCGAGCCCGTAGCTCATCGTCAGCACGCTGCCGTCCGGGCCGGGCCGCGCCTCCTCGAGCCTTCGACGGAACCGCTGCAGCAGGACCACGGTCTCGTCGGCCGACACGCCGAGGAAGGCGATCGCGAACTCCTCGCCGCCGACGCGGCCGAGGTGTGCGCGATCGCCGAAGGCCGCGACCAGCTCCCGGGAGACGCGCCGCAACACTGCGTCGCCGGCCGGGTGGCCGTGCTGGTCGTTGACCTGCTTGAAGTGGTCGATGTCGGCCAGCACCAGCGTCAGCGGACGGCCCATGCGCGCGGCGTCAGCGAGATCACGGCCGGTGCGCTCGAAGAACCAGGTGTGGTTGTCGAGGCCGGTGAGTCCGTCCTGGCGCGCCTGTGCGACCAGCCGCCGCCGCTCGCGCCGGGCCTGCACCAGCAACAGCGCCAGCCCCATCGCGACCAGCACCGCCAGCACACCGATCAGGATCTGCTGGTGCAGCTGCTGGCGCTGCGCCTCGCGTTCGAGCCCGGCGACGCGCGCCTGCTCGCGCAGCAGGGCCAGCTCCTGCTCCTTGAGCTGGAGGTCGAACTCGACGCCGAGGAAGGCCAGGTGCATCGCGCGCTCGCGGTCGAGGTGGCGCTCCCGGGTCGCGAGCGCCTCGGCGAGCCGCTCGGCCGCTTCGGCCGAGCGACCAAGGCGGATCGCGATCTTGGCCAGCATTTCCTGGCCTTCGGCCAGGTAATCGAGGTGGGCCTGTTCGCTGAGCCGGGGCAACACGTCGAGAAGATTGCGCTCGGCCTCGGCATATCGTCCCTGCGCAAACCGGAGCTGTGACTCGAAGAATCGTGCTTCCGCAAGGCCTAGCGCGTAGCCGCTGGCTTCGAGTCCGGCGATCGCCACCGAGAACAACGCGTCGGCATCGTCCAGCCGGCCCTCCCGCCGCAGGAGATCTGCGAGCCCCGACTGCGCTGTCGCCTTCAGGACCGGGTCACCCACGCGCACACATTCGGCGACCGCGCGCCGATAGTGGTCCTCGGCGGATGCGTACTCACCGGCGCGCTTGAAGGCATAGGCAGCCCGATGCAAGGCCACGCAACGGCTGCGCGACAGGCCGCTTCGCTCGGCGAGCGCGATCGAGCGCCTCGCGTACTCAATGGCTCTTTGCGGCTGCCCGGCCTGCGCGTGGATGTAGGCCGCGACGCTGAGCAGATCCGTGACGCCCGCCGGATCGCCGAAGTCCGGCTCCAGTGCGAGCCCCTTCGCGAGCAGCTCGAAGGCACGCTCCCACCGACGACCGATCATCGCGATGTTTGCCGCGAGACTATGCGCCCGGATCGCGATCGCAGGAGTCGGGGGATCCTCGAGCAGGGCGTCCAGCAGCCGGGCCGCCTCGTCGCCGTTGCCCGAGAGCACGAGGTTTCTGGCGCGAAGTATCACGTACTCTCCGTGCTGTTCGGGGCTCGCCTGATCGAGCCTCGGGGCCAGCGCATCGAGTATCTCGCGAGTGTCTGCGACTGAGGCGCCGACATTGAGCGCCTTCGCGCGTTCGAGGTCGCGCTGGAAGTCCGCGTCGGCATGGGCCATCGTGCTGACCAGCGCGAGCAGCAGCACCAGCGGTCCGCCGACGCATCGCGATCGCGACAAGGCGACGAGGAACACAGAGGCGGACGCGAAGTTGCCGGAGCAGGACCTGGCAAATGCCGGCTCCCCCCGCATCGACCGGGAGTCTTCTGGAGCCAAGTCCCACATATTGCGTAGGCGCCGCTTCAGATGTCGGTCGCCAGCAGCCTACCTGTCCTCATGGGCACTGACGACGCCGTTGGACTCGAGTTCGTCGATCCCAGACAGACGACGTACCGCGTCGAGGTCTTTGGCGAGCATGGCCTCGATCTCCTCGTCGGTGAGCCCATAGTCGGCCATGACCTTCTTCGGATCGGCGACGTAGGCATCGTGGACCTTCGCGTCCTTGCCAAGATCGACCAGCAGTTGCCCGAGCTTGGTCATGTCGGATTTCCCCCTCCCCGACGGCCGGACACCCAGCCCCCCCCTTTGAGTCTACGTGACCGGGCGATCAGGCCGTGCGACGGGCCCTCGCACGTGCCGCCCCGGCCTCATACCAGCCGCGGCTGCGATTGACGACGTAGACCACCGCCAACATCAACGGTACCTCGATCAGAACCCCGACCACCGTCGCCAGCGCGGCGCCGGACTCGAATCCGAACAGCGCGATCGCGGTCGCAACCGCCAGCTCGAAGAAGTTGCTGGCCCCGATCAGTGCCGACGGGCACGCCACCGCGTGCGCCTCGCCGGCAGCGCGATTCAACACATAGGCCAGGCCCGAATTGAAGACGACCTGGATCAGGATCGGCACCGCCAGCATCGCAATCACCCATGGCTGGCCGAGGATGGCCTCGCCCTGGAAGGCGAAAAGCAGCACCAGCGTCACCAGCAGCGCCGCAGTCGACCACGGCGAGATCCAGGCCAGCGTGCGCTCGAGCGCGTCCTCGCCCTGGCGCAGCCGGCGGCCACGCCAGATCTGCGCGATCGCGACCGGCACGACGATATAGAGCACGACCGAGACCAGCAGCGTGTCCCAGGGCACCGTGATCGACGCAAGTCCCAGCAGCAACGCCACGATCGGCGCGAATGCGACCAGCATGATCGCGTCGTTCAAGGCGACCTGCGATAGCGTGAACTCCGGGTCGCCGTCGGTCAGCCGGCTCCAGACGAAGACCATCGCCGTGCACGGCGCGGCAGCCAGCAGGATCAATCCGGCGACGTAGGCATCGAGCTGATCGGCCGGCAACCACGGCGCGAACAGGTGGCGGATGAAGATCCAGGCCAGCAGGGCCATCGAAAAGGGCTTGACCGCCCAGTTCACGAACAGCGTGACCCCGATCCCGCGCCAGTGCCGGCCGACCCGACCGATCGCGCCGAGGTCGACCTTCAGCAGCATCGGGATGATCATCACCCAGATCAGCAGTCCCACCGGGATGTTGACCTGGGCCACTTCGAGCGCAGCGATCGCGCGCACGAGGCCCGGGAAGGCAGTGCCGAGCGCGATTCCGACGACGATACAGAGGGCGACCCAAAGGGTCAGCCAGCGTTCGAAGAAGTTCATGCGACCTCCCGGCCAATGCGATCGAGCCAGGTCCGCCACTCGGTGCGGGGAATACTCGCGAGCGGCAACTTCAGTAGCCGGTCGAAGCGACGGACGATCAGGTTGTGTGCCTCGCGAAAGGCGGTCGCGATCGACTCGGGCGGACCCACGACCGCGGCCGGATCGGGCTGACCCCAATGCGTGCGCACCGGCGCGCCGAAGAACACTGGGCAGGTCTCGCCGGCGGCCGAGTCGCAGACCGTGATCACGATGTCGAACTGCGGCGCACCGTCGCGGATGAACTCATCCCACGACTTGCTGCGCAGTCCTTCGGTCGAAATGCCGCTGGCCTCGAGTTGGGCGATCGCAGCCGGGTTGACGCGGCCGACGGGCCGGCTGCCGGCACTCCAGGCGCGGAAGCGGCCCTTCGCAAGGTGGTTCAGCGTGGCCTCGGCAAGCACGCTGCGCGCCGAGTTGCCGGTGCACAGGATCAGCACGTGGATCGGTCGGTCGGTCGGCGGGATACCCATCGTTACGATCTCGCTCGGCTTCGAGGGCTACAAAAAAGCATGAGAGGATCGAGGACATCGATGACCTCCGGATGACGCGAGGGTGGAGACTACAATCCCGCCCGTCCCGAGGGCCCGATTGGCCGGGGCCTGCCCGCCCCCGAAGCGCCGGGCCGCTCGCCCATCGAGGTCCCGATGACCCCCGATCGCCAAGCCGCCCTCGACGTCTTCGCCCGCGCAATCCTCGGGCCCGGCACCACACCGGCGGTCCCGGCCTCGGCCGATGCCAGCTTCCGCAGCTATTTCCGGGTCGGGCGTGGCGACGAGCACTTCGTCGTGATGAACGCGCCGCCCGAGCGCGAGGACATCCGGCCCTGGCTCGACATCGGCCAGCGCCTGCGCGAGGCCGGACTCAATGCGCCCGAGGTGCTGGCCGCGGAGCCCGCGCTCGGCTTCGTCGTGATGCGCGACCTCGGGACGCAGTGCTACCTCGACGCACTCGCCGACGACACGGTCGGTCCGCTCTACGCGGACGCCCTCGTGGCGCTGGCGACGATGCAGGCACGGGTCGACGCACGCGGACTGCCGCACTACGACTCACAGCGCCTGCGCGCCGAGATGGACCTGATGCCGACCTGGTTCCTCGAGCGCCACCTCGGGCTTGCGCCCGGCTGCGCCGGCTGGGATCTGCTCGAGCCGGGCTTCGTCGCGCTCGAGCGCGCCGCGCTCGCGCAGCCGGTCGCCTTCGTCCACCGCGACTACCACTCGCGCAATCTGATGGTCGTGCCCGGCGCGAATCCGGGGATCATCGACTTCCAGGACGCGCTCGTCGGACCTGTGACCTACGATCTCGTCTCGCTGCTTCGCGACTGCTATATCGCGTGGCCTGACGAGCGAGTGCGCAGCTGGGCCGAGGACCACCGCCGAAGGCTGATGGCAGAGGGTATCGTCGACGCAGACCGCGACGTCTGGCAGGCCTGGTTCGACCTGATGGGGCTGCAGCGGCACGTCAAGGTACTCGGCATCTTCTGCCGGCTCTGGTACCGCGACGGCAAGCGGGGCTATCTCGCCGACCTGCCGCGGGTGCTGCGCTACACGCTCGACGTCGCCGCACGACACCCGGAGACGCGCGAGCTCGGCCGGTGGCTCGCCGCGGCCACGCGGGATCGCGACCTGTGCCGCGTCGCTAGCCATTCATGATCGCTCTCGACACCGAGCGCGGGTGGAGTCCCATGGAACCCACGTGGTCGATGTGCCCTGCCACATCCCCCCATCGATGAGCGACCCGTGGTACGCGATCCGGGGCGATGGCAGCGGCCAGTGGTCCGCACGCCATGTTGGCTCGGCACGCTGCCTCGACTGCGCCCTGCCGTCAGGCCGATCAGCCGCGGCCGACTCCGTTGCGATCCCGCGCGTCGATGCCTGAAGCACCCACGACCCGGAAAGCCCTGATCCTCGCGGCGGGACGCGGCGAGCGGATGCGCCCGCTGACGCTCACGACGCCGAAGCCGCTGCTCGCGGTCGGCGGCCGGCGCCTGATCGAATGGCACCTCGCGGCACTCGCGCGCGCTGGCATCCGCGAGGTCGTCGTCAACGTCGCGCACCTGCGCGAGCGGTTCGCGCCGGCGCTCGGAGACGGCTCGCGCTACGGCGTCTCGATCCGCTTCAGCGACGAGGGCGCCGAGCCGCTGGAGACCGGCGGCGGGATGCTGCACGCCCGTCCATTGCTCGGCGAGGCGCCGTTCGTGCTGGTCAACGGCGACGTCTGGATCGACCTCGATCTTGCGACACTGCCGGCCGCGCCGATGGGTCTTGCGCACCTCGTGCTGGTACCGAACCCACCGCAGCACCCGTCCGGCGACTTCTGGCTTGCGCCGGACCGCCGCGTCTTCGATGCGCCGCCCGGCCGCGCGCCTGCGACCGACGCCATGCGCCTGACCTATGCCGGCGTCGGCGTCTATCGCGCGGCGCTGCTCGACGGCTGGCCCCGCGTGATCGGCGACACGCCCGGCGCACGCGCGACGCCGCCGCGCTTTCCGCTCGCGCCATTGCTCCGGGCGGCGATGGCAAGGGGACTCGTCACCGGCCAGCGCTTCGATGGCGCGTGGCACGACATCGGCACGCCAGACCGGCTCGCGGCGCTCGATGCCGTGCTCTCGATGCGCCCACCGGGCGCGAGCTGACGCCCTCAGCCGCCGCGGGCCGGCAGGCCCACGATCCGGCGCACGAAGGGGAGGGTGATGCGCCGCTGCGCCGCGAGGCTCTCGCGGTCGATACGGTCGAGTAGCGCCAGCAGCGCGCCGAGATCGCGCGCGTGACGCCGGAACAGAAACTCGATGACCTCGGGCTCGATCGCGAGGCCGCGCTCGATCGCGCGCAGCCCGAACACGCGACGACGATCCTCGTCGCCGAGCGGCATGACCGCAAGCTGGGTGCAGGCCGACAGGCGCGAGACGAGATCCGGCAGTGCGAGATTGAGCAGGCCCGGCCGATGCCGGGCCGCGAACAGCATCCGACCGCCGGCGTCGCGGACGCGGTTGTAGGCGTCGAACAGGGCGATCTCGGCGTGGCGCTGCCCGGCGATCGCGTCGATGTCGTCGACCGCGACCAGCGAGCGCGGCATGACCGCCATCAGCGCCTCTTCGGCCCCGGCGCCGAGCCGCGCCAGCGGCAGGTACTGCGCACCCGTGGCCGCGGCCTCATGGCAGGCCCCGACCAGCAGGTGCGTCTTGCCGCTCCCCGCTGGCCCGGCGAGGTAGAGCCACGCGTCGGACTCCCCGCGCGCGACCGCCCGCACCGCCTCGATCGCGGTCGCGTCGTCACCAGCCACGAACGCCGCGAGCCGGTGGTGCGGCGGCGCGCCGAAGCCGAGCGCGAGCTGCGGGCTACCGCTCATGCGTCCGGCGTCTCGGACGGCGTCGCCGGCGCGTCGGCCAGAGGCGCAGCCGCGGATGTCTCTGCGTTGCCGGCCATGACCGGTGCATCCTGGGCGGTCACCGGCGCGCCGTAGAGCTCGCTCGCGAGATACTGGCGATGGGCCTCGCGGACGAGCACCATGCCGACCGCCGCGACCGGCAGCGCCAGCAGCACACCCAGGAAGCCGAACAGGGATCCGCCGGCGAGGATCGCGAAAATCACCGCGACCGGATGCAGACCGACCCGGTCGCCGACGATCTTGGGCGTCAGCACGAAACCCTCCAGCATCTGACCGACAACGAAGACGCCGAGCACCAGCAGCGGGTGCAGGAAATCCTGATGCTGGATCGCCGCCGCCGCCAGCGCCAAGCCGCCGCCGATGATCACGCCGAGGTAGGGGACGAAGCTGACGAGGCCGGCGATCATGCCGATCAGAAAGGCCAGGTCGATGCCGACCAGCCAGAGCCCGACCGAGTAGAAGATCCCGAGCAGGACCATCACCGCGAGTTGGCCGCGAAGGAATGCCGCGAGCACCTGGTCGGCCTCGCACGCGAGCCGGCTCACGGTCGGTTCGACATGGCGCGGCAGCAGTTCGCGCACCTGCGCGACCATCGCGTCCCAGTCGCGCATGAAGTAGAAGGTCACGACCGGCAGCAGCGCCAGCGTCCCGAGAAAGCCGACGATCGCAAGGCCCGAGCTCGTGACCGTGCCGAGCACGGTCGACGCGATACCGCCGGCTTGCTGCCAATGCTCCTTCACCATCTCGATCAGGCTGCCCGGATCGAGTCGATCGAAACCGACGCCGAGGGTGGATTCGATCCACGGCAGCACGACGCCGTTGGCCCACGCGACGCCTTGCGGCAACTTCTCGATCAGGCGCGCAATCTGCCGCTCGAGCAGCGGCACCAGTGCAATGACCGCGAGCAGCGCGGCGAGCGTCATCGCCAGGAACACGAGGGTGACCGCCACGCCGCGCGACACCCGCCGGCGCTCGAGCCGGTCGACCAGCGGATCGCCGAGCCAGGCCAGCAGCGCCGCGATCGCGAACGGCGTCAGCACCGACGCAAGCAGCCAGACGAGGCCTCCGGCGACGATCGCGATGGCAAGCAGTTGCCAGGTCCGACTGTCGGTCATCACGCACTCCTGCCGCGCCACTCGGCCCGGGCCCGCAGGCCCCAGGACACCACGTAGTGTAGGCCGCTCGCCAGCGTGAGCCCCGCGGTCACCAGCACCAGCGCCTGCCACAACGGCTCGGGCACACGCACCCGCTCGATCAGCTCGACCATCGCGACCAGCACCAGGATGACCTGGACGACGGTGGTCGCCTTCGAGATCCGCGTCGGCTCGCCGCGCAGCGGCGCGATCAGGCGGTGCCACGCGATCGCGCCGGCGACGATCACGAGGTCGCGCACCAGCACCAGCAGCACCAGCCATAGCGGCAGCGCACCGATCGCGCCCAGCGGAACCACCGCGGCCAGCATCAGCAGCTTGTCGGCCACCGGGTCGAGCACGCTGCCGAGCCGGCTCTGCCAGCGGTGCCGCTTGGCGAGCCAGCCGTCGAGCGCATCCGAGAGCCCCCCGACCGCGGCCAAGACCAAGGCCAGCATCGGACGCCCGGCGAAGATCGCCCAGGCCATCGGCAGCGCGAGCAGGATCCGCCCGAGCGTCAGCGCGTTCGGAATCCAGGACCAGGTCATCGCCGCGACGGCCTCGATCTCCCGGCACGCAGGCGTCCGCCGCGCATCAGGGTGCGCGCAGCTCGAGGACCAGGTCGGCGCCGTCGGCCGACGCGCCCTCGACTTCGAAAAGACGAGGGTTCTTGGCCTGCAAACGCAGCACCCGCGCCAGCCGGACCTTCGCCTCGATCGTGACCAGCAGACGATCGCCGTCGGCGCCGTCGATGCGGACCGCAGTCACGTCTCGAAGCGCTGCGAGCGCGCTGGCGACCTGTGCGTAGTTGCGCGCGCTCCGGATGCCACGCACCCATGCCCGGTGCACGCCCGGCACGAGGTCTTCGGGCGCAACCGCGTAGCGGATCGCGAGCCGATCCGCGGCACCGTCGATAGCCGCGGCGAGGGCCTGGTCGGCACCGGCGTGGGCCGCGGTCCAGTCCTGGGCCTGCCCACCATCGATCAGGGTGTTGCGGGCGGACCAGCCGTCGGCGCGACGCGTGAGCCGCACGACCAGCGCCGCCGTCGCGTACCTTGCGCTGGCCCGGGCGATGATCTCCGGCGCCCCGATCCAGAGCACCTCGGCGTCGAGCGTGGCGCGGTCGGCCGCATCGAATTCGGGGAGACGGATCGGGACGGCACGCTCGCCGGCGCGGCGCATCAGCGGCCCCAGCGCGGCCGCCTGGGCGCTGGTCGCGACGCGCTTGGACGTGCCGTCGTCGATCACCAGCCAGACCACGGTCGGCGGCCGATTCTCCCAGACGCTGCGCCCGAGGATGCGCAGCAGTGTCGTGATCCCGGCCGGGTCGAAGCTGGCGGCGAGCGCAGTCCGCACCACCTCTCCACCCGCCGACGGCACGGTCTCGGTCACGAAGCGGCTGTCGCGCACCAGGTTCGGCGCCTCGGCCAGCACCGCCTCGAGCTCCGGCAGAGCGCGTAGCGAGCCGTCGCCGGAAGCCTTCACCAGCACTTCGAGCAGCGCGCGCGGCAGGGCCTCCGCGCGATCGGCCTCCCCCTGGCCCTCGACCGGCACCTGCGCGGCCCAGAAACCGAACGGGTTGGCCGACGCCCCGCCCGCCACGAGCAGCAGGCCAAGAAAGAGCAGCGTGGTGACGATCGGGCGTCGCATCGGGCCATCCCGCAGGCGGGGAAACTTCCGAAGTCTGCCCAAAGCCCCGCGGGCCGTCCACGCGCCGTTATCCTTGACCAATCTCCCGCACGGGACCTACCGCGTGTCGACGACCCTTCCCCCCGGCGGACTCACCTATCGCGACGCCGGCGTCGACATCGACGCCGGCGAGGCGGTGGTCGAGAGGATCAAGCCGCTGGTGCGCCGCACGTTGCGCCCCGAGGTGTTGGGCGGCCTCGGCGGCTTCGGCGGTCTGTTCGCGCTGGGCAACCGCTTCCGCGATCCGGTGCTGGTGTCGGGCACCGATGGCGTCGGCACCAAACTGAAGCTGGCCCAGCAGCTCGGCCGCCACGACACGATCGGCATCGATCTGGTCGCGATGTGCGTCAACGACGTGCTCGTACAGGGCGCCGAACCGCTGTTCTTCCTCGACTACTTCGCGACCGGCCGCCTCGAGGTCGAGACCGCGGTCGCCGTGATCGGCGGCATCGCCCGCGGCTGCGAGCTCGCCGGCTGCGCGCTGATCGGCGGCGAGACCGCCGAGATGCCCGACATGTACCCGCCCGGCGAGTACGATCTCGCCGGCTTCTGCGTCGGCGCGGTCGAACGCACGGCGCTCAACGATGGTTCGCGGATCCGCGCCGGGCACGTGATCCTCGGCATCGACTCGAGCGGTCCGCATTCGAATGGCTACTCGCTGATCCGCAGGCTCCTGACGGTCACGGGTGCGGACCTTGCCTCACGCATCGGCGACGCCACGCTTGGCGACGCGCTGATGGCGCCGACCGTTATCTACGTGAAGCCGATCCTGGACCTGCTCCCGCGCGTACCCGTCGCCGGGATGGCACACATCACCGGCGGCGGACTCACCGAGAACATCATCCGCGTCGTGCCCGATGGGCTCGGCGTCGTGATCGACGCCTCGAGTTGGACCCTGCCACCGATATTCGAGTGGATCCGCAACGCCGGGGCGATTACCGACACCGAGATGTGGCGCACCTTCAACTGCGGCATCGGCTACTGCCTGATCCTTGCCCCCGACGAGATCGCCGCGGCATCTGCCGTGCTCGAGCGGCATGGCCTCGGCCACCGCGTCATCGGCGTGATCGAAGCGGCTGCAGTCGGTCGGCGCGTCCGGATCGGATGAGCCGCCTGCGCCTCGCGGTCCTCGCCTCCGGCCGTGGCAGCAACCTCGAGGCGCTCATCGGCGCCCGCGACCGCGGCCGCCTTGGTATCGACATCGCGCTGGTCGCATCCGACCGCACCGAGGCACGCGCGCTCCACGTCGCCCGCGAGGCCGGCATCGCGACGCTAGCGCTCGAGCCGAAGTCCTTTCCCGATCGCGCGGCATTCGATCGAGCGCTGTTTGCTGAAGTCGGGGAGGTTCAGCCCCACCTCATCGTCTGTGCGGGATACATGCGCGTGATCACCGCCGACCTCGTCGGCACCTGGCTCGGCCGCATGATCAACATCCATCCATCGCTGCTACCCGCCTATCCGGGCCTCCGCACCCACGCGCGGGTGCTGGCCAATGGCGACCGCGAGCACGGGGCCAGCGTGCATTTCGTGACCGCGGACCTCGACGCCGGCCCGGTGATCGCGCAGGCGCGGATCGCGGTCGAGGCGGATGACACGCCCGAAAGCCTCGCCGGGCGGCTGCTGCCGCTCGAGCATCGGCTGCTGGTCGCGTCGGTCGGTCTGTTCGCAGCCGGCCGCGTCGCCCTCGATGGCCGGCACGTGCGGATCGACGGGCTCCGGCTCGAGCGCCCGCTGCAACTCACCGACAAAGGAACCCTGGTATGAGCATCCAAAGCCAGTCGATCCGCGGTGCGCTCGCCGGAGCACTGCTCGTCGTGGCCGGCATCGGCCCGCTCGCGTCGACCGCTCATGCCATCGAGCCAGCCTCGAGTCAGCCGTTCTCGGCGCGCTATGAGGTGCTCCGCAATGGCCGGTCGCTCGGCGAGGCCACGCTCACCCTCGCGAGGGGCAGCGACGACCGCTGGCGTTTCGAGAGCGAGACCCGCGGAACCCGCGGTCTGGCGGCCCTGTCGGGCGTCGAGATCAGCGAGCAGTCGACCTTTCGCTGGCGTGGTCTGCTACCCGAACTGATCGAATATGACTACCGCCAGAGCGTCGCGATGCGGCGTCGCTCCCGCAGCCTCCGGATCGACCCCGAACGCCAGGCGATCCTAAGCCGCCAGGACGATCGGATGTGGGAATTGCGCCGCGAGGACGGCGTCATCGACCGCAACACCGTCGCGCTCGCCATCATCGCGGCGGTCGCCGCCGGACGTGCGGACCTCTCCTTTCGCGTCGCTGACCGCGACGACGTCGAAACGCAGCGCTACCGCGTGGCCGGTCGCGAGCAGGTCCGTGTGCGGGCCGGTGAGTTCAACGCGATCCTGATCGAGCGTATCCGCGAGAAGCCGGGGCGCGAGACCGACACCTGGCTGGCGCCCGACTTGGGCTACCTCGCGGTGCGCATCCGACATCGCGAGGCCGACGGCGAGACGCTCGAGATGCGCCTGCTCTCACACGATCTCGGCACCGCGACCGCGGCACCACCCGCACCCCGCTGAGCAGGCGACAACCGGGATGCTTCGGGGCCTCGAAGCCGGTGGCGCCCCGCGCGGCCCTTTGCGGGTCGTCGGCGCCGCCGCTGCCGGTCATTGCGTCTCGGAGCCGACGCCGGACTCGCCATCCGCGACGGCCCGGGCGGCGCCAGCCCCGATGCCAGCCCGATCCTCCCAGGGCATCGCGCCTGATTAGGGCTTCGGTATGGCCGAGTGGTCGGAATCGGGCTCGGGCGGGATGCCGGATGGCACCGGCTCGTCACGCCGAACCCGGAACCACGCCGCGTAGAGGGCCGGCAGGAACAGGATCGTCAGTGCGGTGGCCGAGATCAGGCCGCCCATGATCGCGACCGCCATCGGTCCGAAGAACACGCTGCGCGACAGCGGGATCATCGCCAGCACTGCGGCCAGCGCGGTCAGCACGATGGGGCGGAAGCGGCGCACCGTCGCACCGACGATGGCGTCGAAGCGGGTCTTGCCGGCGGCGATGTCCTGTTCGATCTGGTCGACGAGGATCACCGAGTTACGCATGATCATGCCGGCCAACGCGATCGTGCCGAGCATCGCGACGAAGCCGAAGGGCCGCCCGAGCAGCAGCAGGAAGGCGACCACGCCGATGATCCCGAGCGGCGCCGTGAGCCAGACCATGGCCACGCGCGAGAAGCTCTTCAGTTGCAGCATCAGCAGCGTCGTGACCACCAGCACGAACAGCGGCACGCCGGCCGCAACCGACTTTGCTCCGCGCGCCGACTCCTCGACGGTGCCGCCGATCTCGAGCAGGTAGCCGGGCGGCATCGAGGCGCGGATCCTCGCCAGGCCGGGTTCGAGCTGCTTTACGATCGTCGCCGGTTGAAAGCGCGTGCCATAGACATCGGCGCGCACCGTGATCGTCGGCAGACGGTTGCGGCGCCAGATCAAACCATCTTCGAAGCCGTACTCGATACGCGCGATCTGCGCCAGTGGCACGGCGTGCCCGGACGCAGTGGGCACGGCCAGGCTACCCAGCAGGTCCAGCGCCGCGCGTTCGTCCTCGGGGCCGCGCAGCACGATCGGGATCAGCTCGTCGGCCTCGCGGAACTCGCTGATCGTGCGGCCAGTGAGCGAGGACTGCAGCAGGTTGGCGACGTCGAGCGAGCTGACGCCGAGCAGCCGCGCGCGGTCCTGGTCGATCACGAGCCGGATCACCTTAGAGGGCTCATCCCAGTCGAGGTGCACGTTGGCGACGTGCGGGTTGGCCCGCATCAGGTCCGCCACCTCGCGCGCGTAGGCGCGGATCGTCGCGATGTCCTCGCCCTCGACCCGGAACTGCAGCGGATAGCCAACCGGCGGGCCGTTCTCGAGCCGCAGCACGCGGCCACGCAGATCGGTGAACCCCGGTCCCTGGAACGACTCGATCAGACGCGCACGGACGCGCTCCCGGGCCGCGATGTCGCGGGTCAGGACCACGAACTGCGCGAAGCTCGGCTGCGGCAGCTGCTGGTCGAGCGGCAGGTAGAAGCGCGGCGAACCGGCCCCCACATGAGCGACGAAGTTCTCGATGTCCGGGTCGTCGGCGAGCACCGCCTCGAGCCGCTTCGCGGCCATGTCGGTCGCCTGGAGCGAACTCCCCTCCGGAAGCTTGATGTCGATCAGTAGCTCGAGCCGGGTCGACGCCGGAAAGAACTGCTGCTGGACGAGGCCAAAGCCGGCGATCGAGATCGCGAGCGCGGCTGCGGTGAGCCCGATCACCGTCCAGCGGCGATCGACGCATTGCTCGATCAGCACGCGCAGTCTGCGGTAGAAGGGCTTGTCATACGGGTCGGCGTGCCCGCCACCGCCGCGCGCGTCGTTGCCATGCGCATCGGGCAGCAGGTGCCAGCCGAGATAGGGCGTGAACAGGACCGCGACGATCCACGACAGGACCAGCGCGATCGAGACCACCTGAAAGATCGAGCGCGTGTACTCGCCGGTATTCGAGGCCGCAGTCGCGATCGGCAGGAAGCCGGCCGCGGTGACCAGCGTGCCGGTCAACATCGGGAACGCGGTGCTGTTCCAGGCGAAAGCCGCGGCGCGCAGCCGGTCGAGCCCTTCCTCGAGCTTCCGCGCCATCATCTCGACCGCGATGATCGCGTCGTCGACCAGCAAGCCGAGCGCGAGGATCAGCGCCCCGAGCGAGATCTTGTGGAGGCCAATGCCGAAGAAGTGCATCGCCGCGAAGGTCATCGCCAGCACCAGCGGGATCGAGAGCGCGACCACGAGGCCGGTCCGGAAGCCGAGGCTGAAGAAGCTGACGACGAGCACGATCGTCACCGCCTCGGCCAGCACCTTCAGGAACTCGTTGATCGACGAGCGCACCGCGCGCGGCTGGTTGGCGACCTGCCTCAACTGGAGACCAGCCGGCAACTGCGACTGGATCCGCGCGACGTTGGCATCGAGGGCGTGGCCGAGGCGGATGATGTCGCCGCCCTTCGCCATCGACACGCCAAGGCCGACCACCGACTCGCCCATGAAACGCATCCGCGGCTGCGGCGGATCGGTGAAGCCACGGCGGACAGTGGCGACGTCGGCGAGGCGGAACACCCGGTCGCCGGCGCGGATCGCAAGGTTCTCGATCGACGCGATCGAGTCGAAGGGCCCCGTGGTGCGCAGGTAGATGCGATCGCTGCCGGTCTCGAAAAAGCCGGCCGGCGCGACCGCGTTCTGCGCCCCCAGCGCGGCCAGCACCTCGTCGAAGCGCACGCCGAGCGTTGCGATCTTCGCGTTCGAGAGCTCGATCCAGACGCGCTCGTCCTGCAGGCCGATCAGCTCGACCTTCGCGACGTCGGGCACGCGCAGCAGCTCGAGCTGGACGCGGCGCGCGTAGTCCTTGAGTTCGGCGTAGCTGAAGCCGTCGCCGGACAGCGCGTAGATGTTGCCGAAGGTGTCGCCGAACTCGTCGTTGAAAAAAGGTCCGACGATGCCGGCCGGCAGCTCGTGGCGGATGTCACCGACCTTCTTGCGGATCTGGTACCAGAGCTCCGGCAGGTCGCGCGAATGCAGCGCGTCGCGCGCGAGGAAGAGCACGGTCGACTCGCCCGGCCGGGCGTAGGAGCGCACGAACTCGTACTGGCCGGTCTCCATCAGCGTGGTCTCGATCCGCTCGTTGATCTGCTGCTGGATCTCGTCTGCGGTCGCGCCGGGCCAGAAGGTCTGCACGATCATGACCTTGAACGTGAAGGGCGGATCCTCGGACTGGCCGAGCCGCGTGTACGACCACGCGCCGATGACCGCGAACGCGAGCATGAAGTAGAGGACGATGCCGCGGTTGCGCAGTGCCCACTCGGAGAGGTTGAAACGACTCATCGCGAATCCCCTGCGACCCGAACGGACGCCGCCGCAGGTCGCAGCAGCGCGTCGTGGGCCGCGGCGGCCCACGCGCGGTAGACGGCGGGACCGGGATGGAAGCCGTCCTCGGCCATGTGCTCGGGCCCGAGTCCGTCGGCAAATCGCATCGGCAGGTGCGTCGCGCCGCGCACGCGCGCCACCTCTGCCAGCACCGCGTCGAATTCGTCGGCGCGGTTTCCGAGGACCGCGCGCAGCGGCTGGGGCAGCAGCGGGAAGCGGCCCATCGGCGGAACGCCCGACAGCACGATGTCGCGCGCGCCGCGCCGGCGCAGCACCTCGACCAGGTCGCCGAGCGTGCGCCGGAAGCGCGGTATCGGCGTGCGCGCAATGACGTCGTTGACGCCGACCGACGTCACGGCGCCATCGATGCGGAAATCCTCGACTGCTGCGAGTGCGCGGAGCGCTTCGCCGGCGGTGTGGCCGGTGGTGGCGACCAGCCGCCAGTCCACCCGGTACCGATCGGCGAGGCGGTCACGCAGCTGACCCACCAGGGCCTCGTCCTGGGTCGCAGCGCCGACGCCGGCCGCAGCCGAGTCGCCGACCACGAGCAGGCCGTAACGGCGTCCGCTTCCGGCAGATCCGGCTCGCGGACCTGTCGCCTCCGGCAAGCGCAGGGCGCGACGGCGCACGGCCAGACCTTGCGCCACGAGGACCGGCGCGAGCGCGAGCATCGCGAGGGCCTTCCGCATCGGCTCAGCGCAACTCGACCGGGCGGTTGCGGCGATCGATCGGACGGATCTCCTGGCCAACCGTCAATTGGTGGACGCCGACCGCGACGATCCAGTCGCCAGTCTCGACGCCACCGGCGAGCAGGGCCGCGTCCGATCCCCACATCGCGATCTCGACCGGCACCGGCGCCACCGTCAGGCGTGCGGGGTCGACGCGCCAGACACTCGCCCGGCCGTCGAACTCGGTAACGGCCGACAACGGCACGCCGAGCGCCCGGCTGGCGTCACCGGCGAGCATGACGCGCGCGGTCATGCCGAGCTGCGCAGACTTCGGCAAGTCGGCGATCGTCACGCGCACGTCATAGGTACGCGTCCGCGGGTCGGCCTCGGGCGCGACCTCGCGCACCTGACCTGTCAATTCGAGGTCCCGCTCGGCCCACAGCACGACACGCGCGGGCAGACCCGGGCGGAAGGCCCCGACCCGCCCTTCAGGAACATGGATCAGGGCCTCGATTTCATCGGTCTGTGCGACCGTGACGACCGGCGTTCCCACCGCGATCACCTGCCCGATCTCGGCAGCGACCTGCGTGACGACGCCGGCGGCCGGCGCGCGCAGGGCCGCGTAGCTCTCCGCGTTACGCGCGGCGGCGAGACGGCTCTGCGCCTGACGAACCCGCGCCTTGGCCGCCGCGTCGGCGTTGCGCCGCACGTCGAGCGCGCTCTGACTGATCAGGCGACGTGCATGGAGCTCGTCGTGGCGCGCGAGCTCGGACGCGGCGAGCTGCGCGTCCGCCTCGGCGCTCGCGAGCGAGAGCCGCGCGGCCTC
>CALDVP010000145.1 GCA_937924195.1 uncultured Lysobacterales bacterium
CGAGGCCGATGAGGCGGTCGCGATCGGACTGGTCGGCGAACTCGTCTCCGCCGAGGCGCTCGAGCCGACGATCGCTGCACACACGGCCGAGCTGCTCGCGCTGTCGCCGGCGTCCATCGCCGGCATCAAGCGCGTGCTCGCGCACCTCGCCGATCCGGTGCGGGTTCCCCGGGAGGCCGCCGAGCGCGCCTTCGTCGAGGCCTTCGACGGCGCCGACTTCGCCGAGGGCGCGCGCGCCTTCCTCGACAAGCGCGCGCCGAGGTACTGAACGATGCCCGCCTACATGATCGTCGAGGCCGAGATCACCGACCCCGTGCGCTTCCGCACGTACGCGGCGCGCAATCCGGAACTGGTCGCGCGCCACGGCGGGCGCTATCTCGCGATCCGGACCGCGACCGAGCCGCTCGAGGGCGACTGGGACGGCATCAAGGTCGTGATCTCAGAATGGCCGGACATGGACGCGGCGCGGCGCTACTGGCACTCGCCCGAATATGCAGCCTTGAAGGCCCAGCGCGCGGGCACCGGCCGGTTCCGCGTGATCCTCGTCGATGGCATCCAAGAGGAGCGACTCGAATGACCCGATCCTTCCCCGCCGTGGTCCTGGCCGCGTGGCTCGGCTTCGCCGCCTTCGCGGCCCGCGCCGCCGAGCCACCGCCGAGCAACGCCGCGCCGGCATCGCCGCCGCGCCCGGCGCTGATGTTGATCGAAGCCGACATCACCGACATGGATCGCTTCCGCGAGTACACGATCGCGATCATCCCGATCGTGCAGCGCTACGGGGGCCGCTACGTCGTGATGCGCGGCGCGCGCGAGGACCTCGAGGGCGACTGGGGCACGACCCGCATCGTGATCTCGGAGTGGCCGAGTATGCAGGCGGCCCAGGACTTCTGGAACTCGCCCGAGTACCGGCAGGCGGTCAAGCTGCGCGAGGGGACCGGCACCTTCCGCGTGACCCTGCTCGAGACCGCGCCGCCGCCCGACGCGCCGGTGAAGGCCCCATGAGCATGGCGCTTCCGGCCTACCGCGCGCTCGCACTGCAGTGCGCGTGCCACGCGGTCAATGCGGCGCGCGACGTCGCCGACGCGCGCGCACGGATCCTTGCCAACGTCGACCGGATCGGCGCTGCGATCGGCGCCTCGAAGGCCTTCATAGGTCCGGACCTGAAGCTGGTCGTGCTGCCGGAGTACTTCGCGACCAGCTACCCGCTCGGCGAGACGATTCCCGGCTGGGCCGAGAAGGCAGCGTTCGCGATCGATGGTCCCGAGTACAACCGGCTCGGCGAGATCGCGAGACAGCACGCGGTGTTCCTCTCCGGCAACGCCTACGAGCTCGATCCGGCCTTTCCCGGGCTCTATTTCCAGGCGAGCTTCGTGATCGATCCCACGGGCGCGGTCGTGCTGCGCTATCGGCGGCTGGTCTCGCTGTTCGCGCCGTCGCCTCACGACGTCTGGGACGCTTACCTCGCAGTACATGGTGCCGACGCGATCTTTCCGGTGGCCGACACCGAGATCGGGCGGCTCGCGTGCGTCGCCTCGGAGGAGATCCTCTATCCCGAGATCGCGCGCGCACTGGCGCTGCGCGGCGCCGAGGTGCTGCTGCATTCGACCAGCGAGGTCGGCTCGCCGCAGCTGTCGCCGAAGGACATCGCCAAGCGCGCGCGGGCGATCGAGAATCTCTGCTACGTCGTCTCCGCGAACTCGGCCGGCATCCACGGACTGCCGTTCCCGGCCGCGAGCACCGACGGCCTGTCGAAGATCGTCGACGACCAGGGACGGGTGCTGGCCGAGGCCGGCTACGGCGAGTCGATGGTCGCGAATGCCGAGATCGACCTCGCCGGGCTGCGCCGTCGGCGGCTCCGGCCCGGCATGGGCCACACGTTGTCGCGGCTGCCGCGGGCCGCGATCGCGCTGGGCCTGTCCCCGGCGCCGCTCGCGCCGAATGGTTTTCTCGCGGACGGGCAGGCGCGGGTGCCCGAGCGCGCCGAGTTCGCGCGTCGCCAGCACGAGACGATCGCGCGGATGAAGGCTTCCGGAGTGCTCGCCGATGGCTGAGATCGCGCTGCGCGATCCGCGCACTGGCCGGATCGAGGGGCAGCTCCACGCGGCCGACGCGGGCGAGGTCGCCGCGCTGGTGGCACGGCTCCGGGCCGCGGCGCCGGCGTGGCGCGCGATCGGGGTCGAGGGCCGCTGCGCGGCGCTCGCGCGCTTCGCCGACGCGCTTGCGCGGCATCGCGGCACACTGATCGAGACCCTGGTCGCCGACACCGGGCGCTGGCACGAGAGCGTGCTCGAGGTCGATGCGACGATCGCGACCGCGAAACGCTGGGCCGACGAGGCGCCCGCGCTGCTCGCCGAGCCGGCCCCGAAGCCCGCCAGCATTCCGTTCATCGAGAACCGACAGGCGTGGGTGCCGTACCCGCTGGTCGGCGTGATCAGCCCGTGGAACTTCCCGCTGCTGCTATCGCTGATCGACGCGGTGCCGGCGCTCGCGGCCGGCTCGACCGTGCTGGTCAAGCCGAGCGAGGTCACGCCGCGATTCGTCGCGCCGCTCCGCACCGCGTTGGCCGAGGTGCCCGAACTCGCCGCAGTCGTCGACCTCGTGATCGGCGCGGGTTCGACCGGCGAGGCGGTCGTCGATGCGGTGGATCTGGTTTGTTTCACCGGCAGCGTGCGCACCGGCCGCCGCGTCGGCGAGCAGGCGATGCGACGCTTCATCCCGGCCTTTCTCGAACTCGGTGGCAAGGATCCGGCGATCGTGCTCGCCGACGCCGACATCGCGCGCGCCGCGCGCGCGATCGCGTGGGCCGGCTTCGTCAACGCCGGCCAGAGCTGCATGTCGATCGAACGGGTCTACGTCGAGGCGCCGGTGGCCGAGCGCTTCATCGACGCGCTGGTGGTCGAGGCGAAGCGCCTGCGGCTCGCGTACCCCGATCCGAAGGACGGCGAGATCGGGCCGATCATCTCGGCCGCGCAGATCGAGATCGTCCGCGAGCATCTCGCCGACGCGAAGGCCAAGGGCGCGCGAGCGCTCACCGGCGGCGAGCTGGTCGAACTCGGCGGCGGCACCTGGTGCCCGCCGACGGTGCTGGTCGACGTGACGCCCGACATGAAGGTCGTCGCCGAGGAGAGTTTCGCGACGATCCTGCCAGTGCAGGTGGTCGAGGACGAGGAAGCCGCGATCCGTGCCGCGAACGATTCGATCTACGGGCTCTCGGCGGCGGTTTTTGCGGGCCCGATCGAGCAGGCCGAACGCGCCGCGCGACGGCTCGAGGCGGGCGCCGTCAGTCTCAACGACGCCTCGTTGACCAGTCTCGTGCACTCGGGCGAGAAGCAGAGCTTCAAGTGCTCGGGCCTTGGCGGCTCGCGCATGGGGCCGGCCTCGATCCGCCGTTTCGTGCGGCCGCAGGCGCTGCTGGTGAACCCCGGCGTCGACGACCCCTGGTGGTTTTCCGCCGAGGGGTCATGAACTCCGATCAGTCGCGCGAACCGAGTCGATATCGGGTGCCAGTCGCCGAGCACGAGCTCACAGATGTCGTGCCGGCCCTGCGGTGACCCGTCATCGACCTGACCGTCAGGAGCAGCCCGGGGGCACTACCTCTTGAACAGCCCCACGATCGCGAGCAGCACGATCGCGCCGACCGTGGCGCTGGCGAGCGAGCCGAAGATGCCGCCGGCGGTGATGCCGGCCAGTCCGAAGAGCCAGCCACCGATCACCGAGCCGACGATGCCGAGCAGCACGTTGATGACGATGCCAAAGCCGCCGCCCTTCATCAGCTTGCCGGCGAGCCAACCGGCGATGCCGCCGATGATGATCCAGCCGATCCAGGTTTCCATGCGTTCTTTTCTCGGTCTGAAAGCCGGCGCTGAGTCTAGCCTACGGGCTCCGGTGGCGGCGGGCCGATGGACCTTCAATCCGCGTTCGCCGCCATGGCGTCCTTGCCTCGGTCCTTCGCCGCCGCGCCGGTCCCGGCCGCCTGGCCGAGCAACTGGTTGATCTCGATGAAGAAGCCGTCGGCATCGAAGACCGCGCTGAACATTACCGGGATCGTCGTGCCGTCCGGACCTGGGTACTCGACCCGGTACGGCTCGGTGTGGACACGGACGTGCGGCAGCGTCTTGATCTTCTCCCAGCGCGTGTCGAGGTCCTTGGCGTTGAACACCAGGATCGGGTCGCCCGGCATCGCACGCTCGAAACGCGGCTCGGGCGAGTCGGCGACGTCGAGCCGCTGCATCAGACCGAGCACGCCGATGAAGGTGTCGTTCGCGCGCAGCAGCACGAGGCGGATCGTCGGCGGCTTCTCGCTGCCGTCGACGTCGGTGCCGCCGCCGATCAATTGGTCGTAGATCACGTTGAGGCCGAGGCCATCGCGATAGAGCGGCAGGGACTTCTCGATGTCGCGCACGACCAGCGTGGTGCGCCGGAGGTCGACCGGGATACGCTCGGACTCGGGGACCGGCTCGGCGAGCACGGCCAGCGGCACCGTGATGAAGGTGGCGAGAACGACGGCGAGCAGCGCGGAATGACGCATGTCAGGCTCCGGGGGCGGGGGCGGCGTGGGCGAGGATCGCGGACGGCGCGGCATTCCAGATGCGGTCGCCTCGCGTGGCGAGATGCCCGAGCACCCGCTCGAGGTGGCCGATCCGATGGGGTTGTCCGATCACCCACGGATGCAGAGACAACGACAGCAGGCGCCCGGCGCCGCTGCGCTCGGCCTCGGCGAGCAGGAAGTCGGCGGCGTCGCAGCACTGGTCGGCCCACTCCGACTCGGCATGCAGGTTCTCGCCGATCACGAAGCGGTCCTCGAGTTCGTAGGACAGCGGCAGCATCGAAAGCGGCCCGTGCCGGGTCTCGAAGTGGTACGGCAGTTCGTCGTTGACCCAGTCCGCGCACCAGGTGATGCCGCGCTCGCGTAGCAGCTCCGGCGTGACCGCCGACTGCGAGCGTGCCGGCGACAGCCAGCCCGTGATCGGCGCCGGCGCGAACGGCGCGAGGGCCGCGAGCGTGTCGTCGATCCATTGCGCCTCGCGTGCGGCGTCGATCGCGCCCGAGTGCACGCGGTCCATGTTCCAGCCGTGGGCGAGGAACTCGCCGCCGGTCGCGGCGAGCCGGCGTAGCAGGGCTGGGTAGCGCACCGCGACCTCGCCGTTGATCGCGAAACTCGCGACGACACCGTGTGTTACGAGCGCCTTCAGAACGCGGAAGATACCGACGCGGTTGCCGTGGTCGCGCAACGTGTAGTGCCGGAGGTCCGGGTACGGCATCGTCATCGCGCCGTGTGCCTTCAGGCCCTCGCCAGCCGGATCGAGCGGGAAGTGCTCGACCGAGACGTTGATCCAGACCGCGAGCGGACGCCCGCCCGGCCAGTGGATGGGCGTCCGCTCGGCCAGCATCGACCACGCGTAGCGGTCGTGGTCCATCCCATGGCGCCGCATCGGGTATTCGAGGTAGCCGCGATCGAGGCTCATGCACCGGCCTCCACGTGCGCCTCGGCCGCGACGAAATCGTCGTAGTGATGATCGAGGAAGTGCCCGGCGATCTCGCGTCCGGTCGCCTTCCAGACGCCGTCGTGGCGGCAGATGTACTCGAGCGCGCGGTCGAGCGCGTCGAGACGGTGCGGGTGACTCACCTGATAGGCGTGGAGCGGGATGCACATGACCGTGCCGCTCTCGGCGCCCTCTGCATAGAGACGGTCGAAGGCGTCACAGATCATGCGGCCATAGCGCCGCGGTTCGATCCGGTTCACGACGTAGACGATCGTGTCGTTGAGCTCGAGCGAGTAGGGCACCGAGACGAAGCGATGCCCGGATCGGGTGCGGACCGGAGTCGGCTGGTCGTCGTGGAAGAGATCGCAGGTGTACCGGCCGCCGAGTTCGGCGAACAGATCGATCGTGCGCTCGGTGTGCGACAGCGCCGGGGCGAGGTAACCATCGCAGTGCTGGCCGGTGTGGCGCTCGATCAGCGCCATCGACTCGGACAGCATCTCGCGCTCCTGCGCTTCGTCCATGCCGTAGACGTAGCGGGTGTTGTAGATGCCGTGGCTGAAAAACTCCCAGCCGCGCTCGGCCGCCATCGCGATGACCTCGGGGTGGTGAACGCACATCGCGGTCGACAGCGAGACCGAGCCGCGCAGGCCATAGCGGTCGAGTACCGCCATCATCCGTTGGTGGCCGACGCGGTTGCCGTAGTCGCGGGTCGAGTAGCCGAGCACATCCGGGAACGGCCGTGGCCACGGCTTGCGCTTTGGATTCGGCGGCGGATCGTACTCGTAGAACTCGATGTTCGGCGCGATCCACAGCGCCACGCGAGCCCCACCGGGCCAGACGATCCGCGGCCGCTCGTCCCAGGGTAGGTAGCGGTAGAGGCCAGGGTCGGCGCGCATCGCTCAGCCCCGGGATTCGGCAGCAAGCCGGTCGAGCTCGGCGGCGACGAAGGCCACCGGCTCGACGTCCGCGTACTTCAGCATCATGTCGCAGAGGTTCGCGTAGTGCGGGATCTCGTGCTTGTCGGCGACACACTCCTCGGGGACGATCGTGCGGTAGCTGCGCGACAGCGCATCGACCACGCAGGCGCGCACGCAGCCGGACGTCGAGCCGCCGGTCACGATCACGGTATCGATGGCCTTGAAGGTCAGGATCGAGCCGAGCGGGGTCTCGAAGAACGGGCTCGCCATGCGCTTGACCATCACCACGTCGCCGGGCCGGACGTCGCAGCGCGGATCGAGCATCGCCCGCTCCGAGCCGTGGCGGATGTTCTGCAGCGAGTCCGGGGTGTTCGTGCGGGTGCCCCAGACACCGGCGTCGATCGGCGGGTCGAGGTAGGCGACGTAGGTCCAGATGACGGGCCCGCCGAGGCCGCGGACCTTCGCCGACAGCAGATTGACGTACTCGATCTGTCGTGGGTCGGTCTGGTAGGCGGTCTTGAAGGCGTCGATGTCGGTGTAGGCCCGCTGCAGGTCGACATTGACGATCGCGGGCCGCCGCCCGAAGCCGAACTTGGCGCGGTTCGGATTGGCCTTGACCTGCGCCCAGTACGCGCGGGGGGTGAGGTCCGAGGTCTCCATCGCGGGCATGGCGGATTCTCCTCTCGAAGATCAGGTCGCCGCAGGAACCGGCTTCGTTTCCTTACGGATGCGGGTCGAGACCAGCAAGGCTGCGAACAGCAGGCCCGCGATCACGGTGAAAGCGACCTGGTAGCTGCCGAAGCGATCGAACATCACGCCGGTCAGCCAGATGCCGAGACCGCCGCCGATCGCGTCGAGCACCGTGATCGTGCCGAGGATCTTGCCGGCGGCGGTGAGCCCGAAGCTGTTGATCGCCTGCAACTGGAGCAGGGTGTAGAGACCGCCCCAGCCGAGCCCGAACAGCGAGATCGCGATCCAGACCAGGTCGGGCTTCAGCGTCGCGAGGAACAGCGAGCCCGCGAACATCACGCCGATGTTGGCGAGGAACACGAGCTTCTGCGGCAGGTGGTCGGCGAGCAGGCCGAACAGGAACTTGCCGATCAGCGCCATCCCGAACATCACACCGAGCGCGCGGCCGGCGGCCGCGGGCTCGAAGCCCATGTCGCGCATGTGCAGGAACAGGTGCGCGCTGGCGGCGAGCATCGAGTAGAAAGTCATCATCGCGGTGAAGGCCAGCGCCCAGAAGGTGACCGTGCGCAGCGCCTCGCCGTAGGCGAGGTCGGTCGCCGGGTTCGGCACGCCGCCGCCTTGCGGCGGCGGGTTGTCGGCGCCGAGCGCCTTGCGGCCGAAACGAGCCGGCGGATGCGCCAGAAATGCGCCGATCAGGAGCGTGACCAACGGCACGAGGGCGAGGATCCTGAAGCCCTCGCGCCAGCCGCCGTCGGCGATCAGCTCCACGATCACCGCCGGGAAGACCATGCCGCCGAGGCTGGTGCCGACCAGCGCAATCCCGATCGCGGTACCGCGATGGCGGACGAACCACTGGCTGACCAGGATCACCGCGACGTTGAGGCCGCAGGCCACGAGCACGACCGCGAAGGCGACGTGGATCAGGTACACGTGCAGCAGCGATTGCACGTATCCGTAGGCGAAGTACATGAGGCCGAGCAGCACACTGCCGCCGATGATCAGCGGCCGGACTCCGAGCCGGTCGATCAGGATGCCAATGAACGGGGCGGCGAGGCCGGTCAGCAGCAAGGTCAAAAGGTCCCGGAACTTGAGGGCGCCGCGTGACCAGCCGAACTCGTTCAGCAACGCCTCGTCGAAGGCGGTGATGCCGGTCAGCACCATGCCGTTCGAGACCATCAGCAGCACCAGCGCGGCCAGTGCGATCAGCCAGGGAAGGAAACGATGCATCACGGACGACTCTCCGGGCGGGTGTTCGAACCGGGTACCGCTCACCACGTCGTGCCGCCGACATAGGTTCCGCAGACCGCACGGAAGGGATGCACTTCGATGCGCGCCCACACTCCAGCGCGGTAGTAAGGATCGCCTTCGATCAAGGCACGTGCCGCTGCTGCGGAATCGGCCCGGACGAGCAGGATGCTGCCGTCGATAGGGTGCTGGCCGTCGCTGCGGGGACCGGCTACCGCGATCCGCTCCAGGTTCTGCTCGATGAAGCGCAGGTGGCCCTGCATCTCCCGTTCGCGCGGTTCGGCGGAGCCCGCTGCGTCGATACACAGCAGCAGCCACAAGGTCTCGCGTGGTCTCGTGGCGGTCGGTGCTGGCATGCTCGTCTTTCGCTCACGCTTCGTCGATTGACCCTTCGCGAGTATGCCCCGTAAACTTTGTCCGGACAAATGCGGTGGCGGACATCGCTCGAGCAGCGCCGGGGGGAACCATGAAGACGATCATCTGCCTCTTCAATCTGAAGCCGGACGCCGACCTTGACGCGTACGAGCGTTGGGCGCGTGAGCGTGACCTGCCAACCGTGAATGGACTGGGCTCGGTCGAACGCTTCGAGGTGCTGCGCAGCGTCGGCCTGCTGGTCGGCGACGGGCAGCCGCCCTACCAGTATGTCGAGATCATCCGGGTGCCCGACATGGAGGCCTTCTTCCGCGACGTCGGGACCCCGGCCGTCCAGCAGGGCGCTGCGGAATTCCAGGCCTTCGCGGACGCCCCGGTATTCATCGTCACCGAGTCGCTCTGAAGGAGGCTTTCGCATGGCGGCACGCTATCCGGAACTGGCAGGCAAGGTGGCGCTCGTCACCGGCGCCGGGCGCGCGAAGGGCCTCGGCGAAGCGATGGCGCGGCGGCTCGCGGCCGAAGGTGCGAAGGTGGTCATCACCGACATCGGGCACGCGCGCGGACCCGAGATGCCGGTCACCGCGGTCGGCACTGAGGAAGAGATGGCGCAGGTCGCGGCGTCGATCCGCGAGGCCGGCGGCGACTGCACCGCGATGGCGCTCGACGTGCTGGACGAGCACCAGGTCAAGGCCGTGATCGCGGCGACGGTCGAGCGCTACGGGGCGCTCGACATCCTCGTCAACAACGCCGGCATCGGCTACCTGATGAAGCCGATCCTCGAGATGAGCCTCGCCGAATGGGACGCGGTGCTCGGCGTGAACCTGCGTGGTGCCTTTTTGTGCACCAAGTACGCGGCCGAGCGCATGGTCGCGCAGGGCAGGGGCGGGCGGATCGTCAACATCGCATCGCAGGCCGCGAAGTCGGGCTTCCCGTTCGCGAGTGCCTACTGCTCGTCCAAGCACGGGATGGTGGGCCTGACCCGCGTGACCGCGATCGAGCTCGGTCGGCACGGCATCACCTGCAACGCGATCTGCCCGAATCACGTCACCACCGGCCTCGGCGCGTGGCAGAACGAGTATTTCTCGAAGGCGCTCGGGCTGACGCTCGATGCCTACCTCGCCGCGATGAAGGGTCGGATCCCGCTCGGCCGTCCGGGTCTGCCGGAGGACACCGCCAGTGCCTGCGCCTGGTTGTGCTCGGACGAGGCGCGCTACGTCACCGGCGAGGCGATGAACGTCTCAGGCGGCGAGGAGTACCACTGATGGCGGGGCGTGCAGGCGCTTCGGCACGACGTCCGCGCAAGCGACTGGCGCCGAAAGTCGACTCGGGTGCACGGGTCGGCTGGCGCTGGCCGAACCGCGCGCGAGTGGCGCTGTCGGTCGTCGTCAACGTCGAGGAAGGGTCCGAATACACGATCGCCGACGGCGATCCGATCACCGAGCCGGTCGACGAGCTCGACGTCACGCTGTCGAAGCCGATCCGCAACTTCGGCAACGAGTCGAATTACCGCTACGGCATCAACGAAGGTCACGCGCGCATCGCGGCGCTGCTGGACCGCTTCGATGTGTCGGCGACCTACACAGCGGCAGCGCTCGCGCTCGAGCGAGCTCCGGCGATCGCCGACTACATCCGAGCGCGTCGCCACGAGCCGTGCTGTCACGGGTGGCGCTGGATCCACCAGTTCAAGCTCGACGAGGCGGCCGAGCGGGATTTCATCCGGCGCGGCCTCGACTCGATCGAGCGCACCACCGGCACGCGGCCTGCTGGCTGGCTGTCCCGCTATCTTCACACCGCGAATACGCGTCGGCTTCTCCAGGAAGAGGGTTGCCTGTACCACATGGACGACTATTCGGCCGACGCGCCGTTCTGGGGCGTCGTCGAGGGCTCGCCCCGGCCGATGGTGATCGTGCCGTACCAGCTCGACACCAACGACATGAAGATGTGGCTGGCGCCGTCCTATCTACCGTCGCACTGGCTCGAGTACGCGATCGACACACTCGACCAGCTGCACCGCGAGGGTGCGCATCGTCCGGTGATGATGTCGCTCGGCCTGCACCTGCGGATCATCGGTCGGCCGGGCCGGATCGGTGCGCTCGAGCGCTTCATCGAGTACGCGGTGAAGAAGCCGGGCGTCTGGTTCGCGCGCCGGATCGAGATCGCGCGGCATTTCGCCGCGATGGTGCCGATGCCGTGAGAGAGCTTTCCGCAAGCGAGCCACTCGTCGACGCAAGGCCCAGGCGCTGCGTGTTGTTCGTCCCCGGTTCGCGTCCAGAGCGCTACGCCAAGGCGCTGGCCTCCGGCGCCGACCAGGTCGCGATCGACCTCGAGGACGCGGTCGGTCCGGGTGACAAGGACACGGCGCGCGATGCCGCACTGGCCTTCCTCGCGGCGCGGGCCCCGGATGCGCCGGGCGGCGAATGCGGGCTCAGGATCAATCCGCCGGCTACGGCTGACGGGATACGGGATTTGCAGGCGGTGGGCGGGTCGTCGGCAGAGCCGGCCTTCGTGATGGTGCCGAAGGCCGAGTCGGTCGCCGACATCGAGGTCGTGGACGCGGCCCTCGGCGGTCGCCGCTCGCAGATCGTGCCGTTGATCGAGTCGCCGAAGGGTCTGCTGGCGGCCGAGGCGATCGCTGCGGCATCGGCTCGTGTCTCGGCGCTGATGTTCGGGGGCTATGACTACGCAGTCGCGCTCCGTGGTCGGCCCTGCTGGGAATCCTTTCTCGGCCCGCGGACGCATCTTGCGATCGTCGCCGCGGCCCTGGGAATCGGCTTCATCGACGTACCCTTTCTCGGCATCGACGAGGTCGAGGAGCTGTTGCGCGAGACCGATCGTGTGATCGCGCTCGGCGCGACCGCCAAGGCCGCGATCCATCCGGCCCAGGTGGCGAAGATCCAGTCCCGCTTCCTGCCGACCGCAGCAGAGCTGGCGTGGGCGCGCCGAGTGGTCGACACGATCGAGTCGCGCGCCGGTGAGGCGGTAGCCATCGACGGCAAGCTCGTCGATCGGCCGATCGAGCTCGCTGCGCGCCGAGCCCTCGCTCTGGGCGCGCTCGGCGTGCGCGACTGACCTGCCGAGGGCGTCTCGTCACCTCCCGTTTCGCCGAACTTCCGCAGCCACACGACATCCCGGAGTCGCCATGGTCCAGAACGTCAAACAGGTCGGCCCCAACCGCTACCGCGAGACCTTCGGTCGCTACTACGAGGACTTCAACGTCGGCGACGTCTACGAGCATCGACCTGGCCGCACGATCACGCAGACCGACAACATCTGGTTCACGCTCCTGACGATGAACACCCATCCGATGCACTTCGACGAGGAGTATGCGAAGGCCTCGGAGTTCGGCCGCTGCATCGTCTGCTCGCCCTTCACGGTCGCGCTGATGGTCGGCATGAGCGTGACCGACGTCAGCCAGAAGGCGATCGCCAACCTTGGCTGGTCGGACATCAAGCTGACCCATCCGCTCTACGCCGGCGACACGCTGACCTGCGAGTCCGAAGTCCTTGACAAGCGCGAGTCGAAGTCGCGGCCCGGCGCCGGCATCGTGACCGTCCGCACGGATGGCTACAACCAGGATCGCAAGCTCGTGTGCACCTTCAACCGCACGATGCTGATCGCGCGGCGCGGCCACTCGGTCGAGGATCGGGTTGGTTATTGAGGGTGCAAGGCTCGACCAGCATTAGGCGGCGAATGGCAAATGGCGAATGGCAAATGGCCGACGGGAAACGACAGGCGCGTGCGAACGGTTGGGGGGCTGGCCTGCCTTGGATGCTCAGGATTTCCCGATGGAGCGCACCTCTCGCCCCGGTCCGCATGCCTGACCCATTCGCCCTTCGCCATTCGCAATCGACTGATCCACATCAACCGAAGGCTTGCACATGAACCAACAGCCCACGACCGCGCACTGGACCGCTGAGGACGAGGCGACCCTGCTCGACACCATCGACGCGTGGGTCGAGCGCTCGGTGCGGCCGATCGCGCGCGAGTACGACCAGGAGGACAAGTACCCGCACGAGCTCGTCGAGGAGATGAAGGAGCTCGGCCTCTTCGGTGCGACGATCTCGCCGGAGTATGGAGGCCTTGGCCTGTCGGCCAGCACTTACGCGAAGATCGTGACCAAGGTGGCTTCGGTGTGGATGGCGCCGAGCGGGATCTTCAATTCGCACCTGATCATGGCCGCTGCGATCGAGCGCTGCGGTACCGAAGACCAGAAGCGCCGATACCTGCCTCGGATGGCAGCCGGCGAGCTGCGCGGAGGCCTTGGGCTGACCGAGCCGAACGCCGGTACCGATCTCCAGGCGATCCGCACCGTTGCGAGACGCGACGGGGATCACTACGTCATCAACGGCGCCAAGACCTGGATCACGAATTCGCTCCACGGGAGCGCGATCCTGCTGCTGGTCAAGACCGATCCCGAGGCCCAGCCGCGGCACAAGGGCATGAGCATGTTCATCGCCGAGAAGGGCGAGGGGTTCATCGTCGCGAAGAAGATGAAGAAGCTCGGCTATCGGGCGATCGACACCTGCGAGCTGGTGTTCCAGGACTACCGGCTGCCGGCCGACTGTCTGCTCGGCGGCGAAGAGGGGCGCGGCTTCCAGCACGCCGTCGGCGGCCTCGAGCTCGGTCGCATCAACATCGCCGCGCGTGGCGCCGGCATCGCTGAAGGCGCGCTCAGGATGGCGGTCCGCTATGCGCAGGAGCGCAAGACCTTCGGCAAGCCGATCTGCGAGCACCAGGCGATCCAGCTGAAACTCGGCGAGATGGCGGCCAGAGTCGAGGCGGCCAAGCTCCTCGTCGAGAGTGCCGCGCGCGCCTACGACACCGGGCAGCGCTGCGACATGGAGGCCGGCATGGCGAAGTACTTCGCGACCGAGACCGGCGTCTTCTGCGCGCAGGAGGCGATGCGGATCTTCGGTGGCTACAGCTACTCGACCGAGTACGAGATCGAGCGCTTTTACCGGGACGCGATGCTGATGTGCATTGGCGAGGGCACGAACGAGATGCAGCGGATCATCATCGCCAAGCAACTCGTCGAGCGGAACCGCATCTAACGGCGGATGGCGAATGGCGTATGGCCAATCGGAAACTCGAGCGGCTGTGCTTGGCCCACTACGACCTCGATACGGGGCAGGAAGCAATGCGGTTGGCTTGCGACGGGTACGTCCTCACGCAAGAGCAGCCGATGAATGAACGCTCGGGACTGGTGTCCCGGATGCGGCGGGCGGCGCTATGCGTCGTGTCGAACGTTGCCGAGGGTGTCTCTCGCGGCCGGGGTGCGGCGTTCGGGCGGTATCGGACCGTCGCGAGAGAATCCCTGATCGAGGTCGATAGCCAAGTGTGGACGGCACCGGAGCTCGGGCTGTGCAAACCGTCGAGCGCGATGCCCGATCACATGGCGACGTGCTTCAAGTCGATCAATGGCCTCATGACGGCACGGGGCAGACGGTGACCGAATCTCATTCGCCATCCGCCATTCGCGATTTGCCGCTGTCGGGCCTTCGGATCCTTGCGGTCGAGCAGTACGGCGCGGGTCCCTACGGCTCGATGTTCCTCGCGGACCTCGGTGCCGACGTCATCAAGATCGAGTCGCCACCCGGCGGAGATGTCTCGCGCGCGACGGGTCCGTACTTTCTTGGCGGTGGCGACAGCCAGTTCTTCCAGACCTTCAATCTCAACAAACGTTCGATCCGGCTCGACCTGAAGCACCCGGACGGGCGCCGGATTCTCGAGCGCCTGGTCGCCACCGCGGACGCGGTGATGAACAACCTCCGCGGCGACCAGCCGGCCAAGCTCGGCCTCGATTACGCGGCGCTCGGGCCTATCCGGCCTGCGATCGTGTGCGCGCATCTGTCGGCCTACGGTCGGGATAATGAACGCGCGGCCTGGCCGGGCTACGACTACCTGATGCAGGCCGAGGCCGGATTCATGTCCCTGACCGGGGAGCCGGCGGGGCCGCCTGCGCGCTTCGGGCTCAGCATGGTCGACTTTATGACCGGAACGATCACGGCGCTGGGTCTGCTCGCTGCGGTCCTCGGCGCCCAACGCAGTGGCCGCGGCCGGGACGTCGATGTCTCGCTGTTCGACGTCGCGCTGCATCAGCTGAGTTATCCCGCCACCTGGTTCCTCAACGCCGGCCACGAGACCACGCGGCTGCCACGCTCGGCCCATCCGGGCACGGTGCCCTGCCAGCTCTATCGCACGGCCGACGGCTGGGTCATGGTCATGTGCATGCTGGAAAAGTTCTGGCAGGCATTCGTCGAGGGCATCGACCGACCGCAGCTGGCGGCCGATCCGCGCTTCGCCGACTTCGCCGCCCGGCGCCAGCACCGCGATGCATTGACGCCGCTCGTGGACGAGGCGCTGATGGCGCGTCCCACCGGGCACTGGATCGAGCGCTTCGCAGGCCGGATCCCGATCGCTCCGGTGTTCGACATTCGCCAGGCGCTCGAGAATCCGTTCGTCGAGCGGAGCGGGATGCTGCAGACCGTCGCCCACCCGGAGGGTCCCCAGCGCATGCTCCGAAGTCCGATCCGGCTCGACGGTCAGCGGCTCGACGGACGGGCGTGCCCGCCTTGCGGAGCCAATGGTGAGGAACTGCTGCGCGAGGTCGGCTTCGCTCCAGCCGAGATCGCGGCCTTCCGCGCGCGCGGCGCGATCTGATCGGCGAGGACTGAAGGGAGTGTCGGCGATGAAGCTCGATGGGCTGCGCGTGCTCGATCTTTCGCTGTTCCTCCCGGGTCCTCACCTCACCATGATGATGGCCGACCACGGCGCCGACGTGATCAAGGTCGAGCCGCCGGGCGGAGAGCCGGTGCGTGAGTTGGGGCTCGAGCAGGCCGGACACACCACCTGGTTTCGGAACACGCACCGCGGCAAGCGCTGCGTGATGCTCGACCTGAAGCGCGCCGAGGATCACGCGCTGCTGCTCGACCTGGCGCGCGAGGCCGACGTGCTGGTCGAGGCCTTCCGGCCCGGCGTCGCGAAGCGGCTCGGGATCGACTACGAGCGGATCGCGGCGATCAATCCGCGGATCGTCTACTGTTCGATCAGCGCCTTCGGCCAGACTGGCCCGAAAGCCGGGCGCCCGGCGCATGACCTCGCCATGCAAGCCGATAGCGGCGTCGTATCGCTGAACCTCGGTCAAGACGGCGAGCCTGCGCAGCCGCACATGCCGGTGGCTGACATGGCCGGGTCGCTGATGGCGCTCGTCGGGATCCTGATGGCGCTCTATCGGCGCGAGCGGAGCGGCTGCGGGGACTACATCGACCTCTCGATGCAGGACGCGCTGATGGCGTGGTTGCCGAATGTCGTCGGTCCGCCCTTCGCCGAGCGACGCGATCCGATCGTGAAACACGAACGTTCGTGGGGCGGCAACGCGATGTACCACCTCTACCGCTGCGCCGATGGCCGCTGGCTCGCGCTCGGCGGCGCCGAGCACAAGTTTTCCGACGCACTGTTCGCGGCCCTCGGGCGCCCCGATCTCGGCGCTCTGTGCCGGCAGCCGCCGGGGCCTGCGCAGGACCCAGCCAAAGCGTTCCTGGCCGAAACTTTCGCGACCCGGTCGCTTGCCCAGTGGTGCGCGTTTCTGGAACCGCTAGACGTGTGCTGGGCTCCCGTCAAGACCTTGACCGAAGCCTTCGCGGACCCGCACACGCACGCCCGCGGCATGATCCACACCGATGCGACCGGCGGAATGCACCTCGGAATCCCGATCCGCTTCCGCGAGGAGCCGGGGCGCATCGATCCGACGCTCGATGCGCCGGGTGGCTCGACCGATGCGGTGCGTCGCCTGCGCTGGGGGCGCTGATCCCCGGTAGTCCGGCAGCCGACCTGCTCGCGCTCAGTCGATCGGATCGCCTGCGAAGGTCGGCCCCTTGACCTTCTGCCAGTCACGGCTGACGAAACGCTCGTCGATCAGCGTGCGTTGCACGATGCGACCGTGCTTGTACCAGTGCCAGACGCGGTGGCGATGCTGACCGCAGTCCGAGATCTGGATCATCTCGTAGAGCTCGAGCTCGGGTTCGCCCTTGCGCTGCCAGTACAGCATCACGCTGCGGTGCAGATCGTCGAGAGACTCCTCCGCGGCCCATCCGGTGATCAGGTCATTGTCGAAGACGAGGCGGCCGTAGGAATAGTCAGCCGGAAAGTCGCGGACCTCGGTGCGCCCGTCAGCCCAGCTGTAGTGATTGGTCTGGTGATAGGGATGCGGCCCCGCTTCGGGGAAGCGGCAGACGAGACGGGAACGGTGTTCGTCGAACTTGTTGCCGTCTGGATCGTAGTAGCGGTACCAGCCGTCCCAGATGCCTTCGTGGCGGGCGAGGATCGGCATGCGGCGCTTGATGTCCATCGAAGGACTCCGGTGGAGGTGGCGGAGAGGGTCGGAAGGCAACGCTCAGGAGTGGCGCAGCTCTTCCATGATCTCGGGCATCGAGCGATCGAGCTCGCGGCGCTCGGGCTTCGCTGCGTCGGCCTCCTGTTGAATGATTCGCAGCACCCGGGCGATGTAGGCCTTCATCCATCGCGTGCGCTCGGCCTCGGCTTCGGGTCCCGGCGCGAAGGCGTCGAGTTCCTCGCGTGACATCAGCCCTTTCCGTTCGAGTACGCGTTCGAGCGCATCGAGACGCTGGCGGGTGACCGCGTGCTCCATCGCGATCGCCATCGCGATCCCCATCACGCGTTCGACGTTCGGATCCTCGAAAAACCATGGACGTTTGCCCTTGGCCTTGGCGTTGGCGAGCAGGATCGGATCGAAGTCTGGCGGCAGCGTGGCACTCACTTGCTCGCTCCGAAGGCGGTCCAAATCGGGGCGCGACCATAGTCCTCGCTGCCGCCGTCGGCCTCGGGAAAGATCGCGCGATCGACGACGCCGCGCATCTTCGTCTCGAAGTAGCTCCCGGGGTCGAAACCGGCCTCGATCATTTTGGCCTTGAGGTCGTAGTCGTGCATCTCGCTCCAGAACGGCTCGTTGTTGTTGTAAGCGTCCCAGTCGCGGATGAACTGCTCGTAGGGGTCCATGCCCGCGTACTGCGGTTGCTCGAGGTGGACCGTCAGGCCGCCGGGCGCCAACAGGCGGTGGATCTCGGCAAGGATCGCCGGCATCGCTCGGCTCGAGGTCTCGTGCCAGAACATCGCCGTCGTGATCAAGTCGAAGTACCCGTCCGGCCACGGCAGCGACTCGCCGTTGGCTTGCACGAAGGTGATGTTGTTCGCGCCGAGCGCACGAGCGCGGGCGTGGCCGTAGCGGAGCATGGGGGCCGCGGTGTCGACCGCGATCACCTCGGCCTCCGGGTAGGCGAGTGCGACCGGCACGATGTTGTGACCGATCGTGCAGCCGATGTCGAGGATGCGCCGCGGTCGGAAGTCGGGTCGGGTCTCACGCAGCCACTGCGCCAGCGCCTGGCCGCCACCATCGTTGTAGCGTCCGAGCATGCCGCCGGTCGTGGCGAAGATGCCGGCGTCGTAGTTGGCGCCATTGCTGACGTCGTCGTCGCAGAGCGCGCCGTGGTAGCCGCCGGGCATGCAGTGGATGTCGACGGCGTCGGCGTAGCGGGGTGGGGTGACCGTCGGGTCGAGCTTCAGCGTCGGCGCGCCGTCGTTCGCCGCGTGGGCCTTCTCGATCAGCGCGGGCAACTGCCCGAGCACCAGCGCGCGGCCGACCTGCTGGCGCATCTCCATGCTGTTGCGTCGGAGCGCGCTCCAGGTCTGGTAGACGGGATCGCCGGCCATGGCCTTGCGGACCTCGTGGCGATCCGCCGGTGGGCGTCCGTGCTCGCGTTCGAAGCGCGGCCTCACCCTGGACTCCCAGGCCTCCCGGACGCGCGGCAGCACCGTCGCCGACAGGTAGCCGTTGAGGTTGGCCAGGAAGTCGAAACGAGCCACGTCGTCGTGCGCCGCTTGCGGAAACATCGCGTGCCGCCCGACGTGGGACCAACTCGGAGGGGTTTCGCGGATGCTCATGCGCGGCTCCTGGTGGCGAGGCGGGCTGGTTCGAACCGGTCGGAAGCGCTGACGGATGCGGGGCCCCACAAGCGAGGCGGTTGGCGCTACCGTTGGTAAATGACCTATTGTTATAACGATAGGTCAAATGACCCGGACCCGCAACGCAGACTGGGGCTTCCCGCGCGCGGCGTCCCGGCCCCAACGCCCACCAGGAGGACCGTCCCCGTGCGTCGACCGCTTTCCCTTGCCCTCACGATCGCTCTCATCGCCGGATGCGCGCCGGCGTCGAGCCCGACCGACGCTTCCGCCGCCGCAGCACCGCAGGCGCGTGCGCTCGATCTCACAAACGCGGACGACAACCTCACCGCGCTGGTGAAGATGCGCTGTTCGCTCGATCCGGAGCAGGACGTCGTCACCTGGTGGAAAGGCACGATCTTCGCAAACCTGCCGGAGAAGGCGCCGCAGGCGATCCTCGGATTCGAGGGCTTCAACGTGTGCCGGACGGTGCCGCAGGAAGACGGAACCTGGCAGTTCCGTTCGCGGGAGCTCTCGTTCTACCGCGACCTTGCGACCGGCGAGCTGATCGATACCTGGGTCAACCCGTTTACCGGCCTCACCAACGAGGTGGTCCACGTTGCAAACGATCCCGTGAGCCACGTGTTCAGCAATCGCACGCGCGCTGGCGATCCGAACATCTATCCGTGGATCGAGAAGGGCGGCGATCTGATGCTGACGTTCAACGTGCCGCTGACCTACCCGAATCCGCTCTCTCCTGACGAGTTCCCGGAGGAGTCGAGCGGGCCGATGTACACCGGATCGGAGCACTTCATGTTCTTCACGCCGCGCGCGGCGATCGATGATCCCTCGCTCAAGAGCGCCCCGGCGAGCTATGGCTGGACCCGCATCGGGCCTTGGCTGCCGTGGATGAAGATGGGCACTGCTCCTGGGAACCTGCTCTACATCGCGCAGGGGCACAAGGTCGCGGGCATCGACGACCTGCCGGCGGACATGCGTGAGCGCATCGCACGCGACTTCCCCCAGTATGCGACCGCGCCGGATTCCTGGTACCAGCCGAACGCGACCAGCTGGACCTACTACAAGAAGATCATGGAACAGCGCAGGGCCGGTGAATCGGCCCAGTGACCGCGAGTGGTCGACACGCCGGGGCCTGATCGACGGGGATGCGAGCTTCACCGGCCGCGGGCTGCGCGACCCTTGGCGCTCCGGTATTGCGGAACGTCGCGAGGGTGGCCTCGCGTCCTGCAGCGGAGGCGCGCTGATTGGCCGTCGGTTGCCTGTTCGGCGAGGGTCACGAGCGCGGCAAGCCGCGCTCTACAGGACAGCGGCACGACCAAGCGTGGCGTCCGACGCGGCGCAGCCATGGCAGGAAATGGCACCAGGGCAGAAACGTCCGTGATCGCGCCCTGCGGCGACGCGGCGAGTGCGCGCTTTCCCGGACCGAGTCCTGCTGCAGACGGCCGCGACGAGGAGGTTCCGGCAGGCGAGCACGCCTCCGATAGATCCGGAGCGGTGGAGAAGAAGGCCACGAGCCCAGCCGCATTCGGGAGAACGCTAACTGCCCTGAATGGAGATCACGCCGCCGACGAAACAGGGATGTCGCGGCGGCGATCGTTCCGAGGATGGATCCGGATCGGGAGAGAAGAAGCCCGCCAGCCAAGCCGTAGGGGAGGGGACTATCGGCAAATTCAACGGCTGGCGGGCTTGCAAGCGTCCGTCACGCTTTGCGCGACGGATTAATTCGATTCCTTCGTCGCCGAGGTGCTTGTGGGGGCCGCACGCTTCGGCGTCTTCGTCTTGGCGACCGGCGCGGCGGACGTGCCATCGGCCATCGTCCCGACGTTCCGCTTGGCCTTGCGCACCTCGCTCTTGGCCGAGGGCGCAGACTTGCGCGGAGCAGCCTTCTTAGCCGTGCTCGTGCGACCGACTTGCGACTTACGCACTTCGCGATTGAGTTCCTCGACGCGCTCGAGCAGCGCTTCCATCTCCTCCCGGCCCGGCACACCGAGTTTCTTGAGGGCGTTCGAGACGCGGTCCTCGAAGACTTTCTCGAGCTTGTCCCAGGTGTCCGTGGCGCGCTCGCGCACGTTCGCGACGGTGTTCTCGACGGCGTCACGCGCACCGTCGACCTGACCGGTCGCGAAGCGGCGTGTCTTCTGCTCGAGGTTCATGCCTTCGCGGACGAGCCGCTCGAACAGCTTGCTGCCCTCTTCCTGAGCGCGGCCGAAGGCGCCGAGACCGGCCATCCAGATTTCGCGCGCGGAGTCGATCAGGGCGCGACTCTGGAACTGCGGCAGGCCCGGCATGACGGCGCTGCTTTTCGATGCGGGGGACTTCTTCTTGAGCTTCGGCTTCGACATGGCGGTCTCTATGAACTTGGATGGCGGCGCGGCTGCGCCTCACGACGTCGTCGCAGGATCGGCTCGCCGGCTAGAGCAGTCACACTATGGCGCGGGCGGCCCGCGAACGATCCACGGTGCGCCTGGTGACCATGCGGTGGACGCTTTCGGCAGCGCAGACCCGCAATCGCCGGTCGGTCGGGACACGGCACCAAAGGTCGGAAATTCGCGACGAATCCAGTGGCGGCGTGTGGCTTGCCGGGCCCCCACCAGAGCCGCGGGAAGCGACAGGCTCAGCGCGCGCGGCGCGATCCGGCCCGCGCCGGGGCAGCGAGCGCGAGCCCGTGCGGCTCGGTCGTGCCGGAGGGCAGACCAAGCAGGTGCTCGAGGTCGTCGAGCGCGCGGCGCAATTGCGCAGTCGGCCGCGTCATGCGGGGCGGCTGCTCGCCGAGGCTGGTCGCGACGGTGCGATTTCGGTCTTCGAGGATCTCGTCGCGCAGCCCGATGCCGTGCCGTGCGAGCACAGGGCCGATCTCGTCGCGTCGGTTTCTCAAATCGTCGAGCGTCGCCCGATAGGCATGCTCGGTCAGTTGTGTGCGGCTGTGGTAGCTGAAGATGTTGGTGAAGAACATCTCGGCGTCGTCGGCGTTCGGCTCGAACAGCACGAGGTCCGTGTTCGGATACTGCGTGCGGTACTTCTCGAGTCCCACCTGCATGCGCGACTTGAGGATCGTTCGGAAGGTCTGGGACAGGACCGTCGGCAAACCGGCGTCGACCAGCTTGCCGTTCCCGGCCCGGGCACCGACACCGAGGCTGGCATCGAAGGGCACCAGCGGGTTCAGAGCCAGGACGAGGTCCACGTCCTCGTCCATCGCGACCGACGCGTGCAGGGTTCGTCGCAGCGCACCATCGACGAAGTGGGTGCCGTCGATCTCGACCGGCGGATACAGCCCGGGCAGGGCGGCGCTGGCCTGGACGGCGCGCGAGATCGGGACGTGGTCTCGGCCCGACGCGCCGAAACGGACGACGGCGCCGGTATCGAGCTCGACCGCGATCACGTAGAGCTTCCGGTCGAGACGCCGGAAGTCGTTGCCGCGGCCGTGCATCTCGAACACCTCGCGGAGGAAGTTCCCGACCGCGTCGTTGTCGAAGATGCCGTTTGGAACGACCGCGCCGAGTCGTCCGATCAACTCCATCCATTCGGTCTCGAGCGGGCGAGTGGCCAGGTCGTACATCCAGCTCCAGACGATCCGGGGCACCGTCGCGACGCGCCGGGCGTATTCGCGCAAGGCGGGTCGCAGGAAGGTCTCCGGCCGAAATCGCACGCCGCCCGGCTCGAAGCCGAGGAAGATGCGGCACATCGATTCCGGACCGATGCCATTGGCGAGGCTGGAGGCGAGGATCGCCCCCGAGCTGACCCCGACATAGACGTCGAGCCGCGTCAGGTCGACGCCGTCCAGTGCCTCGTCGAGGGCGCGCAAGGTGCCGAGTTCGTACATGCCGCCGATCGGCCCGCCGCCGGCGATGGCGATGCCGACGCGCGGCTGCTTCCGGGCCTTGGATCGACGCGGGGCACGCTGGATCACGAGCATCGATACCTCGCGAGCATGATGAGCGATCCGTCATTCTAGCCCCGTGCCTGCGGACGACCCTGAGCGGTATCAACTCGGACGGGTACTCGGCCCAGCTGGGTTGCGCTGATCGTCTGTAAAGCCCGGCTCGATGCGATCGGGGTCGGATCGGACCGCCCCCGGTCCCTGTTCGCGCACCCGGCGCGGCGTTAACCTCGCGGACCGACTGGAGAAGCCCATGACCCTCTCGCCTGGCCAGCCCGCGCCCGATTTCACGCTGATCGCAGACGACGGGCGGCCGTGGACGCTGTCCGCGGCCCGGGGGCGGCGGATCCTGCTGGTCTTCTATCCCGGTGACGACACGCCGGTCTGCACGGCGCAGCTGTGCGACTATCGTGACGGGGTCGAGGCTTTCGCCGGGCTCGGCGTCGATGTGGTCGGTATCAGCACCGACTCGAGTGACTCGCACCGTCGTTTCAAGCAGCGCCACGACTTGCCGTTTACGCTGTTGACCGACCCCGGTGGGGAAGTTGCGAAGCGCTACGGGGCATGGGGCATGCTCGGCATGAAGCGCGCGGTGTTCCTTGTCGAGGCTGACGGGCGGCTCGGCTACGCCAAGGTCGAGTCGGTCGCGCTGTTCCGGCGCACGCGCGAGGAACTGCTCGCGGCGATCGGTGGGGCGGGGCCGGTTGGCTGATGACGCGTCGCGGGACCGTCGAGCGACTGGCCGGCATCGCCGACCGCCTGCGGGCGGCGCGCGATCCCGTTGCGTTGCCCGCCAACCGGTCGCCGTGGCTGCGGGCGCTGCGCGGCTGGCAATCGCGCCGGCTGGCCCACTCTTTTGCCGATTTCCAGGACCTGCCGCACTACCGCAAGGCAGTGGTCTTCTTTCTCGAGGACCTCTACGGAGAGGAGGACGTGAGCTGGCGCGACCGCGACCTCGCCCGGATGATGCCGACCATGGTGCGCTGGCTGCCCGAAGCGATGCTGGACACCGTGGCCGACGCACTCGAGCTCGACTGGATCAGCCACATGCTGGACCTGCGCGTTGCGACTTTGCTCGAATCCTCGGCAGGAGGCGACCGGACGATCGATGTCGGCCGCTATGCGCGGGCCTACGCCGAGGCCGGGACGCGGGCCGAGCGCAGCCGCCAGATCGACCTGCTGATGACGGTCGGTCGAGAACTCGAGTCGATCGTGCGCAAGCCCATCGTCTACGCAGTGCTGCGACTCGCGCGCGGACCTGCGGCATCGGCTGGCCTGGGCGGCCTGCAGAGCTTCCTCGAGCGCGGCTTCGCGGCTTTCAGGGATCTCGGGTCGGCGCGCCACTTCCTCGAAACGATCGAGGCGCGCGAGCGCGCGGCGATGCAGCGGCTGCTGGCGGGCAGGTCCGACGCCTTTGGCGAAGACTTCGATCTCTCGCTCCGGGTGCCGATGTGAGCCTAGCCCTGATCAGCGTCGCGACCGCCTGCGAGCGCGGTTGGGCCTCAGTCGAGCTCTTCCTCGAGGTAGCGACGGACCTCGCGCTCGATCGCGCCTCTGATCGCGATCAGCATGAAACCGATCTCGGCGTGCACGTGCACGCGCTTCGGCGCCAGCGTGATCCGGCCGTGGACGCCCGGTCGCTCGAAGTGACAGACGTTGCCTTCCCAGCCCCAGGTGACGCCGAAGCGTTCCGCGATGTGCTCGGCGACGCGGGTGACGGCCTTCTTCGCCGCGGCTGTGGACTTGCTGTGGGTGTGGTCGATGTCGATCGTGGGCATGGCGCGCCGGGTCCCCTCCGTGGCGCGGCCGATGATGCCATGCGCCATGGCTGGCACCTCAGCCGCCTTGCAGGGCAGGCCTCATGACGCCGGTCAGTGCGTTCGAACTCGCCCCGCCCGATGGCGTGGCGCATGCCGTCGGGATCGGACCCGAGGGGCTCGGCCTGCAGCTGGCCGCGGACGGGAGTTGCCGGATCGGCGACGCCGCGGACGCGGCAGCGGTGATCCGCGTCGATCGGCGTGGCATCGTCCTCGAAGTGCATCCACCCGGCCTGGTGCACGTCAATGGCCGGCCCGTGCGCGAGCGCGCGCTGCTGCGGGCCGGCGACTCGATCGTTGTCGGACGGTGCGCCTTCCACTTGCGCACGGCCGCGGTTCCCCGCTCCCCGAATGACGAGACGTCTGTGCGGCGGCCCGCCGAGGGACGTCCGCTCCCGGCGCGCGCCTGGTTGCGGTGTGTCGTCGGACGCCACGCCGGCCAGGTCCGGGCCGTGGCCGATGGGGTGGAGCTGCCGTGGGGTCCGACGCCTGGCGGATGCAGGGCGCGGATCTCGATCGAAAACGGCTGCGCGGTGGCACGTGGCATGCGTGCGGGGGCACTGTTCGTCGATGGCCACCGTCTGGAAGCGGCCGTGCTGGCTGGCGGCGAGCAAATCGTCGTCGGCGGCGAGCACTATGTCGTCGATGGCGTGGCGCTCGAGCCATCGGTCGAGACGGAGGGGCCGACAGCGTCTGTCCGTGCCGACACCGATCTCGTGATCGAGGAAGGTACGCCGACCCCGCGGGCGCCGAGCGGCGGCTTCTCGCCCTGGTGGTTGCTCACCGCGGCGCTCGCGATTGCAGGGTCCCTGGTGCTGTTGTTCGGTCGCGTCTGACGGCTTCGCCCGCACCTATACTCGATCTGCGCAGGGTTGTATGGGCCTTCGGATGATGCGCGAAGCTCACCATCCACGATGTGGCCTGGCGGGACCCGCTCCGCCGGACGGCGGTCGCGGGTGAACGACGGCGGTCGCCACCAGGGCGAGCCGGCCATCGAGGCGCTGGCGTCCGCTTTCGTGGCATCCGCTAGCCTGGTCACGGTAATCGACGCCGAGACCGGGCTCTTCGTCGACGTCAACCCGGCCTTCGAGCGAGAAACCGGCTGGAGTCGCGTCGAGGCGATCGGCCGGGCGCCGATCGAACTCGACCTGTGGCCGGTAGAGACCACGCGCGTACGGATCTGGTCGCAGCTGCGCGGCGCCGGGCGCGTCGCCGGCGAGCCGATCGTCTACCAAATCCGCTCCGGCGCGCAGCGGCAGGGCCGCCTCGTGGCCGAAGTGTTGAGGGCCGGTCCGCGGACCCTCGTGCTCACGATCGTGCACCAGGTCGCAGCGGTCGCAGCCGAGAGCAGCGAGGTCATCGCCCGTGGCAGCTACCGGGCGTTGTTCAGCGAGGCCGCCGAGGGCATGTACCGACGGCTGCCGAAAGGTGGCTACATCGACGCGAACCCGGCCATGGCGCGGATCTTGGGCTACCCGTCGAGCGAGGTGCTGCTGCGTGAATCGCTGCATGCGCCGAGCCTCGTCTACGTCGATCGCGAGCAGGCGCTCCGGATCGCCGAGCGTCTTGGTCGCCTCGAGCGCATCGAGCGCGAGCGCAGCCGCGTGTACCGCCGCGATGGCAGCGTGATCTGGATCTCAGAGAACGCGCGCGCGGTGACCGGCCCGGACGGTCGCGTGCTGTTCTTCGAGGGTACGATCGTCGACATCACCGAGCAGGTCGAGGCGGTTGCGGCGCTGCGCGACTCGCAGCAGCTTTATCGGGCCGTCGTCGACTACTCGCGTGACGGCGTATTCCTGATCCAGCGCGGGGTGCTGGTGTTCGTGAATCCGGCGCTGGCGCACAGCCTCGGCTACACCGTCGAGGAGCTCACTGGCCGCGACTACATGGAGGTGGTCGCGCCGGAGGACCGTCCGCTCCAGGCGGAGCGCCGGGCCGCGCGGCAGTCGGGTTCCCGCGAGACGCAGCGATACGAGATCACGCTGCTCCATCGCGACGGGCAGCGGCGGCGTTTCGAGGTCAGCGCCTCGGCGGTGGACTATCGCGGCGAGATTGCGAGCGCCGGGGTCGCACGTGATGTGACCGAGCAGCGGCAGCAGGACGATCGTGTCCGCGAAGCCGAGCGTCGTTACCGGGAGTTGTTCGAGAACTCGCCGATCGGCCTGTTCCGGGCGCGGATCGACGGCGCCGTCGTCGAGGTCAACAACCTGCTCGCGCGCATGCTCGGCTTCGTCGACGGCGCCGCCCTGCGCCGCGAGAACCCGTCCGTCCGCCGCTTCGTCGTCGACCCGGCGGTGATCGTTGCCGCGGTCGAGCGCCTCCGGCACGAGGACGTCATCGAGCGTCTCACGGCCGAGCTCCAGGGCGTGGACGGACGTCGCTTCTGGATCGAGTCCCGCCTCGTGCTGGACGCCGCGGCCGATGGCACCGCGCTGGTCACCGGATCGGTGACGGACGTGTCCGAGCGGATCAAGGCCGAGGCGGCGCTGGCGGAGTCCGAAGCGCGCTACCGCGCGCTGGTCGAGCACAGCCAGGTCGGTGTCTTCGTCTCGCGCGGGGAGTCCTACTCTTACGTCAACCGCGCATTCGCCGAGATGCTCGGCTACGGGGAGGCCGATCTCGTCGGCCGGAGCGTCTGGGACGTCGTCGCGCGCGACCACCGCGAGGTGACCCGCCAGTACCAGGCCGCAGTGCTCGCCGGGGTCCGCCAGGCGGCGGATTTCGAGACCTGTCTGATGCGGCGCGACGGCTCACGGCTGTTCGCGACCATCAGTGTTGGTTCGGTGGTCCTCGATGGCGTGGCGCACCTTACGGGTACGGTACGCGACGTGACCGAGCAACGACAGGCGGAGATGCGGCTGCGCTTCCACGCAACCCACGATCTGCTGACGGGCCTGCCGAACCGGCTGCACTTCAACCAGCGCCTGCAGCAGGCCATCGAGTCGGCCAATCGCGCCGGGTGTCACGACTACGCCGTGCTCTTCCTCGACCTCGATGGCTTCAAGCTGATCAACGACAGTCTCGGTCACGCCGCCGGAGACCGCCTGCTGGTTGCGATCGCGGCGCGACTGACCGAGGCGCTCGGTGGCGCGGCGCTGCTTGCGCGCTACGGCGGCGACGAATTCACCGTGCTGCCTTATGGTCAGTGCGACCGGCTGCGGGCCGAGGAGATCGCCCGTCGCCTGCTCGGTGAGTTCGGCGAGGCCTTCATCGTCGACGACCAGAAGGTCTATTCGGGAGCCAGTGCCGGCGTGGTCCTGGGACGGTCCGACTACCAGCTGCCGGACCAGATCCTGCGAGATGCCGATATTGCGATGTACCGCGCGAAAGCCAGCGGCAAGGCCTCTTACGTGGTTTTCGACGAGACCATGCACGCGGTCGCCGAAGCCCGGTTCCGGCTCGAGACCGAGCTTCGACCCGCACTGAGGCGCGGCGAGTTCCGGCTCTACTTCCAGCCGATCGTCCGCATCGCGACCGGCGAACTGGCTGGCTTCGAGGCGCTGGTGCGCTGGCAGCACCCCGAGCGCGGTCTGCTGTTGCCGGGCGAGTTCCTGCCGGTGGCCGAGGAGTGTGGCCTGCTGTCCGAGATCGACTGGTGGGTGCTCGAGGAGACCTGCGCGCAGCTGGTGCACTGGCAGGATCGCTGGCCGCACGCGCACCGGCTGCGGGCCAACATCAATGTCGGCGAGCGCCAGCTCAACGACGCGCAGCTCGCTCATGACGTCGGCCGGGTCTTGCACGAGCGCGGCATCGCGCCGTCGCGAATCACCTTCGAGGTGACCGAGAACGCCTTCCGCAACGGGCGTGAGCGCGCGGCAGCGTCGCTCGCCGGCCTGAAGTCACTTGGAGTCGGACTCGTGCTCGACGACTTCGGCACCGGCTACTCGTCGCTGGCTTCGTTCACCGACTCGCCGTTCGATGGGATCAAGCTCGATCGCGGGTTCGTGGTCGACATGGTGGCCAATCCCAGACACTACGCGATCGTGCGCACGATCGCCGCCTTCGCCGAGGCGCTCGGCCTCGGCTTGACGGCCGAGGGTGTCGAGACCAAGGCCCAGGCCGGCCTACTGTCGAAGCTCGGCGTCCAGTACGCCCAGGGTTTCCTCTACTCGCAGGCCCTCGATGTCGCGGCGTTCGAGCAGTTACTCGACTCACATCGCGCTTTGATCGGGGATTGACTCGAGCCGCTTCGCGGACGGCATTCGTGATCGCGAAGCCGGCGTCGCTTGTATCTGCTGCGTTGCAGCAGATACGGTGACGGGATATCGCCCAGGGAGGTTTCGATGTCGCGTGCGTTCAACTTCAGCCCCGGCCCCGGTGCGTTGCCGGAGCCGGTCCTCGAGCAGGCCCGCGACGAACTCCTCGAGTGGCGCGGCGAGCGCGCGTCGGTGATCGAGGTCAGCCATCGCGGCAAGGCCTTCCTGGCGATCGCCGAGGAGGCCGAACGCGATCTGCGCGATTTGATGGCGATCCCGGCAAACTACCGGGTCCTTTTCCTGCAGGGCGGCGCGACCCAGCACTTCGCCCAGATCCCGATGAACATCGCGCGCGGTCGCAAGGCGGACTACGTGCTGACCGGGGCGTGGGGCGAGAAGGCGGCGAAGGAGGCGAAGTCGCTGGTCGAGGTGCGCATCGCCGCGAGCAGCGCCGCCGACGGGTACTTCGGCATCCCGGCGCGGGATGGGTGGGTTCTCGATCCGGAGGCCGCCTACGTGCATGTGACGCCAAACGAGACGATCGGCGGGGTCGAGTTCCACGACACACCCGACGTCGGCGAAGTGCCGCTGATCGCGGACATGTCCTCGAACATCCTCTCGCGCCCGGTCGACGTCTCGCGCTACGGGATCATCTATGCCGGCGCCCAGAAGAACATCGGGCCCTCGGGGCTCGTGATCGTGATCATTCGGGACGACCTGCTCGAGCGGATCCCGAAGGACCTGCCGACGATCCTCAGCTACGCGGCCCATGCCAAGGAGGGTTCGATGCTGAACACGCCGAACACCTTCGCTTGGTACCTGGCCGGCCTCGTGTTCAAGTGGCTGAAGGCCGAGGGCGGGGTCGAGGCGATGGCGGTCCGCAATGAGGCGAAGGCTGCGCTGCTCTACGACTACATCGACGCTTCGGGCTGGTATACGAATCCCGTCGAACGCGCCTCCCGCTCGCGGATGAACGTGCCGTTCCGGCTTGCCGACGCGGCGCTCGACGACCTCTTCGTCAAGGAAGCCACGGCTGCCGGCCTGCTCGCGCTGAAGGGTCACCGTTCGGTCGGCGGAATGCGTGCCTCGATCTACAACGCGATGCCGCTCGCCGGTGTCGAGGCGCTGGTGGCGTTCATGCGTGACTTCGCCGCGCGTCACGGTTGACGTTGCGTCTCTCGTCGAGCGCTCGTCCCGCGTATTCCATCCTCCCCAGTCGAGCTTGCCGTGTACAAGATCCAGACCCTCAACAACATCTCGAAGACCGGGCTATCCCGTTTCCCGCACGGCACCTACACCGTAGCCAATGACTTGAAGGACCCGGACGTATTGCTCGTCCGCTCGGCCGATCTACACCAGCTGGCGATCCCGGAGTCGCTGAAGGCCGTCGGCCGAGCCGGTGCCGGCGTCAACAACATTCCCGTCGCCGAGATGTCGAAACGAGGCATTCCGGTGTTCAACGCGCCCGGGGCCAATGCGAACGCGGTCAAGGAACTGGTGATCGCGGGCATGCTGATGGCCGCGCGCAACCTGGCCGAAGCCTTCGAGTTCACCGAGACCTTGAAGGACGCTCCGGACGCGGAGAAGGCGATGGAGCGCGAGAAGGCGCGCTTCGCGGGGACCGAACTCGCCGGTCGCGTGCTCGGCGTCGTCGGGCTCGGTGCGATCGGGGTCAAGGTCGCGAACGCGGGCCGCGCGCTCGGCATGCGCGTCTTCGGTTTCGATCCGCACATGACCGTCGAGGGCGCTTGGCAGCTGTCTTCGGACGTGGTCAAGGCCGGCAGCCTTGCCGAACTCTATGCGGCGGCCGACTACATCACCTTCCATGTGCCGCTCAACGACCAGACCCGAAATCTCTTCGGCGATTCGGCGCTGGCGGTCGTCAAGCACGGTGTCGTGGTGCTCAATTTCGCGCGCGACGGGATCGTCGATGGCGAGGCGCTGAAGCGCGGTCTCGTCGACGGCCGAATTGCGCGCTACGTATCGGACTTTCCGAAGCCCGAACTGCTCGGCGATGACCGCGTGATCGGGTTTCCGCACCTCGGCGCGTCCACGGCCGAGGCCGAAGAGAACTGCGCGGTGATGGTGGTCGACCAGATCCGCGACTACCTCGAGCACGGCCAGGTCACGAACTCGGTCAACTTTCCGACCACGCGCATGGCCCGCGCCGGCGAATGGCGGATCTGTCTGGCCAACCGCAACGTGCCGAACATGATCGGCCAGATCTCGCAGGTGCTCGGTAACGCCGGCATCAACATTGCCCAGATGCACAACGCCTCGCGCGGGGAACTCGCTTACAACCTGGTCGACGTCGAGGCCGCGGTCGGCGACGCGGTGGTGGCGGAATTGCGCGCGATCGAAGGCGTGCTCTCGGTCCGTGTGATCTGAGGCGGCGATGGCGAAGCGCCCGTCCCGCGGCCGCGAGGGCAAGACGCCGGCGCTCGCCGACGTGCGTGGCCGCATCGACGCGATAGATGTCGAACTGCAGCGCCTGATCCAGGAACGGGCCGGGCTCGCGCGCCTCGTCGGTAAGGCCAAGGGCCGTTTGCCTCGGGCGATCGACTACTACCGCCCCGAGCGCGAGGCTCAGGTCCTGCGCGGCGTCGTCGAACGCAACGACGGCCCGCTGTCGGCCGAGGAGATGCTGCGGTTGTTCCGCGAGATCATGTCCTCGTGCCTCGCGCAGCAGGAGCCGCTCAAGATCGGCTTCCTCGGGCCCGAGGGCACCTTCACCGAACAGGCGGTGCTGAAGCACTTCGGGCACGCCGCGCGGCGGCTGCCGCTCGCGAGCATCGAGGAGGTCTTCCAGGAGGTCGAGGCCGGCGCTGCCGACTTCGGCGTGGTGCCGATCGAGAACTCGAGCGAGGGCGCCGTGCACTCGACGCTCGACCTGTTCTTCGGCTCGGAGCTCCGGATCTGCGGCGAGATCGAGCTGCGCATCCACCACCACCTGCTGGCGCTCGGCCGCAAGCTCGGGGAGATCGAGCGCGTGCTGGCGCACCCGCAGGCGCTCGCGCAGTGCAAGGGCTGGCTGCGCGAGCACCTGCCGAAGGCCGAGCGCGTCGCGGTGGCGAGCAACGCCGAGGCCGCGCGCCGCGCCGCGAGAGCGGGTGATGCCGCCGCGATCGCGAGCCAGGCGGCGGCCGAGATGTACGGCCTCCACGTCCTGGCCGGCCCGATCGAGGATCGCAGCGACAACACCACGCGCTTCGTCGTGGTCGGGACCGAGATCCTCGCCCCTTCGGGGCGCGACAAGACCTCGCTGCTGGTCGCGGCAGGCGACCGCCCCGGCACGCTGTTCGAGATCCTGGCTCCGCTGGCGCGGCACGGCGTCAACCTCACGAAGATCGAGTCGCGCCCGAGTCGTCAGGGCCGTTGGCAGAACGCTTTTTTCATCGACGTCGAGGGCCACGTCGAGGATCCAGCGCTCGAGGCCGCGCTCGGCGATCTCGGCCCGCTCGCGGCGCGCGTCCGCGTGCTTGGCAGCTACCCGGCGGCGATCCTCTAGCGATGGCGAACGGCTTCATTCCGCGGCCGGTTTCGGCGATTGCCGGCCTGCGCGCCTACGACCCCGGGCACGATCTGCCTGCGCTTCGCGCCCGCTTTGGTGACGTCGGCCTTGCCGAGCTCGGCTCGAACGAGAGCCCGTTCGGACCCTCGCCGCGCGTGCTCGAGGCCCTCACACGGGTCGATGCGACCACGTTGCTGCGCTATCCCGATCCCATGGGGCTCGGCCTGCGCACCGCGATCGCGGCAACGACCGGGGTCGCGCCCGACGAGGTCGTGCTCGGCAATGGCTCGCACGAACTGCTGATGCTGCTCGGGCAGTGCTTCGCCGGGCCCGGCGACGAGGTCGTGTTCAGCGAGTTCGGATTCGCGGTGTTCGCGATCGCCACCGCCGCTGTCGGCGCGATGCCGGTGCGGGTACCGGCGCTGTCGCGCGCGGCGACGATGCCGCGCGGCCACGATCTGGAGGCCCTCGCCGCTGCGGTGGGACCTCGCACGCGCCTCGTCTACCTCGCCAATCCGAACAATCCGACCGGGACCACCTTTCCCCTTGCCGACCTCGAGCGATTCCTGGCCCGGGTGCCCACCGGGATCCCGGTCGTAGTCGACGAGGCCTATGTCGAATATCTCCACGATCCGGTGGTCGGCGGCGCGCTCGCGCTGCGCGATCGCTACCCGAACCTCGTAGTCACCCGGACCTTCTCGAAGGCGCACGGGTTGGCGGGGCTTCGGGTCGGCTACGCGATTGCGGATCGGGCCGTGGTGGACGTGGTCAACCGGTTACGGGAGTCCTTCAACGTCAACGCGGTGGCGCTGATGCTGGCCGAGGCGGCACTTGCCGATCCGGATCACGTCGCGCGCGTGCGCGAGGCCACACGGCAGGACCGCGAGGCGCTCGCGGGCGCCCTCGAGGCGATGGGCCTCTTCGTGCATCCGTCCGCCACGAATTTCCTGCTGGTCGATTTCGACCGCGACGCAGCGCCGATCGAGGCCGCACTGTTGGCCCGCGGCGTGGTCGTTCGCCCGATGGGCGGCTACGGGCTTCCGACCTGCCTGCGCATCAACACCGGCACCGGACGCGACCATGAACGGCTGCTCGCCGCGCTGGCGGAGGCGCTGGCGTGAGCGGCGCGGGGCCCCGGCTCGACTGGGTGGCACGGCCGGGGGCGCCGTTGCGCGGTCGCATCCGCGTGCCTGGCGACAAGTCGATTTCGCACCGCGCGATCATGCTCGGCAGCCTGGCCGACGGCACGACGCGGATCAGCGGCTTCCTCGAGGGCGAGGACACGCGCGCGACCGCGGCCGCGTTCCGGGCGATGGGCGTGCGCATCGAGACGCCAGCCGAGGGCCTGCGGATCGTCCACGGCGTCGGTATCGACGGCCTCTCGGCGCCTGCGGCGCCACTCGATTGCGGGAATGCGGGCACGGCGATGCGGCTGCTTGCGGGTGTGCTCGCCGGACAGACCTTCGCGTCGACCCTGGTCGGCGACGCCTCGCTGTCGCGCCGGCCGATGAGACGAGTGCTCGATCCGCTCGACCGGATGGGCGCTCGGATCCGCGCGCGCGGCGACGCCTACGCGCCGC
>CALDVP010000146.1 GCA_937924195.1 uncultured Lysobacterales bacterium
GACCTCGACGCCGACGGCCGCGCGTTCCGTCCCACGCTCTACCTCTACGACAACTTCCCCGGCGGGATCGGGCTCGCGGCGCCGCTCTACGACCTGCGCGATCGGGTGATCGAGCGGGCGATCGACCTCGTCGCCCATTGCCCGTGCAGCCATGGCTGTCCGGCCTGCGTCGGGCCGGTGCTCGCCACCGATCCGCGCGCACGCCACAGCCCGAAATCCGCCGCCTTGCGCGTCCTCGCGTTGGTCCAGGGAGCGCAAACGCCGCTCGCAGAGCTGCGAAATTGAGCGACCTCGCCGCACGGCTCGCGAGACTCGGCGTGGGTGCCCCGCAGCCGCCGGCGCCCGTATCGCTCGCCGAGCGAATCGCACGGCTTCGGGTCCGCTCGGCGGCGATCCAGTCCGAGCGGCCGGCCGATCAGATTCTCGCCCGGGCGCTCGGCGGCACCGTCGTCGCGCCTGCGTTGCTCGAGGTAGTGCGGTCGTTCCCGCTCCCGCTTGGCCAAGGCGCGACCCGGATCGAATCGGCAGCCGAACTCGTCGAGGGCGTACGCCTTTCCGCGCCGAAGCACCGGGTGGGTGATGCGGACGGCCTGCTCCTCCTCGACACCGAGACGAGCGGCCTCGCCGGCGGCGCCGGGACGACCGCGTTCCTGGTTGGGCTCGCGGCCGTGCGGGACGAGACACTCGTCGTGCGGCAGCTGCTCATGACGGCGTTCGGTGGCGAGCGACCGCTGCTCGAGCAGACCCTCGCCGCCCTCTCCCGCACCGAGTGCCTCGTCAGTTTCAATGGGAAATCGTTCGATCTGCCGCTCCTGCGGGCGCGCACGCGCCTGGCCGCGCTCGAGTGGCCGGAAGAGCCGCCGCATCTCGACCTGTTGCCCGTCACCCGCCGCCGCCTGCGCGAGGGATGGCGCGACTGTCGTCTGCGCACCGCCGAACAAAACGCCCTCGGTTTCGCGCGCGAGACCGATCTACCGGGTAGCGAGGTTCCGGCGGCGTGGCAGCGGTGGCTACAGCGCGGCGATGCAGCGGCGCTGCCAAGGGTCTTCGATCACAACCGCGACGATCTGCGCTCGCTCGCGGGCCTGCTCGCGGTGCTCGCCCGTCCGACGCGACGCGAGGCTCCGCTGCTGCACGCGGCCCCGGGCTGAACGAGGTGCATGGCCGGCAGACCTGCAGCGCCTAGAATCGGCGCGGCCCATGTCCCTGATCGTCGCCCTCGCCGCCCTCGCGGCCGGCCTGCTGATCGGCATCACCGGCATCGGCGGGGTGCTGGTCGTGCCGGCGCTGACGGAGGCGGCGGATGTCGCGCTCGACCGGGCGATCGCCGCGTCGATGTTCGGATTCCTGCTGACCGGCGGCGTGGCAGCCGCGCTGCATCTCGGACGGACGTCGATCCCCCCAGGGACGATCGTCGCCCTGTGCGTCTCGGCCGCAGCAGGCGCGGTGGCGGGCACGGCGACGCTGGAGGTGCTGCCGGCCACCGCCGTGCGGATCTTCATCACGCTGCTCGCCGTAGGGTCGGGCATCCAGGCCGTGGCGACCCCGCAGGCGACCGATCGAGCCCCCCCGGGGCCGGCGGCGCTCGCGGTGCTCGGCCTGATCGTCGGCTACGGCTCGGCCATCTCGGGTACCGGCGGGCCGGTAATGCTCATCCCGATCCTGCTCCTGATCGGCACGCCGTTGGTCTCCTCGATCACCCTTGCGCTCGCCGCGCAGGTCCCGATCGCGCTTGCCGCCACCGCGGTCAACGCGGCGAGCGGGCGGCTCGCTTGGGTGCTCGGGTTGGCCCTCGGCGTGCCGCTCGTCGCGGGGGCCATTGCCGGGGCCTGGCTCTCGCGCCGCCTGCCGGCGCGCGCGCTGACGTTCGCGGTTTCTGGGGCGCTCGTGGCGATCGGCGTCTGGTACGGCTACGTCGCAGTCGCGCCGGCGCACTCGTGAGCGCGGGGGCGAGGGCCCGATGACCCGCCAGCGATTGCTAGCGCTCCTGCACGAGGTCCGCCAACGCTGCGAATCGGCGATCCGAGCACGCTCACGCTGGTGGCGCGCTTCGGGGAGCAGCTCGAGTGCGTCCGCTACCGCTTCGACCCTGACACGAGGCTCCGAATGAGGACCGTGGAGGTGGTCGTCGACACCGCCCGATCGGCATCCCGACCATCGCGGCAGCCAAAGGCCTCATGCACGTCGGTCACGTCGGTCGTATCGGTCCGCATCGGCTTCACGGTCGTGCGCCGTGGCGTGGTTTACCAAGCGAGGTACCGGAACCTCTCGCGCAGCAGCTCGGCATCGAGCCTCTTCTCCAGCCGAGCTCGGCCAGTGCAGTAGTGGGCTTGGTCATCGTGTGTCTCCTTCAGTCAGGTTAATCGGTCGCACCTCGACCTTACCGAAGAACCACGGTGGCGCCCTTCGGGGCCGCCGTCGGGACGCAAACTCTTGCGGTGTCTTGTCCGATAGCCGCGCCGCGAACGCGGAGCCGAGGGTGATCCCCGATCACCATCCCGATCCGCGCGCGAGATTCATCAAACCGACACGGTGGTGTAACCGAACATGCGGACAATCGGCGACCAGATATCTAGACATCTGGGGCGAGCGTGATCCAACGGGGCACCGGCGAGACGGTCTACCGGCAAGTCCAGCGTCAGCTTGAAGCAGAGATCCGCTCGCTGCATCGGCCCGGCGACGCGCTACCGTCCGAAGCCGTGATGGCCGAACGCTTCGGCGTCAACCGGCACACGCTGCGGCGCGCGCTGGAGGGGTTGATCGCGGAGGGCTGGGTCGAGCGGCGCCACGGCCTCGGCAGCTTCGTGCTGCACAAGCCGCTCGACTACGCCATCGGTCAGCGCACTCGCTTCACCGAGACGCTGGAGGCCCAAGGATACGTCACCGAGAGCGTGGTGCTGCGTAAGCTGCGCATCGCAGCCGAGGGCGGCGTCGCCCACCGCCTTCAGCTCGACCGAGGCGAACCCGTAGCCTGGATCGAGACGCTGCGTCGCGTCGATGCCACCCCCTTCTGCGTCATCTCGCACTACCTGCCGCTCGCGCTGCTCCCGGGGGTGCTCGACGACTACGCCGGCGGCTCCCTGCACGCCTTCGTCCAGACACACCACGGCTGGCGACTCCGCCGCACCGAAAGCCTCGTCTCGGCGGGGCTGCCGCAAGGCGATGACGCCAGCTTGTTGGCGATGCCGGCCCACATGCCTGTGCTTCGCGTCAAGAGTGTCAACGTGCGCGACCGGGATGGAACCCCGGTCGAGTACGCCCTGACCCGGTTCCGCGCAGACCGCATGCAACTGCGCATCAACCCTTGAACCGACAGTTCCCGACTGGAACCAGCCAACTCGCAGGAGCATTGTCAATGTTTCGCAAGCACTCTATCAAGGCGGCTGTCGTTGCAGCCATCGCATCGGTGGGCCTGCTCGCTGCTGCCGGCGCCTCCGCCCAGAGCCAGCACGACGGCAGCGCATCCAGACCGCTGCGCGTGATTCTGGTGCCCGCCGACGGCGGCACCGAGGACGGCACCAAGAAGGACTTCCAGCCCATCTTCGACGCCATCAGCCGCGCGACCGGCCTGAAGTTCGATATCAAGGTGGGGCAAACCTACGGCGCAGTGATGGAAGCGCAGTGCGCCGGGACCGCCGACATCGCTTTCTACGGCCCGGCTTCCTACCTGCCGGTGCACAAAAAGGGCTGCGCCAATCTGCTCGCCCTGGCCGTCAACCACGGCCAGTCGGTGTACTACTCGGGCATCTTCGCACGCGCCGACGCGGGCATCGAGAAAATCACCGATCTCAAGGGCAAGCGGGTCGCGCTCGGCGACGTGAACTCGACCTCGAGTTTCGCCGTGCCGGTGGCGATGATGCTGCAACAGGGCGTGGATCCAGCGCGTGACGCGGCCGCCGTCAACCTGGCCGGCAGCCATGCCAACGTGCTGAAGGCCCTGGCCGAGGGCGTGGCCGACGCGGGCGGCGCGTCCTTCGACTCGTTCGAGAAGGCGGTAAACCAGAAGGCCATCGATCCGAGTCGCATCAAGATCGTCGCCAAGAGCGCGCCGATTCCCTACCCCCCGCTCGCCATCCACCCGGGCGTGCCGGCGGCGGTCCAGGCCAAGCTGCGCCAAGCGTTCGAGAACGCTCACACGCTGCCCGGTGTAACGCCCGACCAGATCCGCGGTTATGGCGGCGCCAAAGTGGAGCGCTACACCACCAAGGTCAGTGAAGAAGAGATGGCTGCGGCCGCCAAGCTGTTCGAGCTGGTCACCGCCGACGTCAAGCAGGCCATCGTGCGCAAGGCTGGCATGCGCTGAACGTCCTCCACGGGGCCGCGCCGCACGCGGTCCCGGCAACCCACCGAGGACTCCAACATGATCGAGTTCGACCACGTCAGCCTGCGCTATGCCGACGGTACGCAGGCCCTCCACGATGTCGCGCTGCGCGTCCCGCGGGGACAATTCTGCGTGCTGCTCGGCCCTTCGGGAGCCGGCAAGAGCACGCTGTTGCGTACCGTCAACGGCCTGGCCAAGCCCACCCAGGGCAGCGTGCGCATCGACGGTATCGTCATGTCGCCCGCCACCGCCGCCAAGCTGCGCCGGCGTGTGGCCACGGTGCACCAGCACTTCAACCTGTCGCCGCGCATGAGCGTGGCGGGCAACGTGCTGTCGGGCCTGTTGCCGGCAGTGTCCACGACGCGGGCGCTGTTGGGCTGGTTCGAGCCCCGTCACCGGGCCAAGGCCTGTGCGCTGCTGGAGCGTGTCGGCCTGGAGCCGGTTCACCTGCGTCGCCGAGCAGGGGAGCTGTCCGGCGGCCAGCAACAGCGGGTGGGCATCGCGCGCGCCTTCATGCTCGACCCCGAGGTGGTGCTGGCCGACGAGCCGGTGGCGAGCCTGGACCCGCGCATCGCGCACGACATCCTGAGCCTGATCCGCGATGCGGCGCGCGAACGCGGTGCGACCGTCATCTGCAGCCTGCACCAGCTGGAGCTGGCGCGGCACTTCGCCGACCGAATCGTCGGCATGCGCGCCGGGAAGGTGGTCTTCGACGGCGCGCCCGATGCGTTGGACAACGCCCATGTCCAAGCCCTGTACGAGGCAGCGCCTGCCTCCGGCCACGATGGTTCCCCTCAGCTGGGCGCCGTTCCAGCGCTGGCGGCTTGATCGACCGAGTACGCGCCATGGCCAGCCAGGCCGCCCCGGCCAAGCCGATCCCCACGCCGCCCGCCGGCAGCCGCCTCGCTTGGCAGCTCGATCCCCCCTTCGGCACTCGCCACCTGCTCGTCGTCCTCGCCGCCCTGGCGGTGCTGTTGTGGACCGGCCACCGCGTCGAGATGGACCGCATGGTGGTCCTGAGCGCCCAGGCCATCGCCAAATGGATCGGTCTCGCCGACGAGAGCCAGGTCGCCCACGGCATCGAGCGCGTCGCCAAGTCGATGTGGCCACCCGCCATCGAAGAGAAGGTGGAGGTGGCCCGGCTGCCGGAGCTGGACCGGAACAACCTGCCCTGGGATGCACGGCTGGAAACGCAGCAGCGCATCGAGAAGCGCATGAATCTGCAGACCCTGCAGCTCGAGGAGACCGTCGAGCGCACGGAGTACCTCGTCAGGCCGTGGGGCTACGTCTTCACGGTCGCGCTGAAGATGCTCGAGACGCTGGAGATCGCGCTGTGGGGCACGCTGCTCTCGGTGCTGCTGTCGGCGCCGCTCGCCTATCTGGCGGCCCGCAACTACACGCCGCATCGCGCGGCGTACCTGCTGTCGCGCGGTGTCATCAGCCTGCTGCGCTCGGCGCCCGAGCTGATCGTGGCCTTGTTCTTCGTTCTGGCCTATGGCTTCGGGCCGATCGCGGGCGTGCTAGCGCTCGGCTTGCACGCAGCCGGCTTCCTGGGCAAGTTCTACGCCGAGGACATCGAGAACGCCGATACCAAGCCACAGGAGGCGCTGGAGGCGATCGGCGCCGGCAAGCTGCGCACGCTGTGGTACGGCGTGATGCCCCAGGTGATGCCGCAATACATCGCTTACACGCTGTACATCCTCGACCGCAATGTCCGCATGGCCACCGTGGTCGGCCTCGTGGGCGCGGGCGGGATCGGCCAGGAGCTGAAAGGCCGTTTCGACATGTTCCAATACGACCACGTCGCAACCATCCTGGCCGCGATCTTCGTCGTCGTCTTCCTGCTCGACCAGTTCTCGGCCCGCCTGCGCGCCAGGCTGCTGTGAGCGGCGCAATGGAACGACCCGGATCCACGACCCCGCCGGTCGAACGGCATCACCTGGTCGCCTGTCTGATGGCCTGCGCGAAGGCGTTGGGCCGCGAAACCGTGTTGAAGGCGGCGACCGAGCTGACCGAGGGACTGATGGTCATGCCGCTGCAGCCCGCGGAGTCCGGCCTTGCGCTCCTCCAGTGGCGCGACGCCGTGAAGCACCACCCCTTCTTCATGGGTGAAGTGCCGATCTCGCGAGCCGCGGTTGCACTGGTCAACCAACGCGGGGAGCGCGCCGAGGGCGCTGCCGTGGTGATGGCCGACGATGCCGAGCTCGCCCATGCGCTGGCGGTGCTCGATGCCGTCCATGCGCGACGCTGGCCAGGGGTGGAAACGATCGATGCCCTGGCCGGGCGCGGTGCACGGGCGCGCGAGCAGGTGCGCGCAGCCCGCCAGGCGGGCTTGAAGCGCACGCGTGTCGATTTCGCCTTGCTGTCACAAACCGACGGAGCACAAGAGCGCACGGAATGAGGCCCGCCGCGTGGGGCACGCCCGAGGCGCAGCAGCAGGCGTTCCGCGCCGTGCTGGACGGCTTCGCGCGCCCCGGCACGCTCGTGGCGGCGCCGGCCGATGGTGCCGTGCTGATGTTCCTCTCCGCGGTGCTCGACGAGTCGGTGACCCTAGCCGATCCGCTCGACCTGCTGAGTGCCGATACCCGCCGCTTGTTGCTGGCGCCGAGTGCGACGGTGGACAAGGCGCGCTTCGTGCTGCTCGATGGCCGCACGCCGCCCGCTGCGACCTTGCAACCCGCGCTGGGCACGCTGGAGTCGCCCGAGCTGGGCGCGACGGTGGTCCTGGCGGTCGACGCTTTGCACGACCCCTCGCAGCCCGGCTCAGGCCAGACGACGATCCTCCAGCTACAAGGCCCTGGCGTCCCCGGCACGCGTGCGCTCGCGGTGGACGGGCTCCACCCCGGCTGGCTCGACAGGCGCGCGGCCTGGGTCGCGGCCTATCCCATGGGCGTGGACATCGTGTTGGCGGCACCGCACACGCTGGTGGCGTTGCCACGCACGACACGCGTCGCCTCGCATGCCATCGCTCGAGGGGTCTGAGCATGGGCTACGTCGCAATCAAGGGCGGGGAGGCCGCCATCCGCGAAGCCGCGCGCCTGATGGAGTTCTTGCGCGCGCAGGGCGGCGGGGCGCCGCTCCAGGTCGACGCGATCCGCGACCAGTTGCACTTGCTCACCAGCCGCGTCGTCAGCGAAGGGGGCCTGTACGACCCGGATCTGGCGGCGCTGGCGCTGAAGCAGGCGGCGGGCGATACGCTGGAGGCGGCGTTCTACCTGCGCGCCTTCCGGTCGACGCGCGCCCGGCTGGCAGTGACGGCCGCGCACGACGGTGCAGGCATGCGCCTCATCCGGCGCATCTCGTCCGCGTTCAAGGAGATCCCGGGCAGCCAGATGCTCGGGCCGACACCGGACTACCTGCAAAGGCTGTTCCGGTTCGACCAGCTGACGGAGGGTGGCGACGCCTTCCGCGACCTCGCCCGCAACTGGCTGCGGGACCTGCCCGGCCCCGACCTGCCCGACACCTTCCCAAAGGTGATCGACGCCTTGCGGGCCGAGGGTCTCTTGCCGCCGCCCGACGAGGATCCGCCGCCGGCCTTCGACATCACGCGCGACCCGCTCGTCTTTCCGGTATCGCGCAGCGCCGCCCTCGCCACGCTGAGCCGCGCCGAGACGGGCTCGATCCTGGCGATCGCCTACTCCAACATGCGGGGCTACGGCGACATCCACCCCACGGTGGCCGAATTGCGCGTGGGCTACGTGCCGCTGATGCTGCCGCACCCCCTGACCGGCGAGCCGATCGAAGCCGGCGAGGTGCTGGTCACCGAGTGCGAAGTGGTGGCCATGTACGCACCCTCCGAAGAGGCCGGTGCCAAGCCGGTGTTCAGCCTTGGCTACGGCGCCTGCTTCGGGCACAACGAGGTCAAAGCGATCTCGATGGCGATCCTCGACCGGTCGCTGCAGAAGGGCATGGCGCTCGCCCCCGGCACACGCCCCGGCAACCCCAGCGAGGACCCCGAGTTCGTGCTGTTGCACACCGATGGCGTGGATTCGATGGGCTTTTGCACCCATTACAAGATGCCGCACTACGTGACCTTCCAGTCCGACATGGACCGCCTGCGTGCGACCCAGGCGAAGCATGGCCGGCAGCCGGCCACCGGAGACCGGGCATGAGCACCGCTCACAGGAGTGCCGGTTACGCCTTCGGCTTCTTGGACGACCGCGCGAAGAAGGAACTGCGCCGCGCCATGCTCAAGGCCGTGAGCATCCCGGGCTACCAGGTGCCCTACGCGTCACGCGAGATGCCCATCGCGCGCGGCTTCGGCACCGGCGGCCTGCAGCTCACGCTGGCACTGATCGGGCCCGCCGACACGCTCAAGGTGATCGACCAGGGCGCCGACGACTCGGTGAATGCCGTGAACCTCCGCCAGTTCATCGAGCTGACCTGCCCCGGCACCCGTACCACGAAGCGCACGGCGGCGGCCACGCTGATCCAGACCCGTCACCGCATCCCGGAGCACCCCCTGCGGGCCGACCAGATCCTGGTGCTGCAGGTGCCCTACCCGGACCCGCTGGTGGTGGTCGAACCGAGCGAGGAGCGCCGCAAGACCATGCATGGCGAGGCCGACTACGCGCGGCTGTGGGTCAAGCTCTACGAGGACATGGTGCATTTCGACGAAATCACTTTCTCACACCGCTATCCGACCCGCATCGCGGGCCACTACGTGATCGACCCCAGCCCGATTCCGCGCTGGGACGTACCCAAGCTGCATCGGGCCGAGTGCCTGTACCTTTTCGGCGCCGGGCGTGAAAAGAAGATTTACGCCGTACCGCCGCACACCGATGCCGAGCCGCTGACCTTCGACGACGTGCCGTTCCGGGTGGAGGATTTCACCGATCCGGCCACCGGCCGGCGCCGCGCCTGCTCGCGCTGCGGCGCCACCGACAGCTTCCTCGATGAATTCGTCGACGACCTGGGCCGCAAGACCCATCAATGCTCGGATACCGATCACTGCCTGGCGCGGCTCGACGCGCGCGCCACCGCCGTCGCCGCGGCGTTTGCGGCATGAGCCCGCTGCCAGACGCAATCCTCGAGGTGAGTGGCCTCGCCAGGCTGCATGGCCCGGGCTGTGGCCGCTGTGTCGCTGCCACCGGCCCCGAGGCCGGCACCAACGTCTGCACGAATTGCGGCACGGTGGTCGCCTGCGCCGACATCGGCTTCGAGCTGATGCGCGGCGAAGTGCTCGGGGTGATCGGCGAGTCGGGCAGCGGCAAATCGTCGCTGGTGCGTCTGCTCCACGGCGACGACACGCCTACGCGCGGTGCCGTCCGTTTCCGCGACCCGGCCCAGCCCGACGCGGTCGTGGACCTGCTCGCCCTCGATGCACGGCAGGCGCGCAGGCTGCGCAACACGCGCTTCGGCATCGTCTACCAGAACCCGCACCTGGGACTGAACTTCGCGGTCAGCGCGGGCGGCAACATTGCCGAGCGCCTGCTGATGAGCGGCGAGAAGCGCTATGCCCGAATCCGTTCGCGGGTCGCCGAGCTGCTGTCGCGCGCCGAGGTTCCGGCATCACGCATGGACGAGCTGCCGGGCCGCTTCTCGGGCGGCATGCAGCAGCGCGTGCAGATCGCCCGCGCGCTGGCCACCGATCCGGCCCTGCTGTTCCTTGATGAGATGACCACGGGTCTGGACGTCTCGGTGCAGGCACGCATCCTCGACCTGATCCTGGAGCTGCAGCACCAGCTCGGTGTATCGATGATCGCCGTCACCCATGATCTGGGCGTGATTCGCATGCTCGCCTCGCGCACGCTGGTGATGAAAACGGGCCGGATCGTCGAATCCGGTCTCACCGACCAGATCCTCGAAGACCCGCAGCACGCGTACACCCAGCAGCTGGTGGCTTCGGCCTTGTGAGACGCCAGCCGATGACCCATTGGCTTCTCAAGGTCGAAAAGCTCGAGAAACACTTTCTCCTGCACGAGCCGGCCCGGCGCATTCCGGCGACCTTCCGGGTCGATCTGGAACTGCAACCTGGCCGATTGCTGGCGATCACCGGCTCGTCCGGCGCCGGCAAGTCCTCGCTCCTCAAGTGCATCTGGCGCACCTATCTGCCCACGGGCGGTCGGGTCTGGCTGCGCGAGGCCGACGGCACCGTCACCGACCTGGCCGCCGCGAGCGAGCAGAAGATGCTCGCCCTGCGCCGCACCGAGATGAGCCATGTCACCCAGTTCCTGCGCTGCCTGCCGCGCAAGAGCGCGCTCGACGTCGTGGCGCAGCCGCTCGTCGATGACGGCGCGCCGCCGGAGGTGGCGCGCGAGCGAGCGGCCGGCTTGCTCACGCGGCTCAACGTGCCTGCCCATCTGTGGTCCGTCGCGCCGGCTACGTTTTCGGGCGGCGAGCAGCAGCGGATCAACCTGGCGCGCGGCCTGATCCGGCCGGTACGCCTCGTGTTGCTGGACGAGCCCACGTCGAGTCTGGACCCGGTGTCGCGCGAGTGCGTGATCTCGCTGCTGCGCGAACTGAAGATGGCCGGCACCGCCATGCTCGCCATCTTCCACGAGCCAGCCTTGGTCGAGGCGCTGGCCGACGGCGAGGTGCGCGTGCCGCCGCATCCCGACCTGGCGCTCGACGCCACCGCCACCGCCACCGCCTGCGTCGCCGCCGCCGGGACCTCCGGCCTGGTGAGGCATGTCGCATGAACCGAAGTACCAAGCGAGCGAGCGCACCGCCGCTCTACCTCACGCACGCCAACACGGTGCTGGCCGATACGGTGCTCGAAGATGCAGCCGTGCTAGTGGCCGATGGCCGTATCGAAGCCGTTTGCCCCGACCGCGCGCCTGCGGGTGTCCGGGAGGTGGATCTCACGGGCCGCATCCTCATGCCGGGGATGATCGACCTGCACTGCGATGCGCTGGAAAAAGAAGTCGAGCCGCGCCCCGGCGTGCACTTCCCGCTCGACTTCGCCTGCGCCCAGGCCGACAAGCGCAATGCCGCTGCCGGCATCACCACGGTGTTCCATGCGCTGTCTTTC
>CALDVP010000147.1 GCA_937924195.1 uncultured Lysobacterales bacterium
TGCGAAAAAGGGGCGCCGGCGGCTGACGTCATACTGGCACCGCCGCACTGGCGCTGTTGAACCTGCGTCGCCCCGCAACGGGCATCCTGCGCGCACCGCGCGAGCGCAAGGCGGGCGCGCCGCACGCTATCGTTTCCGCCCACGCCCGCGGGAAGCGGCCATCGTGATTCGTCGGATTGCGCTGAGCGCCGTCGCAGGGCTGGCACTGGCCGGCCTCGTGGGCTGCGCCGCCGGGGTGCGCGACGAGGACCGCAGCGAGGCACTCGCGTTGCCGCCGGCCAAGGAGGGTCCGATCGTGGAGCGACTACTGCCGGACCTCGACGCGCATCCGGGCCTGACCGGCGTGCGGCTGGTCGACTCGAACAAGGCCTGGATCGCCGACGGCCGACTGGCCGTGGTCGGCGGCCGCAACATCGGCGACGAGTAGTTCGGCGCGGCCCAGGACCGCAACTTCAGCGACCTCGACCTCGCCCTCGTGGGACGGGCGGTCGACCAGGTGACTGCGATCTTCGACCGCTACTGGAACAGCCCGGTCGCGGTGCGCATCGGGACGCTCGGGCGCAGCGCCGGGGTCGAGGGCGGCCTGGACCGGCTGCGCGAGAACTTCGAAGCCTCCGCCCGCGAGGCCGCCACCAGCCCCTACGTGCGCGACCTGATGGCCTCCGAGGAGCTCTCGGCGATCCTGAACCGTCGCAGCGGCATGATCTGGACCGACGACGTCGAGGTGCTGGCGGATGCGCCCGAGAAGATCGAGCGCGCGGACCGCGAGGCCGGTACCCCGGTGCTTGCGGGACTGTCCGGCCTCTTCCATGGAGCGACCGAACGCGTGCGCGTCGTGTCGCCGTACTTCGTGCCCGGGAAGCGGGGCGGCGCGGGGCTCGTGGGCCTGGTCGAGCGTGGCGTCGCGGTGGATGTCGTGACCAACTCGCTGGCGGCAACCGACGTCGCCGCGGTCCACGGCGGCTACGCGGCCGACCGCAGGGCGCTGCTGCGCGGTGGGATCGCGCTGTACGAGCTGAAACCCACCGGAGATCCGGAGAGCCGCCAGCCGAGTCCTCTCGGATCGAGCGGCGCCGGCCTGCACACCAAGGCGGCGACCGTCGATGGCCGGCGCAGGCCGGCGCTTCATGGCTTTCCTGACGCGCATCCTGCCGGTGCGCGGGCAGCTTCACGGAGGGTCTGAACAAGTCCATCCTGGACCTGTCAGCCCACGTCGACTCCGGCGCGTGTCCGGACTCGACTTCGCGAAATCGGTCGCTCGCGCGATCGTTTCGCGGGCCGGCCCTCCATATCCGGCGGAACCTTCCGTCCTGATCGGAGGTTCCGTAGCAGAGGTCCAGGGACGGCGCCAGCGAGCGCGACACCGGTCCGGATCAAGTCGCCACGCCGGCCCCTCGACTAATCTTCGGCCGAACCACCAAGCCGCGAGGATCCCCGATGTTCGAACCCGAGCCCACCGTTCCCGACGTCGCGCCGCAGGTAGCGCGCTACGCCGTCTTCGGCCATCCGGTCGCGCACTCGAAGTCACCGTTCATCCACCAGAGATTCGCGACCGACAATCACAAGGCGATCACCTACCACGCGATCGACGCGGCCCCGGAGTCCTTCCCCGCGGCGCTCGCGCGCTTCGCGGCCGACGGTGGTCGTGGTGCGAACGTGACGCTGCCGTTGAAGGGGCTCGCCGCGGCGCAGTGCGCGACGCTCGGCGAGGCGGCCCGCCGCACCGGGGTCGTCAACACGCTGACCCGGGCCGGCGATGGCTGGCATGGAGACAACACCGACGGCGCCGGCCTCGTCGCCGACATCGCCGAACGCTGGCGGCTGGACCTGCGCGGGCGCCGCGTGCTGGTGCTGGGGGCGGGCGGTGCGGTGGCGGGCGTGATGTTCGACCTGCTCGAAGCCGGTGTCGACCACGTCACGATCGTGAATCGCACCCCCGAGCGCGCCGACGCGCTGGCCGACCGGATCGGCGAGCCGGCGCGCGTCTCGACCGCGTACTGGGCGGACATGGCCACGCTCGGCGCCTTCGACTTCGTCCTCAACGGCACCTCGGCGGCGCGCCACGGCCAGCGCCTCGAACTGCCGCTCTCGATCGTCGCGCCGCGTGCGCTGGCCTACGACATGAACTACGGCGAGGCCGCGATCGACTTCTTGGCCTGGGCGCGGGCGGCCGGTTTCGAGCACGTCCACGATGGCCTCGGCATGCTGGTCGAGCAGGCGGCGATCGCGTTCCGCATCTGGCACGGGGTGCGCCCCGACACCGAGCCGGTATACCGCGAACTGGCAGCGGGCGGCGGCTGAGCGTGGCCGCCCGCGGGCGCCGACCGTGAGCGCGCCCGAGGATTTCGCGTGCCGGGTCGGTTGCGGCGCGTGCTGCATCGCGCCGTCGATCAGCTCGCCGATCCCGGGCATGCCGGACGGCAAGCCCGCCGGCGTGCGCTGCGCGCAGCTGACCCAAGACCACCGCTGCGCGATCTTCGGCCGGCCCGAACGTCCTGCGGTGTGCGCGAGCTTCCGCGCGATGGCGTCGATGTGCGGGGCGAGTCGCGAGGAAGCGCTCGCGATCCTGGTCGAGCTGGAGGCGCGGACTCGGCCCTGATCCCGACGCGCGGCGCCGGTCACACGCCGGCGACGACGCCCTCGAGACCGAAGAAGCGGATCGCGTTGCGGGTCGTGGTCTCGGCGAGCGCCATGGGGTCCTCGCCGCGCGCGGCGGCGATCGCGCGCACGATGTGCGGCAGGAACTTCGGCTCGTTGCGGCGGTGGGACGGCTTGGGATGGAGGTCCCGCGGCAAGAGATACGGCGCATCGGTCTCGACCAGCAGCCGGTCGGCCGGGATCAGGCCGACGATCTCCCTCAGGTGCGTGCCGCGGCGCTCGTCGCAGATCCAGCCGGTGATGCCGATGTGGCAGTCGAGGTCGAGGTAGTCGATCAGTTCCTCGCGCACGCCGGTGAAGCAGTGCACGCATGTGGCGCCGAGGCGGTCGCGTAGCGGCGCGAGAATCGCCATGAAGTCGGCGTGGGCGTCGCGCTGGTGCAGGAACAGCGGCTTGCCGGTGGCGAGACCCAGTCCGAGCTGGCGTTCGAAGGCGAACTGCTGGGCCGCGCGTGGCGCGAGATCGCGGTAGTAGTCGAGCCCGGTCTCGCCGACCGCGCGGACCCGCGGGTCGGCCAGCAGCTCGGCGAAGACCGCCTCGGTGTCGGCGTCGTACTCGGCGGCGTGGTGCGGGTGGAGCCCCGCGGTCGCGGACAGGAAGGTCGGGTGCGCCGCGGCGAGCGCGCGTGCGTCGATCGAGCCCTGGCGGCTGGCGCCGGTGACGACCAGGTGCTCGATGCCGGCGTCGCGCGCGTGCGCGAGCACCGCGTCGAGGTCGTGGCGGAAGGACTCGTGCGTCAGGTTGGCGCCGATGTCGACGAGGCGCATGGGTAGGCTCGCGGGACGGGGCGCGGATGATGCCGGGTTTCGCATGCTGGCGTCCGGTGCACCCGGGCGGGCGATCCTCGGATTCGGAGACGACGCGCGGGGTGCCCAGCTGGCGGAAGCCCTGCCCGGCGCGGCTTCAAGCGCAATTCAGCGGCGCGGCCGCAGGCTGCGCGAGCCGCTGATCCGAAGGGGAGCTACGATGCGACACGCGATCCACGTCCTGCCGTTCGCGTTGCTGCTGGCGATGCCGGCGGCGCAAGCCTTCACGCCCGAGTCTGGGCTCTGGGGCGATCGGAACAACACCGCGACCGCGCTGACCTTCGACCTGCAGGACAACACGCTGCAGATCACGGCCTACACCTACCGACCCGACGGCGCGGCGACCTGGTTCGTCTCGGCGGGGCCGCTGGCCTACCGCTACGACGCGCAGGGCCGCCTCGTCGGCGTCCGCTACGACGGCGTCTTCAATGCGGTCACCGGCGGCACCTGCGTCGGCTGCGGACCGGCCAATCCGGTCGTCACGTCGGGGGCCGGTGGCGCGGTGCGGATCGACTTCATCTCCGAGATCCGCGCGCGGATGACGTGGCAGGGGCGGACCTTCGACATCGACCGCTTCACCCTGGCGCTCGGCGACCCGGTCGATCGCATGGTCGGCGAGTGGAGCCTGACCATCGACTTCCAGACCCGCGGCAACCAGGGCTATCCCTATGGCGACTATCCGTACTTCGGCGACATCTTCCTGATCGATCGCGTCGACCGCACGCGGGTGCCGAACCAGTTCCAGGGTTGCCGACCTGACCGGTCGACCTCGGGGCGCTGCAGTGCGATCGCCCGCGCCAATCACGACCTCGCCGGATACTTCGATGCGCCGACCGGCGAGCACGTGATCGTGCTGAAGGACGTGCCGCCGGCCGGCAACAATCCGGCCGTGTTCTTCGCCTATTTCGCGGCGGTCGGGACGAGCCAGTTCGACGGCGTGCTCGAGATCTACCGGTCGGGGCAGACGCCTGGCGATGGGCCGTTCTATCCGGTGCGCGGCTTCCGCAGCGCGAGCCGCACCTTCGTCGCGACCGGCGCGGGGCCATCAGCGCAGCCTGGGGAAGACTCGACCGAAGCGACGGCGCCGGCCTGGCGCGCCGGACTCAGCGAAACGCTGGCCGCGCGCGGCGCGCTGCCGCCGGGCCTCACTGTCAACGAGGTGCGCGAACGCTACGGCATCGACGTCGCGCGGCTTGCGCCGGCCGCGATGCGGCTGACGGCCGAACTCGAGGGCGCTGCGCCCCGCGCCGACTGAAGGTACGAGCGTTCCGGAGCGCGCTCGCGCTCCGGAACGCACCGTCGGTCAGGCCGGTTCG
>CALDVP010000148.1 GCA_937924195.1 uncultured Lysobacterales bacterium
GAGGAGGGCGGCGAGCAGCCGTTCGCGCCGGTCTCGCGCGAGAGCCTGATGCTGGTCAACAACCTGATGATGGTCTCGGCCTGCGCGATGGTGCTGCTCGGCACGCTCTACCCGCTGCTCGCCGACGCGATGGGCTGGGGCAAGGTCTCGGTGGGACCGCCCTACTTCGGCGTGATGTTCACGCTGATGATTGTGCCGGTGGTCGCGCTGATCCCCTTCGGCCCCTTCGCGCGCTGGCGCCGCGAGGACGTCGCCACGCTGGCCCGCCCCGCGGGTACCTGGCTCGCGATCGCGGCGGTGGTCGCGATGGCGGCGTGGCTGCTGGTGTCCGAGCTGCCGTGGAAGGCGATCGTCGGCGTGCTCGGCGGCACCTGGGTGATCGCCGGCGTTGCGATGTGGGGCTGGCGCCAGGTTCGCGATCGCAAGCGCCGCGCTAGCTTCAACGGTGGTCGTCTCGGCATGTGGCTCGCCCACCTCGGTGTCGGCGTGTTCGTGATCGGCGTGCTGGTCAAGGAATCGACCACGCTCGAACTGGACGTGCGGATGGCTCCGGGCGACAGCATTCCGCTGCGCGGCTACCAGATCGAGTTCGCCGAACTGCGCAGCTACACCGGCCCCAACTACCGCTCCGAGCAGGGCGTGTTCCACGTCCGCGACGGCGACCGCATCGTGACCACGCTGACGCCGGCCAAGCGCGCCTACAAGAGCGGCGGCGAGCGCATGACCGAGGCCGCGATCGATGCGGGCTTCACCCGCGACGTCTACGTCTCGCTCGGCGAGCCGATCGGCGGCGACGGCGCGTGGGCGGTGCGCGTCTACCACAAGCCGCTGGTCCGCTGGATCTGGCTCGGCGCGCTGCTGATGATGGCCGGCGGCTTCGTCGCCGCGGCCGACAAGCGCTACCGCCGGCTGCGCGCGACCGATCCGACCGAGGCCCCCGGGCGCGAGGCCGGGTTGCCGCGCGCTGCGGATGCGCCGATCCCGGCCGCCCGCGTCGGCGCGGCGGAGGCTTGAGCGATGTGGCGCTATTTCCTGCCCTTGGCCTTCCTGCTCGCGCTCGGCATGCTGCTCTACGCCGGCATCGGCCGTGATCCCTCGAAACTGCCGTCGCCGCTGATCGGCAAGCCCGCGCCGGCCTTCGAGCTGCCGGTGCTCGGCGACGACGCGCGCCGCGTCTCGAGCGACCAACTCGCGGGCCGCGCCTACCTGCTCAACGTCTTCGCGAGCTGGTGCGCGACCTGCCAGGCCGAGCATCCGGTGCTCAAGGCCTTCGCCGCCGAGGGCGTGGTGCCGGTGATCGGGCTCAACTGGAAGGATCGGCCCGAGGACGCACTGCGCTGGCTTGGCCGCCACGGCAATCCCTACGAGGTCGTGCTGGCCGATCCGAGCGGCGCGGTCGGCATCGACTTCGGCGTCTACGGCACGCCGGAGACCTTCCTCGTCGATGCCACTGGCACGATCCGCTACAAGCACGTCGGCAACCTGACGCCCGAGGTGATCGAGCGCGAGCTGCGGCCGATCCTTCGGGACATCGCCGGCGGGGTGCGATGACTCCGCTTCGGCTCATGGCGTCGATGGGCCTTGCGGTCCTGCTCGCGCTCGGCTCGCTCGCGGTCCATGCCGGCCTCGAGCCGCTCGAGTTCGACGATCAGGCGCAACAGGCGCGCTACCAGTCGCTGCTGCGCGAATTGCGCTGCACGGTCTGCCAGAACGAGAGCCTCGCCGAGTCGAAGGCCGAGCTGGCCCGCGACATGCGGCTGCGCATCCACCGGATGATGCGCGAGGGCGCGAGCGACGCCGAGATCAAGGATTTCCTGGTCTCGCGCTACGGCGACTTCGTGCTCTACCGGCCACCGTTCCAGCGCAACACGTGGATCCTGTGGGTCGGCCCCGGCGCGATCCTGCTGGCAGGCGCCATCGCGTTCGCGCTGCTGCTGCGACGCCGCGCGCGCGCCCTGCCCGCCGACCTCCCCGGCATCGAGGACGACCGGTGAGCGCGGCCTTCATCGTGCTCGCCGCGGCGATGCTGGTCGCCGCGCTGGTCGTCGTCCTGCGACCGCTGCTGGCGACGCCGAAAGACCCCCGCGCCGCGCAGCGGCGCGCGCTCGACCAGGCCTTCGCGGCCGGCGTGCTCGACGCCGCCGAGCACGCCGCCAAGCGCGCGGCGCTCGACGAGGCCCCGGTCGCGACCTCGACCTTGCCGGAACGGCCGTGGCTGCTGGCCGGCACGATCGGTCTTGCGCTGGCGGGCGGCACGCTCGGCGTCTACCTGACGCAGGGCACGCCGGCCGCGCTCGACCCCGCCGCGCTCACCACCTCCGCGGAATCCCCGGACCTCGACAGCCTGCTCGAGGGCTTGCGCGCGCGCCTCGCCGAGACGCCGGACGACCCCGCCGGATGGGCCCTGCTGGCGCGCGGCTACCGCTCGGTCGGACGCGTCGCCGAAGCGGCCAGTGCCTATGGGCGCGCGATCGCGCTCGCGCCGTCCGACGCCAACCTGATGGTCGAAGGCGCCGAGACGCTCGCGCTGTCGCGTCCGGATCGCTCGCTGGCCGGGGAACCGAAGAACCTGCTCACGCGCGCGCTCGCGATCGCGCCCGAGCACCAGCGCGGCCTGTGGCTGCTCGGCATCGCGCATGCGCAGGCGGGCGAATTCGAACCGGCGATCACGACGTGGACGCAACTCTCCGGACTGCTCGAGCCCGGCAGCGAGGTCGCGACCGCGGTCGCGGAACAGATCAGACAAGCCCGCCAGCGGCTGGCGGGCGACAATGCCGACGGGGGCTCCGAAGTCGGCCCCGCCGAGGCGCCGGCCAGCATCGCCGCCCCGCTCACGCAAGAATCGGTCGAGGTTCCGCAAGCGCCCTCCGCGCCCGCCACCGCGGCCGACGTCGGCACGCTGACCGTGATCGTCGACCTCGACCCGTCCCTCGCCGCGCGCGTGCCCGAGGGCGCGACGCTGTTCGTGTTCGCGCGCGCCGCCGAAGGCCCGCGCGTGCCGCTCGCGATCGCGCGGCTGCCGGCCACGGGCTTTCCGCTCACGGTCACGCTCGACGACTCGAACGCGATGGTCGCCGGCATGACGCTCTCGAGCCAGCCGCGCGTCGTCGTCGGCGCACGCATCTCCGCCAGCGGCAACGCCACGCCGCAGCCGGGCGACCTCGAGGCGGTGTCCGATCCGGTCGAGCACGCCAGCCTCGACGGCCCGCTGCGCCTGACGATCGCGCGCGTCCTACCCTGAGCGTCGGTCGCGCAGCGCTCATCCAATAGCTGCACTCACCTCGAACAGGGCGTGGCCGGAAGCGGCGTACTTAGCCTCGAAGGGGCTGACGTGGGCGTTGCCGGCAACCACGGGCCCGATCGTCTCCTCAAGGCTGGCCACGCCGAGCGCCAGCGCGAACTCCTCCGCGTAGACGCGCCAGTTCGTCCGCAGCCGGATCTCGCCGCCGAGCGCCAGCAGGTCGGCGAAGGCCGGATGCCCGTGCCAGCGCCGCATCAGGTGCTCGGGTTTCGGCCACGGGTTCGGGTAGAGCAGCCAGTGCCGCCGCAGGCGCCAGCCCGCGACGCATGCCAGTCGCCAGAAGGCCGCGGCCTCGGCCCGCACGAGGAGCAGGTTCGGGGGCATCGACGCGGGCGCCGCGAGCGGCCCGCGTTCCAGCCGCGCGGCCGAGCGGTCGATCCCGATCACCCAGGCGTCCGGATGCGCGATCGCCAATGCCCGCGTGCTGGCCCCGGTGCCGCAGCCGGAATCGATTTCGATCGGTCGCGCCGGATCGATCGCAATGTGGGCCGCCACTCGTTCGAAGGCTTGCCGCGTGTGTGCCGGCACCGGCGCCCGCGATGGCGATGCGAGATGGCGCCGAACGACCTCGACCAGGCGCGGGTGCGGGGCGGACTGGCGGCTTGAGACGGTCCTCGAATCCATCGGATCGGCCAACGGTCGGCTGCTGCGATGCGGCGGTAGCACCATCCGGCTAGCCCTGCGAACCGCCGCCCTCCGCCGCAAGCCACCAGCAGCTGGCGGCGCGGCTGGGTAAGCTCGCGGGCTTCCATACCACCGTACATCGAATGTCCGCGCTGCGTTTCGTCGACCTGCCGAGCCCCTTCCCGTTCCGCCGCGGCGGCGCACTCCACGGTGCACGGATCGCCTACGAGACTTGGGGCACCCTCGACGCCGCGAGGGCCAACGCGGTGCTGATCGTGACCGGGCTCTCGCCGGGCGCGCACGCGGCCTCGAGCCGGGAGGATCCGAGCCTCGGCTGGTGGGAGGAGATGATCGGCCCGGGCAAGCCGATCGACAGCAACCGCTGGTTCGTCGTGTGCGTGAACTCGCTCGGCAGTTGCAAGGGTTCGACCGGACCGGCATCGATCGATCCCGCGAGCGGCAGGCCCTACGGCCCGGACTTCCCGGATCTCACGATCGAGGACATCGCCGCCGCAGCCTGGGAAGTCCTCGCCGCGCTCGGCATCGAGCGGCTCGCCGCCGTGGTCGGGCCGTCGATGGGCGGCATGACCGCGCAGGCGCTGGCGCTGCAAAAGCCCGAGGCCTGCCCGAACCTGCTGCTGATCTCCTCCGCACCGCACGCCGAAGCCTTCGCGCTGGCGGTGCGTTCGCTGCAGCGCGAGGCGATCCGACTCGATCCCGACTGGAACGGCGGCCGCTATGCGCCGGACCGGCTGCCGATCCACGGCATGCGGCTTGCGCGCAAGCTCGGCGTGATGACCTACCGCTCGCCGGAAGAGTGGAAACAGCGCTTCGGCCGCGCGCGGATCGAGTATCGCGGTTGCGCGCCCTTCGACCGCGAGTTCCAGGTCGAGTCCTACCTCGAGAGCCATGCGCAACGCTTCATCGGTAGCTTCGACCCGAACAGCTACCTGTGGCTGTCGCGCGCGATGGACTGGTTCGACCTCGCCGAGCATGGCGGCACGGTCGAGGCTGCGTACCAGCGCATGGCGGTGCGGCGGGCACTGGTGATCGGCGTCGAGACCGACATCCTGTTCCCGCTCGAACAGCAGGAGGAGATGGCCGAAGGGCTGCGCCTGGCGGGCGCCGCGGTCGACTTCGTCGCGCTGCCGTCGCTCCAGGGCCACGACGCCTTCCTCGTCGACTTCCGCCGCTTCGGCCCGCCGATCGCGCGCTTCTTTCGGATCCTCGGTTGAGGCGGGCCCATCGAGCCCGAGCCCACGAACCGCGTTCGGGTGGTCGCTATACTTCCAGAATCCGCGCCGGAGTGGCGGAATCGGTAGACGCGGCGGACTCAAAATCCGTTGTCCTAACACGACGTGTGGGTTCGAGTCCCACCTCCGGCACCAGCGGCGGAGCTCGCTGCTGACGGCCGACTTTGGTCGCCGCCGATGAGCGCGTCCGCGGAGCCTGGCCGAGGCCCCCGATGACGCGCGCTCGCGCTAGGCTTCCCGCCGGTCCCACCGGGGAGATCACCCATGCGATTCCTGATCCCTTCAATGCTTCTGGGCGCTGCGGTCGCGTTCACGCCCGCGCCCGCAACGGCGCAGATCGGCAGCAAGTCGATGTCCTACGGAACGATCCGCTGCGATTCGTATGGGCCGGAGTCGATCTGCCCGATCGACACCAGCCGCGGCGTGCGTCTCGTGCGCGAGTTCTCGCGCAACCGCTGCTTCCAGAACCGGACCTGGGGCTTCGATCCCTACCGTATCTGGGTCCGCGATGGCTGCCAGGCGGAGTTCGAGATCGGCGGCGGCGGTCCGGGTGGCGGCATCGGCGGTCGCGAGATCGTCTGCGAGTCCCGCAACAACCGCATCGAGTACTGCCGTGCCGATACCCGTGGTGGCGTGCGCCTGGTCGAGCAGCTGAGCCGCTCGCAGTGCATCCGCGACCGCACCTGGGGCTTCGACCGCCACTCGGTCTGGGTCCGCGACGGGTGCCGCGCGCGCTTCGAACTCGGCAGCGATGGCGGTTGGCAGCCACCGCCGCAGGCCGTTCGCAGCTTCCGCTGCGAATCGCAGCGCGGTCGCCGGGAGTACTGCCCGGTCCAGATGGGCAATGGCTATCCGGTGCTGGTCCGCAACCTCAGCAGCACGCCTTGCGACCTGCAGCGAAACTGGGGCTGGGACCGCAATGGCGTCTGGGTCGACGACGGCTGCCGGGGCGAGTTCCGGATCGAGTTCGGCGGCAACCCCGGGGGTGGCTGGGGCGGCCAGGGCGAAAGCCCGCAGGTGCAGACCCTGCGCTGCGAGTCGCGCGATGGCCGCATGCACTTCTGCAACGCCGACACCCACGACGCTTTCATCCGGATGACCCGGATACTCAGCACCTCTCCATGCCAAGAGGGCTATTCCTACGGCTGGGATCACACCGGCATCTGGGTCAACCACGGCTGCCGGGCAGAGTTCGAGATCCGGCCTCGCTACTGAGCGCGCCGATCGCGATTCGACCCCTTCGACGGGCGCCTTCGCGGCGCCCGTCGCGTTTCAGCACCACGCCGACCGACTGCGCAGGATTCGTCCGTGGCGGCGCGGCCCGATCCGGCCGCGGCCGCGGCGTTCGCGATCAGTCGGCCAGCGGCGGGCACCCCGATTCGCTGTGCAGGCGCATGGCCTCCGGCATCCACGCCTTGAGTTGCTCGATCCGCGTCTCGCTGGCCGGATGGGTCGAGGCGAACTCCGGCGGCCGCGCCCCGCCCTGCGCGCCCATCCGCTGCCAAAGGCCAATGGCCTCGCGCGGGTCGAAGCAGGCGCCCGCGGCCATCATCAGGCCCACGTAGTCGGCCTCGCTCTCGTGGCTGCGCGAGAACGGCAGGATCATCCCGTACTGCGCGCCCGCGCCGAGCGCGGCCATCACCATCCGCTGCTGGGCCGGGTCCATGTCGCCGATCGACATGCCCGCCGCCATCTGCCCGAGCTGCACCAGTTTCTGGGTCGCCATCCGCTCGGCGCCGTGGCGCAACACCGCATGCGCGATCTCGTGGCCCAGGATCGCCGCCAGCGCATCGACGTTCTGCGCGACCGGGATGATCCCGGTGTAGACGGCCATCTTGCCGCCCGGCAGGCAGAAGGCATTGGCCTGCGGCGACTCGATCACGGCGACCTGCCACTCGAAGGCCTGCCACGGCGTGCGCGCCGGGACGCCCTTCTCTCGCGCGATCCATTGCTCGACGCGTGGGCCCGCTTCGACCAGGCGCCGCGTGATGTCCTCGACCTGCCGCGGCAGGTCGCCGCCGGTCACGACCCGCGACTCGGCCAGCACCTGGCGGAAGCCCTTGAGTCCCAGCGCGAGGTCCTGCTCGATGCTCGAGTCGATCAGCTGCTGGCGGCCGGTGAAGGCCGCCTCCTCGCGATTGGCGAGGAACTGGTAGCCCGCATACAGCGCGAACAGGATCAGCACCCACCACTTGATGCCGCCCTGCCGACGAGGGCCCGGGTTGCCGGGCTGCGGAAAGTTCGGACGCGGCGTGTTCATTCGGCGATCCCCGGTGGCTTGCGCGCGGAGTCTAGGCGAGTGCCGACGGCATCGTTCGATCGTGGCGGATCCGCCTCGCCATCCGCGCCTCGCCCGTCGAGCCGGCAACCGGCGCGTTCAGCGCCGGGCGCAAGGCACTAGCCGAGGTCGCGCACGACCCGGAATCCGGTCCGCCCGCTGCGCAGTTCGCGCGCGGCGGAAGCGCGGTAAGCCGAGCGGAACTGCTCCGGCGCGCTGCCCCACGAGCCACCGCGCACGACATGGCGCGCGCAGCCTGGGTTGACCCACGGGC
>CALDVP010000149.1 GCA_937924195.1 uncultured Lysobacterales bacterium
CCTCGTCGAGCGCGGCGAGCCCGTCGCCGATCAGCACGACCTCGAGCGCGCCGTTGCGGTATTCGAGCGCCTTCAGCGCGAGCCGCGTCGAACGCGTCAACAGCGGCGCGACCTTCGCGACCAGCTCGAGCGCATCACCGCGCGTCGAGCCCGGCGCGCCGCCGCCGAGGTCGGCTTCGATCCGCGCGCGCGGATCCGGCGTGTCCGGCGCACCTGGATAGGCCTCGCGATACAGCGCCAGCTGGGCTGCTGCGAGCGCGTCGGCCCGACGACCGAGCGCGAGATTCGCGACCACGAGTTCGGCCAGCGCCAGCAGCACGATCGCGGTGGTGAGACCGATGGCCCAGCGACGGACCTGCCGCCCGCGCTCGCCACGCCGCGCCGGCGTGAAGCGTCCGACCAGCAGCTCCGGGCCCGCGCGGCCGGCCGCGACTTCGCCGGCCAGCACCGCGAGCGTCGCGCGATCGGCGTCCTGGCGTTCGATGTCGACATCGCGCAGCGGCGCGGCCGGTGCCTCGCGGCCCAGCAGGTCCACCGCGCGCGGCGTCGGCAGCTCGACGGCCAGCACCTCGAACCACTCCGCCAGTTCCGCCTCGCCACCGGCCCACACGGTCGCGGGCGCGGTGCGCACCAGCGCGCGGCGCGCGCCACGGCCCGGGTCGTCGATCGCGAGGCTCGCCCGCCCCGGCCGCCACGGCAGCGCCAGCGCATCGAGCCGGGCGTCATCGGGCTCGACCCCGCGCTCGCGCAGGTCCGCGAGCCAGCCCTCGAGCAGGTCGAGGCGCAACGCGACGACGCGCTGGCCCCCTTCCGCAAGCTCGTCGAAGGCGAGGTGCAGCGACTCGAGCGGATCGATCAGCCGGTCCTCGACCGCAAACGGCACCGCCTTCGTTAGCTGCTCGCGGCCCCGCGCCGGCACGTCGGCGCCAAGCACGGTCGCGCGCTCGGCCGGCAGCAGCACGAGGACCCTTTCGATGCCGGCGAGAGCCGCGGGCTCGACCCGCATGCCCGACGCGGCGTCGCCGCGGGGCTGGCCCCGCTCGTCGACGGCCAGCCACGCGAGCGGCGCGTCGGGTCCGCGGTACTGGATCAGCAGGGTGTCGGGCATCGGCGGGTCGCGCGGGGAGGCTGCGAGTGTAGCGAGCCGGCGCGCGCCGCCTGGTGGCGGCGCTCGTGGGCGGCTCGCGCTTGCATGGGGCTACCAGGGCCCGCCGGCTCGGCCGACCACCCGGTCCGGCTGCGGGCCACGACCGCGCTCGAGCAGCGCGCTGCGGGTGAATGGGATGCCGTCGAGCTCGATCTCGACCACCGCGACGAAATGCGTGGTCGCAACGCCGACCGCGGTCAGGTCGGGCAGGACGACGCCGGCGCCGTCGAGCTCGCGGCGGAAGTCCTCGATCGAGCGCCGGTCGGCGCGGCCGTCACGCGCGAGGCGCCGCGCCAGCGCTTCGTCGATGCGCGGGTCGAGCGCCATCAGCACCGGCACCGTCGCGGTGTTGACGTTGAGCGGGGTCGGCGGGGGCAATGCGCAGACGTGCGGGGCGAGCCGGCGCCAGGCCTCGTCGTCGATGCCCGCCACCGCGCGCAGTTCGCTCGCGTGGGCCATCGGGCGGTTCGCGGCGCGGTACGGCGGGTCGCGCATCGCGTAGACCGCATCCTCCGCGCCGCGCGGCCCGGGCACGCCGTCCGGGTCGATCCAGTCGACGACTGCGGCCGCGATCGCCGGATCGAGCTTCAGTGCCGACAGCAGGCGCTCGAAGCGCGCCCGCTGGTAGCCGACCTCGGCGCCACCGGCGACGAGGTTGTTGACGTTGAAGCAGCCGCCCTGGTCGAGCAGTCGGCCGGTGATGACGCCGCCTGCGACCGGCGTCGGCGGCAGGCCGGCGGCCCAGCCCTCGGCGTAGCTGTCGCGGCCCTCGTCGAAGGCCGCGTCGCGACGCAGGATCTCGAGCGCCCAGCGCTCGAGGCCGCGGGCATAGGCATCGGCCTGCAGGCCACGCGCGACCGTGGCCGAACGTGCAGCGCCGGTCTCGATCGCGTCGAGCAGGATCGCGAGCAACACGACCGCGAGCGCGACCGCGAGCAGCGCGGTGACCAGCGCGACGCCCCGGGCGCGGCGCGGAGCGATCACGGCGCCCCGCCCTCCGGCGGCAACACGACCCGGCGCACCGTGCCGAGGCCCTCGACCTCCAGCGTGAACTCGACCGCGCGCGGGAGCGCGTCGGGGCGCGCATCCGGCCCGAGCCGCGGCGGCCACGCCGGCGACCATTCGCCGCGTCGGTCGAGGTAGCGCAGGCGGAACGCGCCGAGGCCCCCGATCACGGTCTCGGGCTCTGCGCGCCGCCCGAAATCGGCGCGGTCGAGGGTCGGATGACGCAGGCGGTCGAGTCGCCCCTCGCCGTAGCGCCACGCGCTGCGTCGCACCCGGCCGCCTCGAGGATCGAGCGCAGTCGGGAACCCGACGTGGCTCAGTTCGATCCCGACCGCGTCGCCGACCAGGGCCGGCAGCAGGACGCCGCCCGGCCCGCGCGCCGGTCGCGCGATCGCCTGCGAGAGGTCGCGCTCGAGGCCGCCGACGGCCCACTGCACGGCGCGCAGCCGATCGGCCTGCGCGCCGAGCGCCTCGCGTGCGCCGATCAGCGCCACGACCCCGCTCCAAGCGACCACGGCGACGACCGAGAAGATCGCAGTCGCGACCAGCACCTCGAGCAGCGAAAAGCCGCCGCCGCGATAGCGGCCGCCTCCAGGAGCCATCGCGCGCGGCCGGGACTTCATGGACGGCTCGCGAAGCCCGACATCGTGGCCAGCGCCCGCGACTCGTCGCCGGCCGCGTAGACGCGAACGTCGAGCCGCCGGATCTCCGGATCCTCGGTCGGCTGGATCACCATCCGCCAGACATAGTCCGCGGGGCCCATCCGTTCGCGGCCGTGACGATCCCCGGGTGCCGGGAAGGGCTCGGCGATCAGGGTCTCGGCAAGCGCGTTGGCGGCCACCCAGGCCGCGAGCGTGCGCTCGCGCTCGAGAAACGACGCATCCGCCGCAAGGCCAGCGGCGCGCACGATGGCGGTCAGGGCGATCGCGACGATCGCGAGCGCGACCAGCACCTCGAGCAGGCTGAAGCCGCCTCCGGTGCGCGGAACGCTGCTCATCGCGGACCCTCGATGCGCTCGATCCGACCGTCGAAGCGGCCGCGGATGCGTTCCTCGGCGCCACCGGCCGTCGCGGCCACGATCAGCTCGAACGGCGTCAACTCCCCGCTCGGCAGGCAGACGAGCTCGGGGTCACCATCGAGAGTGGCTGCCGGCACGATCTCGATGCCATCGCGGACGAGGCGCAGTCGCACGCCGTCGGCAACCGCGTGCGGCGCCAGGGCGCCCGTGCGCTCGAGGACCCACGCGCCACGGCGGACGAGGCTCACGCCATAGCGGGTCTCCGCCACGTGGAGGCCGTGTTCGCGGCCAGTCGCGACCGCGCGCTCGCAGGCGAGGCGTCCGAAGTCTGCGAAGCGCCGCGCCTCGCGCTCCAGCGTGCGTTCGATGCCGACGCCACGCACCGCGACCACCGCGATACCGGTGCCGATGGCCACCACCGCGACGACGACCAGCACCTCGACCAGGCTGAAGCCGCGTGCGATGCGCGATGCATCCGACGGCGGCGCGGCGGTCACGGCATCCAGTTGCCGATGTCGGCGTTGGCGCCCTCGCCGCCCGGGCGACCGTCGGCGCCGAGCGTGTAGACGTCGAAATCGCCGTTACGCCCTGGCGAGAGGTAGAGGTAATCGCGGCCCCACGGGTCCTTTGGCAATCCGCCCTGGACGTAGCCGCCCGCGCGCCAGTTCGGCGCCGGCGGTTCGCCACCGGGGCGGGCGACCAGCGCCTGTAGGCCCTGCTCGGTGCTCGGGTAGGCGTAGTTGTCGAGGCGGTACATCGACAGCGCGGTCGAGAGTGCTCGGATATCGGCGCGCGCCTTGGTCTGGGCGGCGTCGTCGAGGCGGCCGATCACGCGCGGCGCGACGATCGCCGCAAGGATCGCGATGATCGCGACCGCGACCATCAGCTCGATGAACGAGAAGCCGCGCGTGCGGCTGGGGCGGGATGCGGACACGGCAAGCCTTGTCGGAGCCGGACGTTCGGTCGATGATAGCCGCGACGCGGCGACGGTCCGCGCGATCGCCGCCCCGACGGGCTCATCCTTCAGCCGCCGATGCCCAACCGTGACCTGATCGAGCGCGACCTGCGCGTGCTCTGGCATCCGTGCACGCAGATGCGCGACCACGAGACGCTGCCACCGGTGCCGATCGCTCGCGGCGAGGGCGCGTGGCTCATCGACCACGAGGGGCGACGCTACCTCGACGCGATCAGTTCGTGGTGGGTCAACCTGTTCGGGCACGGGCGGGCCGAGATCGCGGACGCGATCCGCGGACAGCTGGCACGCCTCGAGCACGTGATGCTGGCCGGCTTCACCCACGAGCCGGCCGTGGCGCTGGCCGAAGCGCTGGTACGGATCACGCCGGCCGGCCTGTCGCGGGTCTTCTACACCGACAACGGCGCATCCGCCGTCGAGGTGGCGCTCAAGATGAGCTTCCACTACTGGCGTAACGTCGGCGAGCCAGAGCGGTGCCGCTTCGTCTGCCTCGAGGGCAGCTATCACGGCGAGACGCTCGGTGCGCTGGGTGTCACCGACGTCGCGCTGTATCGCGAGGTCTACGACCCGCTGATCGCACGACCTCTGCTGGCGCCATCCCCGGCACCCGGCCCCGGCGAGGATCCGGTCGCCGCCGCGACCCGCGCGGCGGACGCGCTGGACCTGCTGCTGGCGGCGAATGCGGGCCAGGTCGCCGCGGTGATCGTCGAGCCACGGGTCCAGTGCGCGGCCGGTATGCGGATCCACGATCCGTCGTACCTGGCACGGCTGCGCGCGACCTGTGACCGACACCGAGTCCACCTGATCGCCGACGAGATCGCGACCGGCTTCGGTCGCACGGGCACGCTGTTCGCGTGCGAGCAGGCGGCGATCGCCCCGGACTTCATGTGCCTCTCGAAGGGACTCACCGGCGGATTCCTGCCGCTCGCCGCGGTGCTCACGACCGAGACGGTCTACGACGCGTTCTACGCCGATTGGGCCTCGCGCCGCGCCTTCCTGCACTCGCACAGCTATACCGGCAATCCGCTGGCCTGCGCGGCGGCGCTGGCGACCGTGGAACTGTGCGAGAGCACACCATTCCTCGCCGGCATCGCCCGGATCGGCGACTGGCTCGAGGCCGCCTTCGCGCCGCTCGCGGCTCACCCGCACGTCGCGGACCTGCGCCGCCTTGGTGCGGTCGTCGCCTTCGACCTGGTCACGGACCGTGTCACCGGAACCCCGTTTCCGTGGCAGGAGCGGCGCGGGCTCGCGGTCCATCGCGAGGCCTTGGCGAACGGAGTGCTGCTGCGGCCGATCGGACAGGTCGTCTATGCGATGCCGCCGTACATCGTGACCGAAGACGAGGTCGCTTTGATCGCGACCGCGGCGCGGCGCGGCGTCGATGCCGCGACAAGCACGAGCGCCGGGCGGTCCTTCGCGGCCACGCCGCACCGCCTCGCCGACGCCGATCCGTCGGGGCTGGAGGTCTGATGCGTCTGACCCGCATCTTCGTCGAACCGCCCCTCGCCGAGGGGGATCGCGTCGTGCTGCCCACGGTATCTCGCGATCGGCTGTTGTCGGTCTTGCGGCTGCGGGAGGGCGCGCCCGTCGTGCTGTTCGATGGCCGGGGGCTGGACTGGCCGGGAACCCTTCGCATCGCGCGCGGGGAAGCCACGGTCGAACTCGGCATGCCGGTCGCCGTCGAGACCGAGTCTCCGCTCGAGGTCACGCTCGCCCAGGCCATCGCGCGCGGCGAGAAGATGGATCTGATCCTGCAGAAGGCGACCGAGCTCGGGGTGGCGCGCATCGCGCCCTTGGTCACCGAGCGCACCGAGGTCAGGCTGGATGCCGAGCGTGGTGCGCGACGACTCGAGCACTGGCGGCGGGTGGTCATCAGTGCCTGCGAGCAGTGCGGTCGCGCACGGTTGCCGGCGGTCGAGCCGACGGTCGAACTTCCGGCCTTCGCCGAGTCGGCGGCGCGGTCGCGCGCGCAGCGTTTCCTGCTCGACCCGGACGCCCCTGGGAGCTTCGCGATTGCCGATGCAAACCGGCCCATCGTGATCGCGATCGGGCCGGAGGGCGGATTCGGAGATCGCGACCTCGCGACGTTGCGCGCGGCGGGCTTCACGGGCGTCCGGCTCGGGCCGCGCGTGCTCCGGACCGAGACCGCCGGTCTCGCGGCGCTGGTGGCTCTGCAGACCATCGCCGGGGATCTGCGCTAGGCGGAAGATCCCCGAGGCGTCGGCAGGCACCGCCGACGTGCGCGGTCAGGCCGCTTCCCGCACCGCCTCGTCGACCATCCGTTCGATCGCCGGCAGGTCCGGGATCATCGCCGACTGGTCGTTGAGCATGACTCCGGTGCGGATGCCGACCGGCGTCGCATCACCGAGCGGCGCGGCGACGAGGTTCTCCGGCGTCACCGTGGTCAGCCGCGGAAAACCCATGCAGAGCAAGGCGAGATAGGGCAATCGGGCGTTGTCTCCGAGTGCCTTCAGCACGGCGACCTTCGCGTTCGGCGCGTCGTCGCGATCCGCGAGGCCAGCCAGCAGAGAAATGGACACCAGCGGCACACGCCATCCGCGCCAGCGCACGCGCCCGAGTAGCCAGCGCGGCGCGTTTGGGACCGGCTCCGGCGTGGCCGCGGTGATGATCTCGGAGACGTTCGAGTTCGGGACCAGCAGGTGGCCACCGGCCACCGTCACCATCAGGCCGCGGATTTCGCGGGGCGTCGCTTCCATCCAGTCTCTCCTCCAGGATCTCAGACCCCGAGCCGCGCCGCGAGGGCTCCCGCCAGTTCGGTCCCCGAGCCGGTGCGCATCGCGATCCCGGCCGCGCGCGCAGCCTCGACGACCGCGTTCGGCTCGTCGAACACAGAACTCTCGAACCACACTTGTCCGCCTGCTCGCGCCAGCTCGATGGCACCCTCGAGCACCTCGTCGCGCAGTCGGCCGAACACGATCACGCCGGCGTCGCGTCCAAAGCGCGCAGCCAGCGCGCGCATCGTCATCCAGTCCCCGAGCGCCTCCGGCAGCGAGTGATCGCCCGGCTGGACCGTGAGCTGCCCGGACCGGCTGAACCCGGCGCGCTCGCCCGGAGACAGCACGACGATGCGCCCACCCGTCGACTCCATGACCTCGTCGGCCAGGACGAGCGGAAGGCTGGACCCATCCTCGACCGCCAGCGTGGCGCCGAGCCAGGGCGCCGTGGTCGGTCGCACCAACAGGAACAGGGTGTCCAGCGTTCTCGGTAGCGCCTCGATGAACTGCGTGACCCGCGCCGGATCGGCTTCTCCCGCAGCCAGCAGCCACGCGGTCCTCGCCGCGGAGCCGGTGGTGCGCACAGCCCCCGGCGCGGAAACGGCCGGTTTCGCAGTTGCCGGCGCGTGGGTGTGAATCGGCGGACGCGACGTCTCGTCGATCATGAATGTTGCCCGGCCGGTGACCGGTCGCTCGCCCTCGAGCGGTTCCAGCGCAAGCCCCGAGAAATCGAACGCAGGTCCGGTCGAAGCGGGGACCTGGGCCGACTCGGATGTTGGGTCGGACACTGCGACGGTGGGCGGATCGCCGGGAGCGGCCTGCCCGTTCGTAGCGAGCTCGGCGTCTTCCCGGCGCAAGGCGTCGAGGAGTTCATCGAGGCCGGCAATCCCTTCGACCTCCGAACCACGGCCCGCATCGCGTTCCTCGACGCCCACCTGGGTGGATGAGTCTTGCGCCAGGGCATCTCCCACCGTCGCCACGATCTCCACGGTTTCATCGACGTCGATGGCCAGCGACGCCGGTTGGTCCGGAGCTTCGACTGCCTGTGTCAACCAGTCGGATCCAGGTTCGGACGGCGGCTCGTCCAGCGCGTTCGCGCCGAAATCGTCCGCCATCACCGGGGACGGTGCCCCGGGGAAGCCCAGAGGAGCCTCGTTGACGACGACTGCCTCGGCCGTTCCGGGCGGGCTCTCGGTCTGAACCCAGTCGAAGCCAGTTCCCTGCGCGAGGGCTGCTGCCTCCCCGGCCTGCGGCGCGTCGGTCCGAGCCGGTGTTTCCGCGAGACCGATGGCCGCCTCGGCCGGCGGCCCGGCGCGATCCGCGCCCGCATTCCCTACGGCCCTTGGATGGCCCTGGATCGACTCGGCGCCGACCGGACGTGGCGGACCCGACTCGACCTCGCCGACCAGCTTCGCCCGCAGGTGTCGCAGCCAGCGTGCGCGGTCCCATCCGGTCAGGCCGGCGGTCGCCTCGAGATCATCGAAGACCACACGCACGCGATCCAGCGTGTCGAGCAGGCCCGACTCGACTTCGGTCCCGAGGCCGACCACGAGGACTTCGATCCCGAGGTCTAGGACCGCGTCGGCCGAGAGCTCCGTGCCGCTGCATTCGAGCAGCGGAACGGCCCCGAGTTCGGCCAGTGCTGCGGCGAGGTGGCGCGCGTCCTCCGCGCGCTCGCGGACGAGGCCCAGCCGCGGCAAGCGTGGATCAGCGGAGCTCATAGTTGAGGTTGAGCATCTCGGCCACGTTCTTTAGCAACTCGCTCTCCTGATACGGCTTGCCGAGGTAGCGGTCCACACCGATTTCGTGCGCCCGCTGTCGATGTTTCTCGCCGGTGCGCGAGGTAATCATGATGATTGGAATGTGGCGCAGGCGCACGTCGTTGCGCACGTAGGTCGCGAGTTCGTAACCGTCCATGCGCGGCATCTCGATATCGAGCAGGATCAGGTCGGGCACCCGTTCCTGGAAGCGCTCGACCGCATCGAGGCCATCCTTCGCCGTGATCACCTCGAGATCGTTGCGCTCGAGCACGCGGCTGGTCACGCGGCGCATCGTGATCGAGTCGTCGACCACCGCGACCAGCGGCCGACGGCGCGGCTCCGGAGCCGGCGCGGTCTCGAACGGGACCATCTCTTCGAGGGCCTCGTCGGCACCGACCAGGCCTGGAACCGCCTCCGCGAGCGCCGCCTCGAGCGCTCGCTCGACAGCGCCCTGCTCGCGCAGCGACAGCGCGCGACGCAGCAGCGGCGCGAGGTCGAGGATCATCACGACCGAGCCGTCGCCCATGATCGTGGCGCCGAAGATGCCCGGCACCGAATTGATCTGCGGACCCACCGGCTTGACCACGATCTCGCGACTGCCGAGCACGCTGTCGATCCGAACCGCTGCGCGCTGGTCGCCCGCGCGCACCAGCAGCAGCGGGAGCTGCGCTTCCTGCTCGCGCCGGGACACTGAGAGCGAGAGCAGCTGCGCGAGATCGTGCATCGAAAACTCGTCGCCGGCGTAATTGAACACCGGATGGCCGCCCTCCATGCGCTTGACGTACTCGGTGCGCGCGATGCGCGCGATGCCCTGCACGGCCGACATCGGCACCGCGAACTGGTGCTCGCCGACCCGGACCAGGACCGCCTGGGTCACGGCCAACGTGAACGGCAGACGCACCGTGAACGAGGTGCCCTGGCCGAGCGTCGAGTCGATCCCGAGTGACCCGCCGAGCTGCTTGATCTCGCTCGCCACGACGTCCATACCGACGCCACGGCCGGCGATCTGCGTCACGCGCTCGGCGGTGGAGAACCCCGACTCCAGCACGAAGGCGAAGAGGTCCCGATCGCTCAACTGTGCGTCAGAGCGCAGCAGCCCGCGCTGGATCGCCTTGGCGCGGATGGCTTCGCGGTTCATGCCGCGGCCGTCGTCGGAGACCTTGATCACCACTTCGGTGGCTTCGCGGCCAACCGAGATCCGGACCTCGCCTTCGGGAGGCTTACCGAGCGCGATGCGCTCGTCCGGCGACTCGATGCCATGTGCCACCGCGTTGCGCAGCATGTGCTCGAGCGGCGCTTTCATGCGTTCGAGCAGATTGCGATCCATTTCGCCCTGCGCGCCCTCGATGCGCAGTTGCGCACGCTTGCCAAGCTCGTCGCCGGTCTGGCGGAGCAGTCGGCGGAGGAAAGGCACCACCGAATCGAAGGGCACCATGCGCGTGCGCATGAGACCCTCCTGCAATTCGGTACTGACCCGCGACTGCTGCAGCAGCAGAGTCTCGGACTGACGCGTCAAGTCGTCGAGGCTGGTCTGCAGCGCGATCAGGTCATTGACCGACTCGGACAGCGCGCGCGAGAGCTGTTGCAGCGTCGAGAAGCGGTCGAGTTCGAGCGGGTCGAATACGACCTCACCGCTCGCTTCGGCCTCGCGCTGGTAGCGCGACAGGATCTGGGCCTCGGTTTCGATCTCTAGCTGGCGCAGCTGTCCGCGCAGGCGCGTGACGGTCTGGTCGAGCTCGACGAGGTTCGCGCGGTAGGAGCCGATTTGCTGCTCGAGCCGTGAGCGGTAGATCGCGACCTCGCCGGCGAAATTGACCAACGAGTCGAGCAGGTCAGATCGGACGCGGATCAGCTCCTGCGGTGCACGGAGCGCGGCCTCCTCGGCAGCGGGTTCGGCCGCGGCGAGGTCAGGATCGCGCAGCGTCCGCGGGACCGCTGCCTCGGCCGCGACTGGCGCCGGCTCCGCGGCCGCTGTCGGCGATGCCGACTCGGCCGCGACTGGCGCCAGCTCCATGGTCGGCGGCGCTGCCGCCTCTGCCGCCGGGACCGCGGGCGTCTGCGGCGCGAAAGCCGCCGCCGGCTCCGACAGTCCGGCGAGAGCTTCGAAGTAGGCGATGGTGGCCGCGGGCCGCACGATGCCCTGGCGCTGCGCAACGCGATTGACCATCGCGTGCAGCCGGTCGAAGCCACGCTCCAGCGACTCGACCACGCGACGATCGACCGACACGGTGCCGGCCACCGTGGCTTCGACGAGGGTCTCGATCGCATGTGTCAGATCGCCGATCGCGGAAAGGCCGATCGCGCGCGCGTTGCCCTTCAGCGTATGCAGCTCGCGCTGAAGATCGGCCGTCGCCCCGCGATCGCCCGCATCATCGCGCAGACGCGCGACGGCACCGTCGGCAACGTCCAGCTGTTCGTTTGCCTCTTCGACGAAAAGGTCGACGAGGTCGGTATCGGCGTCCGGTAGCTCCAGCACTCCTCCGGCTTCGGGCTCGTCGATCCAGGCGACGGTCGGTTCGGGTGGCGATTGCACCCGGGCCACCGCTGCCTCGGCGACCGTTTCCTCGGCGACCGTTTCCTCGGCGACCGTTTCCTCGGCGACCGTTTCCTCGGCGACCGTTTCCTCGGCGACCGTTTCCTC
>CALDVP010000150.1 GCA_937924195.1 uncultured Lysobacterales bacterium
GCCGGTGGAACCGCCACGGTCCGAGCCGGACGTCGAGGGGTGGTACCGCGACTGGGTGGCGCGGGAGTTCCTGCCCTCGAACCTCGCCAGTTTCTTCCTGTTCGACGGCGAGGCAGCATCCGCCTATGCCGAGCGCGATATGGGGCAGCAGATCCGCGACGGGATCGAGGGACTGCTCGGTCTCGTCTGGTTGCGCCGACTGGAGAAGGCCCTGCGCGACTACGCCAACCAGAGACGCACAGAAGTCGCCAAGGGCGTGACCGGCGAGCGCATCCGCACCCTGCAGAAGGAGTGCGAGGAGTACGAACAGGAGATCACCGGCGCCAAGGCCCGGCTGGACGAGCTCGCAACCCAGGTCGCCGGCGCGGAAGCGGAGCGCGCCGCCCTGACGGACGAGCTCGCCCGTTACGGCGCCGGCACGCAAGCCGATCTCCAGGAGCTGGAGACCCGCCGTCATGTGGAAGAGAAACGTCGTGAACGCGCGCTCGAACGCCTTTTTGCCCTGGCCGAGTCCGATCTCCCCCTCGCCATGGCCGGCGAGGCCTTGCGGGACAAGGTGGAGCATCGGCTGGAAGCCGAGCGCAAGCGCGAGCAGTGGCTGGCGGCGCTGACCGAGACGCGGGAACGCGCCGACGGCGTTCTCGCCGCCATCGCCTCCGATCTCGCCGGCGTCGAGCCGAAGCTGCTGCCCATCCAGAGCGAGCGGATCCGCGACGCCGTGCGGCGCGGACTCGAGCGGCTGTGGCAGCCGCCGCCGACCGACTGCGCCGAGGACCTCCGGCATGCGCATGCGGCCGGGCCGCTGCGGCAAGCCATCCTCGCGCGACTGGCGCAGGCGCGGACCGCGAACCGGGAAACCATCTCCGGTCTGCTGCAGGACATGGTCCAGGCCGCAGCCGAACTGCGCAGGATCAAGGCCGAAATCGAGGGCAGGCAGGCGGCGCCGCAGCAGCTTGAACAGAAGCGCGACCGGATCCAGGAACTGAACCGGCAGATCGAGGCGCTGCGGCGCGAGGAGGGCGAGAAGCGGGCGTTCGTCGCCTCGCGCGAGCCTGAGCTCGGCCAGAAGCGCGCCGACCTCAAACGTCAGTCCGAACAGCTCGACCAGTCGCAGCGCCCTGCCCGGCTGGCCCGCCGGGCGGTCGAGGTGGCGGACATGCTCGCCGAGGTGATCCGCGACGCATTGCCGCTGCAGACGCGCGAGATCGCGACCGAGATGACGCGCGCCATCGGCGCGATGGCGCACAAGAAGGACCAGTTTCGCGAGATCGAGATCACCGACGATGGCGAGGTCAGGCTGTTGGGCGCGGCGGGCCAGAACCTGCGCGAACTCGACCTCTCCGCCGGCGAGAAGCAGGTGTTCACGCAGGCCCTGTTCGCCGCCGTCGCGGCCGTGTCGCAGCGCGACTTCCCGCTTGTCATCGACACGCCGCTCGGCCGGCTGGATGTCGAGCACCGGCTCAACATCCTGCGCTTCCTGGCCGAGCGCCCGGGACAGGTGATCCTGATCTCGACCGACACGGAGGTGGTCGGGTCCTATCTGGCCGCGATCCGGGACCGCATCGCAGCGGCGTTCCGGATCGAGCACAGGGCGACGGAGGGCGGGTTCGGCGTGTCGTCGCTCATGCCCGGCTACTTCCCGGGAGAGGGGATCTGAGTGATGACGACGCCAGAGGACGCGCCGCTGCACCTGGACCAGATCGCCTCCGCGACATTCCGCGCCACGGACGAGGCAGATGGGCGCCTACGGCGCCTCAAGGACATCCTCGGCTTCGGCAACCACAACATCCCGGCGCGTCTGGCGATCGCGCGGTCGCTGGCGGTTGCCGACCCGCCAGCCGCTCCGTCCGGGGACGCCGGCATGGTGATCCGCGGGCAGAACCTGTTCGGAACGGGGACCGACGCCGCGACCTGGGTGTCGCTGGTCGTCGAGCATGCCGGGCGCGCGCCCAGGGACCTTGTGGAGTTCCAGGCGTGGGTGCGGGCGCACTGGGCACGCGGGGCGGCGATTCTCGGCGGGCTGGTGGATGAGGCCGAGGGCAACAGCGACGAGGTCTGGCGGCTGATCGCCGAGACGGCGGTGCCGGCGGCGAGCCCTGCCGTGGCGGAGGCTGGCGCGGGCCCCGCGTCGCCCGACGCCGCCCATGCGGTGCCGGTCGTGCTGACGGTCGGCGAAGTGGGCGAGGATGCCCTGACCGGCAGCCGGGTGACGTGGCCGCTGAACGGCCCCGGCCGCAGCCCGCACGCGGCCTTCATGGGGGGCGTCGGCAGCGGCAAGACGCGCACGCTGGCGTTCATGCTGCGCGCGCTCCGTGAACGGACGCCCGTTCCGCTGATCGCGTTCGACTTCAAGGGCGACATGACCGACGACAAGTTCCGGCTCGATCGCGCCTTCGCGGCGACCGTGCTGTCGCCGCCGCACGCGCCGATCCCGCTCGACGTGCTCTGGCTTGCCGACCGGTCGCCCACAGGCGTCACCCTCGCCGCGCAGCGGCTGCGCGACAGCCTCGCCACCCTCAAGGGCGCCGGTTTCGGAGCGGTGCAGAAGGGCCTGCTCGGCGACGCGGCGGAACGGGCGCTGCGCGCGCACAGCCCATGCCGGCTGGCGGACGTGCGGGATGCGCTGCGGCAGACCTACGCCCAGCAGGGCCGACGCGAGGACGGCGCGGTCACCACGCTGGACGACCTCTGCCGGTTCGACCTGTTCCGGCCGGAGCAGCCGCCGGAGGCGTTCTTCCGGCAGTCGTGGATCATCCGGCTGACCGCGGACCTTCCCGAACTTGTCAGAGTCTCGGTCGTCACCCTGCTGACCGACGTGCTCGATCGCTACCTGAACAGCCTGCCGGATGCGGCGACGGATGGTGCCGGGAACCGGGCGCTGCGGATCGTCTGCGTGATCGACGAGGCGCACAGGATCCTCGGCAACCGCCTTCCCGGCCTGTCGGGCCTGATCCGGCTCAGCCGGTCGAAGGGCGGGGCGGTGATGCTGATCAGCCAGGGGCCGGACGACTTCTCCGGCGAGGAGGACGAGTTCCTGAACGAGATGGGACTGGTGGTGGCGTTCCGCACCAACGCGGATGCGAGGGCCGTGCGCCGGATCCTCGGTCCGGGGGCGAACCTGGCGATGCTCGAGAACGGCCAGGCCTGGGTGAAGGTCGGCGGGGAAGCGACGGCCCGGCGCGTGATCGCCTGGCGGTGAGGGGTCGCTACGCCCGATGCTGACGCGGTCCGCCGGTAGGGTGGCTTCGCTGGCGGCCATGCTGCGCGTCGTCGCTCACCACTGAGCGAAGTGCGCCGCCACCCGGTCGCGGAACGCCGCCAGCTCGCCCCGCTGCCGCTGGTCCATCCAGGTCAGCGACAGCCAGTCCAGCCGGCAGCCGCACGCGCAGAGCCGCCGCAGACCGCGCCCCAGCAGGCGCCGATCCGGCCAGCCCAGGTACCAGAGCAGCCAGCGCGGGCTGCCATAGGTGGTCACGACGGCGATGCGGCGGATGTTGGTCAGCAAGGGCTCGATCACGCCCTCGCCCAGGCGGAAGGCGACCCCCGGCACCCACACCCGGTCGAACCAGC
>CALDVP010000151.1 GCA_937924195.1 uncultured Lysobacterales bacterium
CCTGGCCGCTCGGATCCGCGCCGGGGTGGCCGCCACGCAGGCGAGCGGGCGGCCCGTCGCGCCGCGCGTCGTCGTCGTCCACGGCCGTGACGACGGTCTGATCCCGCTCGCGCTGACCACGCGCCCGTGGGTCACCGCTGCGCGCGCGCATGGTGCCGACGTGCGCTACTTCGAGGTCGCGAACGTGCAGCACTTCGACGCATTCCTCGGACTTCCGGGCGTGGCCCCGCACTACCTGCCGCTCCTGCCCTTTGCGTGGGCCGCGCTCGACGCGGCGCTCGCAGACGTCGAGGGCCTGGCGGCCCTGCCGAGCACAGGGGCGATCGCGACCTCGCCGAGGGGCGCGGACGCGGAAGGTTACCCCCGCGCACTCGAGGCCTCGCACCTCGGCGCGATCGAGCGGATCTTCCGGTCGCGCTGAACTTCAGTGCCGGGTGTCGGTCGGCGGCTCGGCGTCGATGTCGGCTCGACCCGGATGACGGAACGGCACCACGCGGCGGTCGCCCTCACCGCCCTCCCTCGCTGCCGGCTCCCGCCGCCACAGCACCGGCACGTGCTCGGGGCGCGGCAGTTCGAACTCGGCGCGCTCGCGGCGCGCGAGCGCCTCGGCGATCTCGGCCTCGACCTCCCAGCTCCACTCGCGCCGCGGTGGTCGCGGGTCGAGCTCGCGCCAGACGACTGCGGCGATCAGGCCGGCGACAGCGCCTGAGAGGTGCGATTCCCAACTGACGCCGGCGTCGCCCGGCAATACGCCCCAGACCATGCCGCCGTAGAGCAGGAAGGTCACGAGGGCGACCATGATCGCGCGCGGCTCCCAGCGCAGCACGCCGAGCAACGCGATCATCGCCATCAGCCCATGGGTGATGCCGCTGGCGCCGATGTGCACCGAATCGCGGCCGATCAACCAGGTGCCGAGTCCAGCCAGCAACCAGACCAGCGGCACGGCGCGCGCGGTCGTGCGCGGGTAGGCGTAGACCGCGAGCGTCCCAAGCACGAGCAGCGCGATGGCGTTGCTGCCGACGTGGCCCCACGAGCCATGGACCAGCGGCGCGAACAGCACCCCGACCAGTCCCATGGCGTCGCGTGGCACCACGCCGAAGCGGCTGAAATCGGCACCGGCCCACTTCGCGGCGAGATGCACCCACAGGATCGCGGCCGCCGCGAGGCCGGATACGAGGAGCGCACGACGCCAGCGTCGCCGGTCGCGGGCGATCGCGATCGGGCAGTCGACGGGGTCATGGTCTGCATGCATCGTCTCGACGTTGGGGCGGATCGGTCCGATTCAAATCCGGTGCCGACCGCGCCCCGCATGGTCGCGACGTGGCGCGGGCGACCGCCGGCCAAGGGCTATGATGCCACGATGACCGAAGCCGCCCTGCCCGTCATACGCCTGAAGATCGAGCGCCGCTCGAACCATCCGTGGATCTACCAGAAGATGGTCGAGAAGCCGGCCGAGAAGCCCCGCCCAGGCAGCGTCGTCGACATCGTCGATGCGACCGGCGCGTGGGTCGGCCGCGGCTTCTACAACGGCCACTCGCGGATCGCACTGCGGGTGCTGACCGAGCGCCGTGACGAGGCCATCGACGAGGGCTTCTTATCGCGCCGCCTGGCCACGGCGGTGGCGCTGCGCCGCGAGGTGCTCGGGCTCGAGCGCGTGACCGATGCCTGGCGGGTCTGCCATGCGGAGGGCGACGGGCTCTCGGGTCTCATCGTCGACCGCTTCGGCGACGTCCTGGTGACCGAGTACTTCTCGGCCGGGATGTTCCGGCAGCGCGACGCAATCCGCCGCGCGCTCGACAGGCTCTTTCCGGACGCTCGGCACTACGCGTTTGCCGAGGAACACGTCGCCAAGCAGGAAAGCTTCGACTTCCGCGCGGGGCCGGCGCCCGAGCCGGTCGTCATCACCGAGCACGGGCTCCGCTTTCGCGCCGCGCCCGGCTCACGCCACAAGACCGGCTTTTTCGCCGACCAGCGCGACAACCGGCGCCGCCTGGCCGAGTTCTGCACCGGCAAGCGGGTGCTGGACCTCTGCTGCAACTCCGGCGGCTTTGCGATCTACGCGAAGGCGCTGGGCGGCGCGACCGAGGTCGTCGGGCTCGACATCGACGGCGAGGTGCTGGCGCTGGCCGAGTCGAACGCGAAGCTCAACCGCGCCCGCGTGCGCTGGGTCGAGGCTGACCTCTTCCACTGGCTGCGCGAGTACAACCAGGGCCCGCGCGAGAAGTTTGACGTCGTGATCCTCGATCCGGCCAAGATGACGCGCGACCGCGAGCAGGTGATCCCGGCGCTCAAGAAGTACCTCGACATGAACCGACTGGCGCTGGGTGCGGTCAGCCCTGGTGGAATCTTCCTGACCTGCTCGTGCACTGGACTCGTCGACGAGTCGCAGTTCCTCGACATGCTCCGGCGCGCGGCCTTCTACGCCGGTCGCAACGTTCAGGTGCTGCAGGTCAGCGGCGCTGGCGCCGACCATCCCTGGCTCGCCCACGTGCCGGAGAGCCGCTATCTCAAGGCCGTGTTCTGCCGGGTCGAGTGAACGACGCGCTCACCCGTCCGGCGGCTGCCCGGGCCAGCGCGTGCGGAAGAGCGCATCGCCGATCGGGTAAGTGATGTTGAAATTCCAGTGGGCCATCAGTCGCGGGTCATGGTGCGTCTGGTGCAACGCCCGGAGCCGGGCCAGCCCCGGCAGCCGCGAGATCCACGTATCCGGCCGCGCGTGGTAGGCGAAGTGCAGGAACTCGTAGTTGAGGTAGTACGCGAGCCCGGTAGCGACGAACAGCCACGCGACGTTCGAAGAAACGAACCAGGCCAGCAGCAGCCAGACCGGCGTCGCAAACAGGCCGAAGAAAAACACGACCAGGATCGGCGGGAACAGCACCGCGCGAAGATCGCGCACATCGTCGTAGGGCATGTCGCGATCGGTGAAGAAACGGTGGTGCTGTCCGGCGTGGCGCTTGTAGATCAGGCCGAGGCCGCGGAACGGACGGTGCATCGGCCAGCGGTGGCCGACGTACTCGGCGAGATTGGCGTACAGGAACGCGAGCGGCACGGTCAGCCACTCGAGCGGCTGGACCTGTTCGAGCTGCCACAGGCAGGCGGCGAGCGCGGCCAGCCCGCCGCCGAAGGTGAACGCCACATGCGCGCGGCCCGAGTAGCCGACCGGAATCTCGCTGGCGCGGTAAGCCTCGCGGAATGCGTGGGTCGTGGCGTCGGTCACGGGAGCTCCATCCGGATCCGGGAGACGGCGTCGATGCCACAGGCGCCGTCGCGGCAGCGACGCGGAAAGCGCCAATCGCAGAAGCGCGCATATAGCGATTCCATGGCCCGCGATGTGATCAGCCGCTCGAATCGGCGCGCGAGGCCGGCATAGCGGGGGATGCGGGTCCAGACACCGTGGAAGGCGCGCATCCCGACCAGCAGCCGACCTTGCTCGTCGCGTGCGTGCAGACGGTGAATCGCGTCGCGCTGACTGATGCCGATCGCAACGAGGCGCTCGGGCTCGGCGACGACGTCGGTGTAGCGGATCGGCACCGACGACCGCAAGGCGCGGTAGTGCGCCATCTCCCGGCGGCAGGCCGGGCAGCCGCCGTCGTAATAGACCTCGAAAGGCTCCACTTGCGCGCCGTGCTCGGGCTGATTGGTCATGGTCTGGCGGGTCCTCCGGCTTGGGCCGAGACTCCGTATTCGGCGATGATGCCGGACTTGGAGGCTAACGGGGATGCGGACGATGGATCGTGAGGACCTCGGGTCCTGGGAGGTGGACCGATCCGTCGGGCCCGATTCAGCCGATCACGTCCACGTCTACCGCTTTGATGGCGCCGGGACTGCGGCAGCTGCGATGGGCCGGCTCAGCCTCGTGGCCGGCTTCGCACCCCGTTCCCTGCCGATCGGAATCGGCTTTCACGGCAAACCTTTTCTCAAAGGCTCGCCGTGGCGATTCAACCTTTCGCATTGCCGCGGGATCCAGCTGCTCGCGGTAGCTTGCGCGCTGGAGGTCGGGATCGATGTTGAGCGGATCCGGTCGGTTCGGCGGCGCGCGGCGCTGCTGGCGCGTTGCTTCACGGCCTCCGAGCGCGCTCGCCTCGAAGAGGCTCCGGATCGCGAGTTGCTGCGGCACTGGGCTGCCAAGGAAGCGCTGGTCAAGGCGATCGGCCGCGGCATCGCTTACGGGCTCGCCCGAATCGAGATCGCCTGCTCGGACGACGGGAGGTTGTCGATCGCTCGCTGCGAAGGGCCGGGTGGGCCGGCCTCGCGCTGGCGATTGATCGAGCTGCCGAGGATCGACGATGCCGTCGCGATGCTGGTTCTGGAATCCCCGGGACGTCCGGTGCGCTGCCTCCGGGTCAGTGACCCGACCGCCCGGGACTGAGCGAGATCCTGCGACCGCGCTTTTCCGCAAGCAAAACGGCGACGCGCGCCGGCGAGGCCTGCTCTGGCATGCTCGCGTGTCGAGATCAGCAAGCCGCCCGCAGGTCCGGAGCCAACCTGATGACCGTCCTCAGCGTGAACGTCAACAAGATCGCGGTACTGCGCAACTCGCGCGGCGGCGCCCTTCCTTCCGTCGAGCGCGCCGCGCGCGTGGCGGTCGAGGCGGGGGCGGGGGGCATCACCGTGCATCCGCGCCCGGATCTTCGACACATCCGGCCCGACGACGTGCGCGCGCTGGCTCGCTGGCTACCGGTCGAGCTGAACATCGAAGGCAATCCCTTTGCGCCGCCGAATGATCGTGGCTATCCGGGCCTGCTGGCGCTGGCCGAGGAGATCCGTCCTGCGCAGTGCACGCTGGTCCCGGACGCGGTCGGGCAAATCACCTCGGACCACGGCTTCGACCTCGCGCGCGACGCAACGCGGCTCGAGCCATCGATCGCGCGGTTGAAGGCGCTTGGAATCCGGGTCAGTGTGTTCGTCGACCCCGATGACGCGAACGTGGCTCAGGCCGCTGCGATCGGGGCCGACCGGGTCGAGCTCTACACCGGGCCTTATGCGGAAGCGTTCGCGGTTGGCGCACCGGCCGCCGCACTTTCGGACTGCGCCAGGACGGCGAAACGGGCCCTGGACGCCGGACTCGGCGTCAACGCCGGCCACGATCTCGACCAGACCAACCTCGGGCCCTTCCTGTCGGCCGTGCCGGGCGTGCTCGAAGTGTCGATCGGGCATGCCCTGATCGGCGAGGCACTCTACGACGGTCTGGCGCCGACGGTCCGCAACTATCTCGCGGTGATCGCCGGAGCGCGCTGAAGCGCGGACGGCCGGCTCGATCGCCAGGCCTCATCGCGACCGGTCCCGAAACGAAAACGCCGCCGGTTTCGCGGCGGCGCCTCGCGTGCGTCCGATGGACGGGACGGGCCAGGATCAGCTGCCCGGCATGTTCTCGAAGCCGATCTTGGTCATGCCGGCCCGGCGCGCGGTCGCGAGGACGTTCGCGACCACCTGGTACTCGGTCTCGCTGTCGGCGTCGATGCGCAATTCCGGCTGAGGATCCTTGCGCGCCTCGAGCTGCAGTTGCGGCTCGAGCGCCGCCGGAATCAGCGGCTGTTCGTTCCAGAACAGCTGTCCGGTCGCGCGGATCTTGAGCGCGATCGGCGGCGGCGGATCCTGCTGGACTGGCGGGTTCAGCGAGCGCTGCGGCAGATCGATCGGCACCTGGAAGGTCACCGACGGCGCGGAAATCATGAAGATGATCAGCAGCACCAGGAGGATGTCGATCAGCGGAACGATGTTCGGTTCCGACATCGCTTCCGCGGCCTTATTGACGTACGCCATGGGGAGTTTCTCGATCGGGTCGGGCGGTCGGCTCAGCGAGCCGCCTCGGGCGAAGTGACAAGACCGACCTGCTTCATGCCGGCATTCTTCGCGATGGCCATCACCCGCATCACATCCTTGTATTGGGTGTCACGGTCACCGCGGAGGTGCACGGGTGGCTGTGGCTGGCGTCGGGCCTCGACACGCAGCCTCGCCAGCAGCTGGTCCTGCGAGATCGGCTGATCGTTCCAGTACAGGGCCCCGCTGCTCTGGAGAGCGATCGTGATCGTCCCCGCCGGCTGCTCGTTGCGGGCTGCGTCGGCCTTCGGCAGATCGACCTTGACCCGGTGCGACATCAGCGGCGCCGTGATCATGAAGATGATCAGCAGCACCAGCATCACGTCGACCAACGGGACGACGTTGATCTCCGCCATCGCCTCGCCGGGCCCCTGCTTGCCTACGGTCATGCCCATCGCGGGACTCCTCGCCTGGCCTCGTCAGCGTCGTCCGATCACTTCTTGGCCGCCACGATCTTCGGCGCGACACCGTCGACGCGCGAGCCGGTGGCGAAGAAGTCGTGCAGGTCGTGTGCGAACTCGTCGAAACGCGCGTTGATCTTCTTGTTGCTACGCGTCAGGAAGTTGTAGCCGAGCAACGCCGGGATCGCGACGCCGAGGCCGATCGCAGTCATGATGAGTGCCTTGCCAATCGGGCCTGCGACCGCGTCCAGCGAGGCCTGGCCGCTCGCGCCGATCCGGATCAGCGCCTGGTACATCGCCCACACGGTGCCGAGCAGACCGATGAATGGGGCCGAGGAACCAGCGGTCGCCAGCAGGGTGAGGCCGGTCTCGAGCTTCGAGCTCTCGCGGATCACTGCCTGGCGCAGCGCGCGGTCGATGAACTCCGAACGGTTCAGGGCCTCGACCAGACGCGATCCCTCGTGCGCCTGATGATGGGCAGCGGCGGAGGCGGCATCGAGCGCGATCTTCGAGAATGGCTCCGAGCGCGGCTGCTCCTCCATGAACCGGATCGCGTCGGCGGTCGACGGCATGGACCAGAAAGTGTTGATCACCTTGTCCATGCGCGCGTTGATCATGATGTTCCGGTAGTAGTTCCAGATGATGTAGAAGATCGACGTGAACGACAGCACGATCAGGACGATGAAACACGTCCAGCCGATCCAGTCGAACTGCTCGAGCATCTGACGGAAGCCCATCTGCGCGAGGGCCGCCGCGTTGGGGTCGATGCCGGAGGCGGCTGCGCCGACCGAGGTCTGCGGCATGGCCATGGTGAAGGCGTTCAGAGCTTCAAGGAGCATGGGATTACCCTTCGTTCAGCGTAAAGTTGATCGGAACCAACACCCAGCCTTCGACCGGGCGACCATCCCTGATTTCAGGGTTGAACTTCCAGCGACGGACCGCGGTGATCGCGGCCTGGTCGAGGATGCGATGACGGCTCGACTTTTCGACCTCGATCTGAAGTGGCGAACCGTCGACGCCGACCAGCACACGAAGCATCACGAGGCCCTGGAGCCGCTGCCGAATGGCCTGCGGCGGGTAGGCCGGCGGGTTGGCGCGACGATAGCTTGGATCTTCGCTGGCCGCGGTGTTCGGGATCGATGGTGCCGGCGGTGCCGGCGGCGCGGGCGGTGGTGCCGGCTCGGCCATCGGTAATGGTTCATTGAACACTGGCGTGTCCGGCTCCGGTGGCGGCGGCGCCGGCGTCGGGCGGTTCTCTTCGATCTTGCGCACGATCTTGGGCGGCTCGGGCGGCGGCGGCGGCGGTGGTGGTGGCGGCGGCGGCGGCTCGAGGAAGACCACGTCGACGACCGTGTCCTCCAGTGACGCACTGGCCTCAGGTGGTTTCACCGGGGCAAGCAGGAACATCAAGAAGCCGATGTGCACCGAGATCGCACCCCACAGGGCGACGACGCGGCGCCAGTTGATTGCATCGGGTTCCTTGTCCGTCAGGTAATCCATCGAAGAGGGTCCAGCTGTCCGGTGGGTGTCTGGTGCCGGGGCGCCCGGCCATCTTCCGGTCGAGCGTCAAGGGACGAAAGTACCGTCCCAGGCGCACGTTCATCAGGGGTTGGCGAACGTACACCACGCGGGCGCCCCAGACAAGCTGCGATCGCGTCCGGCTGGGCGCGTCGGAGGTTGCCTGGGCGTCCGTCAGCGTCGCATCGCCTTGAGCCAGCTCTCGGCCATCTTGCGACTCGACTCGTAGCTTGCCGCCTTTCGGTACGCGGCTACGGCGGCATCGGTGTTTCCGAGTTCGTTTTCGGCCATGCCCAGCAGGATGTAGGCCTCGCCTTCGCGCTTGAGGCCGCCGCGGCGAATCGCCTGCTCGATCGCAGCTTTGCCCTCGACCACCTGGCCGGTCTCCTGGATCATCAGCTGGCCACGCAGAAAATCGATCTCGCCGTCAGGCGCGCCGGGCGCGGCCTTGTTATAGGCCACCACCGCGTCGGCCCACTTCTCGGCGTTGGCATAGGCGTCGCCGAGGCTCTTCCACACACTCCAGTCGGGCTTGACGATGCCGCGGGCGATGCCCTCGTCGATGATCGCCTTCGCCTGGTCCGGCTGGCCGATGTAGGCATAGAGCTGCCACAGGGCGCGCAGGTCGTCGTGCGTCGTCAGCAGGCCGCGGTCGTAAGCGCCGCGCAGCACCGCGGCCGCTTTGTCGTGCTGATCGAGATCGAGGTAGAGATTCGCGGCCTGCTGGGCCAGACCCTTGTTGCCGGGATCCTTCGCCATCAGGCCTTCGATCATCGCCGCGGCGTCGGCCGCGCGCCCGCCATCGGTGTAGCTCGCGATCAGCAGCTGGTACCACTGGCCTTGCGGCTTGTCGGACATCTGGATCGCGCGGTCGAGGGCTTGAATCGCCTCGTCGAACCGATCGAGGCGGTACAGCGCGTTGCCCTTGAGCGCCAGCGCCTCGCCGGTCTCACGCCCGGAGAGTCGCAGCCACTGGTCGATCGCCGCGAGCGATTCCTCGTAGCGCTCTTCCATCAGCGTCAGCTGCGCCTGCTGGTAGAGCAGGTTGAACTGCGAGCGGTTGTCGAGTGCATCGAGCTCGACCGCGCGACGGTTGTAATCGATCGCGCCGGCGACGTCGTCCTCGTCGTAGGCGATCTGCGACAGACCCTGCAGCGCGAGCGCCTGCTCGTATCTGGTGGCACGCGCGTTGGCGAGCACCTTGTCGAGCAGGGCACGGGCCTTGTCGTTCTCACCCTTGCCGAGCAGATCGTAGGCCTTCTGGACATCGTCGATCGCGCGGGTCGTCTGTGTGCGCGGTTCGGCCCGCGTCGCGTTCGGGAACTCGTTTGCCTGCTGTCGATTGCGCTGCGCGAGCGCGTCGCCGGCGGTCAGGCTGATCGCGGCCAGCGCCGCGATCGCGACGATCCGCTGCCAGGCTGGGTGCTTCATGGGACTCTCCTCGAGGGATTCATCGCGGCCGTCGCGCCGCTGGTCTCGGAGCGTAAGGCCGTGCCGATACCGGCTCAAGCGGCAACGCGGCGAATCTCCCGCAGCCGCGCGGCGCTCAGCGGGTCGGGAAGTTGGCTTTCGAGAACGCGACCCGCTCCGCCGGGTCCGACGACAGCCGACCCTCTGCCTCGAGCGCCTGGATCTTGCGCAGTCGGTGCAGCAACCCGTTGCCGTTCGCGATCTGGATCGCGAGTCCCGGCCGTGCGTTGAGCTCCAGCACCATCGGCCCGTGGACCTTGTCGAGCACCACATCGACGCCGACGTAGCCGAGCTTCGACAGCTCGTAGGCCTTGGCGCCGATCAGCAGCAGCTCGTCCCAGTGCGGGATCGACAGGCCCACGATCGAGTGCTCGGTGTCCGGATGCTCCTTGACCGGCTCGGTGCCCCAGACGCCGCGCCGCGTGGTGCCGGTCGGGATGTCGATGCCGACGCCGATCGCGCCCTGGTGCAGGTTGGCCTTGCCATCCGACATCCGGGTCGGCAGCCGGATCATCGCCATCACCGGATAGCCGAGGAAGCTGATGATGCGGATGTCGGGGACGCCCTTGTAGCTGACGTTGTCGAAAACCGGGTCGAACTGCACGCAGTACTCGACCAGGATGTGATCCGGCTGGCCACCCAAGCTGAAGAGCCCCGAAAGCATGTTCGAGAGGTGGTGCTCAAACTCCTCACGCCCCATCAGCGCGCCATTCGAACGGCGGTACTTTTCACCCCGCCTGCCGGTGACGACGAGGATCCCATCCCCGCCGGAACCGTGCGCTGGTTTGACCACGAACTGTTCGCGGTCGCGGATCCTCCCGTGCAGCTCGCCGATCTCGTGCTCCTCGCGGACCACGGCGTAGAGCTCCGGGACCGGCAGCCCCGCTTCGATCGCCAGCGCCTTGGTGATCAGCTTGTCGTCGACGCGCGGGTAGTACTTGCGCTGGTTGTAGCGCAGCACGAACTCGGCGTTGCGTTGGCCGATGCCGACGAGGCCGATCTGGCGCAGGCGCTTGGCGATCGCGAACGGATTCAGCACACCTCAGGCCCCGGTCTTGGCCGCTGCCTCACGTGCCAGCGCACGGAACCGGAACAGCTCGGTCAGGCGGTAGCCTGAGTAGCGGCCGAGGAGCAGTGTCAGCGCGAGCAGCACCAGCAGCAGCTCTGGGAACACGAAGATTGCATGCTGCAGGTGCTTTTGGCCCATCGCGAGATAGGCGAGTGCGGCGATCGCGATCGAGCCCAGCGCCTGGGAGATGGCAAAGCCAGGGCCGCGTTCTTCCCAGGCCACCGACACGCGCTCGATCACCATCGTCATGATGATCATCGGGAACAGCGCGACGCTGAGACCGACCTCGATGCCGAGGCGGTTGCTGACCACGCTCACCAGCGCCATCAGGATCACGACCACGATCAGCACCGCGGTCAGCCGCGGCACCAGGAGGAGTTTGAGCCGCTCCATGTAGAAGCGCACCAAGAGGCCCATCGTGATCACGACGAAGAACAGGGCCACGCCGGGTAGCAGGCCGGTCCAGTTGAAGGCGAGCGCGATCAGCACTGGCATGAAGGTGCCGAAGGTCTTGATGCCAACGAGGTTGCGCAGGATCAGCATGATGAACGCGCCGATCGGGACCAGCAGCAGGATCTTGTACACCTCCTGCGCCTGCAGTGGCAGGTCGAGTAGCGAGTAGGCGATGAGATTGCGATCGCGAGCCTCGAGACGGGCCTTGGCGGTTTCCAGCGCGTCGGCAAGGCTGCGCTGCATCGAGAAGCTGACCCGTCCGCGGCGCTCACCGTCGACGTCGAGGACCGGTTGCGGTCCGATGCTCCAAACGAGGAAGTTGTCTGGCCAGCCGATGCGTCCGTTGACCGGGTCGACCATGCGCCAGACCAGTTCCGAGGTGTCGAACACCTGCAAGTAGGGGACGAGGCTGGCGTTGGCATCGTTGCCCGCGAGCAGCAGGCCATAGACCGGGCGCGCCGAGATCTGGCGGTCGCCGAGCAGACTGACCGCGAGGCGCACGCGATCGTCGATCGTTCGAACGCCCTCGCCGAGCAGGCGCACCTCCTCAGTCGGTTGCGCGGCATTGAGCCGGCGCATCAGCTCGCCGGCGAAGCTGGCGCTGTCGACGGACTTCTCGCGCACGTCCTCGAGCAGCGTGATGCGCGCGGTCGCGAAGGGTTCCTCCCAGCTTCCCGGCGTCGGTGGCTCCGGTGGCCGCGCGCGCTGCTCGCTGAACTGGTCGCGGTAGATCGTCGAACGGTAGTAGAGCGCCTGCGGCCCGCTGGCGCGCCGGATGGCCCAGATCACGCGGCGGCCGTCGCGATCGCGCTCGATCGTCATGCCGTAGTTGCGCGCGACGAAGCGCTCATCGAGGATCGTGAAGCCTGGCGGATTGTCAGGCAGCCGCAAGGTGGCGCGATTGGGGCCGCGCCGCGCCTCGAACTCCACGCGCGCCTGGATCTCCCAGACTTCGGTCTCCTCGACCGGCAGCATCGGGAACTTCAGGACCTGCCACTTGTACCAGGTCGCCCCGAGTCCGATCGTGGCGAGCAGGAAAGCGAGCACGTAGAGCTGGGTCTTTTTCATCGCCGGATCCACTGTCTGCCGAGCCGCCGCAATGCGAGTCTGCATCGCTCCCCGGTGCGGTTCGGCTGCCCTGCCGACCGGTTGGCGTCGATCGATCGTGCAGGACGCGCGGCAGTGTACACGTCGGCGATCGGGTGCAGCCCCCCGGCAACCAGGGGCGTGGGCGCGGCGCGGTCCGCGCAGCGCTCGCGCGGCATGCCGCGCGAGCGCCGAATGCCGGGCCACGGACGGCCCGGCCGGCGATCAGACCACGGACGGTGCCGGAGCCGGGACCAGCGGCGTGACGAACGCAGCCACGCCGCTTCCGGCGCGGCGTCGGTCAAACGTCGAGGTTCGCGACCTTGAGCGCATTCTGCTCGATGAAGGCGCGGCGTGGCTCCACCACATCCCCCATCAGCGTCGTGAACAACTGGTCGGCTGCGACCGCGTCCTCGATCCGTACCTGCAGCAGCCGGCGCGTCTCCGGATTGACCGTGGTTTCCCAGAGCTGGTCGGGGTTCATCTCGCCGAGGCCCTTGAAGCGCTGGATCGTGCGGCCACGCCGCGCTTCGTCTAGCAGCCACTGGCGCGCCGCATGGACATGGGCGACCGGTGCGCTGCGCCCTCCCCGACGGACCACCGCGCCCTCCCCGATCAGACCGTTCACGAGCGCGGCGGCTTCGCGCAGCGGTTGGTAGTCAGGTCCCTCGAAGAAGGACTGCGGCAACAGCATCTCGGTCGCGAGCCCGTGGTGCTGTCGAGTGACCCGGATCGCCCCCGCTCGTTCGCCCTCGGCCGGCAGCGACGCGAAGGCGTAGCGCGCTTTGCCGAGACCGGCGCCCGAGAGCCGCGCGGCAAGCGCCGCGGTCCAGGCCGCGAGCGCATCCGGCTCGGCGAACGCGCCGGATGGTAACGGTGCGACGTCGAGCAGCGCCTCGAGCAGCTTCGGATCGTGCCGGTGGGCCAGGCGCGCGATCTGATCGTTCGCCGCGGCCAGCTTCGACAGCAGTCGCGCCAACCCCTCCGGGCCGATCGGCGGGGCATCGGACGCCGGCACCAGTTCTGCGCCGTCGACCGCGCTCTCGACGAGGTAGGCCTCGAGCGCAGCGTCATCCTTGAGGTAGATCTCCTGCTTGCCGTGCTTGAGCTTGTACAGCGGTGGCAGGCCGATATAGACGTGGCCGCGCTCGATCAGTTCCGGCATCTGCCGATAGAAGAACGTCAGCAGCAACGTGCGGATGTGCGAGCCGTCGACGTCGGCGTCGGTCATGATGATGATGCGGTGGTATCGCAATTTATTGATATCGAATTCATCCTTCCCGATTCCGCATCCAAGCGCCGTGATCAGCGTGCCGACCTCGGCCGAGGACAGCATCTTGTCGAAGCGCGCCTTCTCGACGTTCAAGATCTTGCCCTTGAGCGGGAGGATGGCCTGGTATTTGCGATTGCGGCCCTGCTTGGCCGAGCCGCCGGCGGAATCGCCCTCGACGAGGAACAACTCCGACAGCGCCGGGTCGCGTTCCTGGCAGTCCGCGAGCTTGCCCGGCAGACCTGCGATGTCGAGCGCGCCTTTTCGGCGGGAGAGCTCGCGCGCCTTGCGCGCCGCGTCGCGCGCGCGCGCGGCTTCGACCACCTTCTCGCAGATCGCCCGGGCTTCGGCCGGATGCTCCTCGAGAAAGCTCGAAAGCTTGTCTGCGACGACCGACGCCACGGCCGGCGTTACTTCCGAGGACACCAGCTTGTCCTTCGTCTGCGACGAGAACTTCGGATCGGGCACCTTGACCGAGAGCACGGTGACCAGGCCCTCGCGCATGTCGTCGCCAGTCAGCGAGACCTTGGCCTGGCGTCCGATCGCGAAGGATTCGATGTAGTCCCCGAGCACGCGGGTCAGCGCCGACCGGAATCCGGTGACGTGGGTTCCGCCATCCTTCTGCGGGATGTTGTTCGTGAAGCAGAACATCCGTTCCTCGTAGGCGTCGGTCCACTGCATCGCGACCTCGACCTCGACCGGCTCGCCCCGACCCAGGAAGTGGATGACCTGGGGATGCAGCGGGGTGCGGAGCTGCGTCAGGTGCTCGACGAAGGACCGGATCCCACCTTCATAGCGGAAGTGCTCGCGTCGCCCTTCCCCGCGTTCATCGACCAGCTCGATCGAGACGCCGGAATTGAGGAAGGCGAGCTCTCGGATCCGCTTGGCCAGCAGGTCGAAGTGGAACTCGATATCCGAGAAGACCTCGCGGCTCGGCAGGAAGCGAACGCAGGTCCCGCGCCGGGTCGAGGCCTCGATGCGCTTTAGCGGATACAACGGCGCGCCGTCGGCGTACTCCTGCTGGTGATGCCAGCCGTCGCGCCAGATATCGAGCCAAAGATGCGAGGCCAGCGCGTTGACCACCGAGACGCCGACACCATGGAGGCCACCCGAGACCTTGTAGCTGTTGTCGTCGAACTTTCCGCCGGCGTGCAGCACGGTCATGATGACTTCGGCCGCCGAGCGCTGCTCCTCCGGGTGGAGGTCCACCGGGATGCCGCGGCCGTTGTCCAGCACCGAGACCGAGCCGTCCGTGTGGATCGTCACGACGATGGCGTCGCAGTAGCCGGCCAGGGCCTCGTCGATCGCATTGTCGACGACCTCGAACACCATGTGGTGGAGGCCGGTGCCATCGTCGGTGTCGCCGATGTACATCCCTGGCCGCTTGCGCACGGCCTCGAGGCCCTTGAGGACCTTGATGCTGGAGCTATCGTAGGTATCGGTCATGGTGGCCCGTGGGGCGGTCTGGGGCGCGGCTCGTCCGCACGGATGACGGCACGAGGAAGGCGCTCGACGCGAGATGTCGATGATACCAGCCGGCCGGGGTCATCCGGCCGCCTGAGGGTCCTTGACCATCTGATCGCGAACCGATCGTCGGATTGGATCGTGGCGCCTCGCGCTCAAGGCACCTCGTCTGGGATGGCGCGGGAGCAAGGTCCCAGGCAAGCAGCGGCGCGGGAGTCTTCAGCAGCCGCCGTCGGTCCCCGTCAGGCGACCATGCTCCACGTGGAACACCTGCATGCGCCCGCGCCGAGCCGCCAGCGGCTCGGTCCAGCCGGTCCCGGTCAGGATGACCTGCAAGCCCCCCCGTTCGAGGCTTGCCAGCAAGCCCTCCTGATGTGGTTCGTCGAGTTCCGAGGACATGTCATCGAGCAGCAGGACCGGCCAGTGACCCTTGCTCGCCGCGTAGACATCCGCTTGCGCTAGCGTCAACGCAAGCGCCGCGAGCTTCTGCTGGCCGCGCGACAGCTGCCCTGCCTCGCGCCCGCCCTCGAAGGACAGCGCCCAGTCCGCCCGGTGCGGGCCCTGGGACGTGGTGCCACGCATCCGGTCGGCCGCGCGGCGATCGGCCAACATTCGCGCGAAATCCCCCGCCGCCGTTGCCCGGAACCCGGCTGACCCGCTCAGCGTGCATGGTCCCAGTTCGGGCAGCAGTTCGCGGGCGCGCGCCGACAATCGTGATCGCAACCGGTCGAGATAGGCCGCGCGCTGCGCTGAGAGTCTTTCACCCGATACGGCCATCGCGGTCTCGAATGGCTCGAAGGACTCGTCCCCGCCGCCCTCCCGCAGAAGTGCATTGCGCTGCCGCAGCGCGCGGACATAGCGTCGCCAATGTTCGAGAAAGGTCGGTTCCACGTGGAACACGCCCCAGTCCCAGAACGCCCGTCGTTCCTCAGCCCCACCCTCCAGCAACTCGTGCGAGTTTGGGGTGAACGCACAGGCCGCGAACACCGTAAAGAGATCGCCCAAGCGCTTCAGCTCGACGTCGTCGAGGCGACCCTCCCAACCCTCCCGCGTCCTGCGCAATCCGATGCGATGCACACGCCCGGCGCCATCGGCCACCGCCGTGTGGATCACGAACGCCTCGCAACCAGACCGAATGAGTGCTTCACGCCCTCGGCGCCGGAAAGAATGCCCCCGTGACAGCACATACAGCCCTTCCAGCACGCTGGTCTTGCCGGATCCATTCGGACCCAGAATGACATTGAGCCCCGGACCGGGGACCAGTCCGAGGCTCTCGATGCACCGCAGGTCCGAGAGGCTCAATCGTTCGATCCGCATCCCGGCGATGTCCGCCCGACCCTCATAACCGCAGCGGCATGACCACGTGCCGAGCGCGCTCGTTGTCGGCGTCGCGGATCAGACAGCTCGAATTGCCGTCCCGAAGGCTCAGCAGCGTGTCCTCGCCGCGCAGGGCCCCCAGTGCATCGAGCAGGTAGTTCACGTTGAAGCCTACGCTGAGCCCTTGGACGCTCGTCCTCACCTCGACTTCCTCGACCGCCTCCTCCTGCTCCGGATTGTGCGCGACGATCAGCAGCCGGTTCGGCTCGACCTCGAGCTTCACCCCACGGTACTTCTCATTCGACAGGATCGCTGCACGCTGCAACGCGGCGCGCAGCGTCTCGCGCTCCACGGTCAGCTGCTTGTCCGCCCCGATCGGGATCACCGCTTCGTAGTCCGGAAAGCGGCCGTCGATCAGCTTCGTCGTGAACACGAAGTCGCTTCGACGTACACGCAGATGGCTGCGGCTGAACTCGATCTCGACCGTGCCGTCCCCGGCTTCGAGCAGACGCTGCAGCTCGAGCACCCCCTTGCGTGGAATGATCACCTGCCGCTTGGCCGCGCCAGAAAGCGATACTGCCGTCTCGCACGTTGCCAGCCGGTGGCCATCCGTCGCAACGCAACGCAGTAGGTCCTCGCGTAGATCGAGCAGCGTGCCGTTCAAGTAGTAGCGCACATCCTGGTTGGCCATCGCAAACGCGGTCCGATCCAACAGCTCTTTGAGTGTGGCCTCGGCGAGCGTGATCCGCTCGAGAAAATCGATTGCATCGACCTGTGGGAACTCCGAGGCCGATAGGCAAGCCAGTGTGAATCGACTGCGCCCGGCCGACACCATCACCCGATCACCGGTTTGCCTCACGTCGATCCGTGCGCCATCCGGTAGCGCGCGGCAGATCTCGAACAGCTTCCGCGCCGGGATCGTCGTCTCCCCAGCTTCGAGATTCTCGGCCGGCGCCCGCGCCAGCATCTCGACCTCGAGATCGGTGCCGGTGATCGACACCCCGTCCGCGCCGACCACGACCAGGAAGTTGGCGAGCACCGGCAGAGTGTGCCGCCGCTCGACCACACCGACGACCTGGCCGAGGGGTTTCAGGAGAGCCTCGCGCTGGATGCTAAAGCGCATCGTGTCGTCCTTGGTTATGAAGGAATCAATCAAAAACCGATGATGCTGAAGGCTGTGGACAAGTGCAATGCATCCCCCAAGCCCTTGTGTATCGACATCTACCTCTACCCAAGATGCTGTGGATGGCCTCGCGTCCGCCTGTGGATGACATGGGGATTGGTCGAGCGCCTCAGCTCATCCACAGGTTCTACCGCACTCATCCGGACAGCAGACGGATCAATCGATCCCAGTCTTCGGCCATCCGCCCGTCCTTCGCCTTCAGGTCATGGATGGTGCGGCAAGCATGGATCACCGTGGTGTGGTCACGACCCCCGAAGGCGTCGCCAATCTCGGGCAGACTGTGACTGGTCAACTCTTTCGCCAAGGCCATCGCCATCTGGCGGGGCCGGACCAGCGAGCGGTTGCGCTTCTTCGAGTTCAATTCCTGCACACGGATCTGGTAGTAGTCCGCAACCTTCGCCTGGATGTTGGACAGACTCACCGCGCGTTCCTGGACCGTCAACAGGTCGCGCAGCGCTTCCTGCGCGAATTCCGGTGTTGCTTCCCGGCGCATGAAGGTTGCCCGAGCAATCAGCGTGTTCAAGGCTCCCTCGAGATCGCGAACGTTCGAGCGCATGCGGCGCGCGATCAGGAAGGCGACGTCGTCGCCCAGAGCGAAGCCCTTGGCATCCGCCTTGGCCTTGAGGATCGCCGCGCGGGTCTCGAAATCAGGCGGCTCGATCGCGACCGACAGGCCCCAGCCGAGTCGCGACTGCAGCCGCTGTTCGAGGTTCTCGACCTCCTTCGGGTAGCGGTCGCAGGTGACGATGATCTGCTGCTTGCCCTGGATCAGATCGTTGAACGCATGGAAGAACTCCTCTTGCGTGCGGTCCTTGCCGGCGAAGAACTGGATGTCGTCGATCAGCAACGCGTCGACGTTGCGGTAACGCTCCCGGAACTCGTCGATGGACCGGTTGCCCGGCGTCCGGTTCGACAGCGCCCGCGACATGTTGCTGAAGAACTGCTCCGAGCGTTCGTAAAGCACTCGTGCCCGCGGGTTGTTGTGCCGGATCAGGTTGCCAGCGGCATGCATCAGGTGGGTCTTGCCGAGCCCGGTACCACCGTAGAGCAGCAGCGGGTTGTAGGAGCGCCCGGGATTCATCGCGACCTCGATCGCAGCGGCCCGGCCGAGTTCGTTGGAGCGTCCGACGACGAAATTGTCGAAGGTGTAGTTGGGTTCGAGGTTCGATAGGTTGGCCTCGGGCGCGACGGCCACGACCGATGGCGGGGCGCCGGACTCCAGGCGCGGCATGCGGGCGACCGTGCCGACCTCGATCCGGACGTCGAGAAGGCCCGGTTCCAGGTGGCGCGCAAGTTCGATGATCTGTGGCAGGAAGCGCTGCTCGACGCGCTCGACGATGAACGGATTCGGCGCCAGCAGCGTCAGCACGCGATCGGCAAAACGCGCCTGCAGGGGCAGCAACCAGGTCCCGACGTCAGCCGGTTCGAGCGTCGTCTCAAGACGTCTCAAGCAGTCTTGCCAAAGATCGGCCATCGCGCTGCGGGGTGGTCGGTCATGCGAGGGTCGGTCAGTGTATCCGGCCGACCGCGCTGGTGTCCGTGGCGTAGTGCCGATCCGTTAGCATCGATCGATGGCCAGGACCCAGCGCCGACATGTTGCAGAAAACGACCGAACGATTTCATAAAAGCCCTTCATTGAACGAAGTGCGTTACGAGATCCGCGGCGAACTCGCGCATCGGGCACGCGAGCTCGAGGCCCGGGGCCATCGGATCGACCGCCTCAATATCGGCAACCCTGGCATCTATGGCTTCCGCACACCCGAGCACCTGCGCGAGGCCGTTGCGGCACGCTTGCCGAACAGCGAGGCTTATTGTCAAGAGCAAGGACTGCTCGAGGCCCGCGATGCGATCGTCGCCCAGCAGCGCCGCCGTGGCGTCGGCAATGCCACGGTCGAGACGACCTTTATCGGCAATGGCGTCAGCGAATTGATCGATGTGGCGCTGCGCGGCCTGCTGGCGCCAGGCGACGAGGTGCTGGTGCCCGCGCCCGACTACCCGCTTTGGACCGCGAGCGTGATCCTGAATGGCGGACAGCCGGTGCACTACGCGTGCCCGCCCGAGGGTGAATTCCTACCCGACGTCGCCGAGCTCGAGGCCCTGGTGACGCCACGGACGCGCGCGCTGGTCGTGATCAACCCGAACAATCCGACCGGCGCGGTCTATCCGGAAGACCTACTGCGTCGCCTCGCAGCCTTCGCCGCGCGCCACGGGCTGGTGTTGATGAGCGACGAGATCTACGACGAGATCACCTATGACGGCGCGCGCTTCCATCCCATCGCGCCGATGGCAGCGGACACGCTGTGTCTGACCTTTGGAGGTCTCTCGAAGGTTCATCGCGCCTGCGGCTACCGGGTCGGCTGGTTGTCACTGTCCGGCGCCGTCGATCGCGCCGACGACTACGTCCATGGCCTGGTGCTGCTGGCCGCGCTTCGCCTGTGCAGCAACGTCCCGGCGCAGTGGGCGATCGTGCCGGCGCTCGAGGGCCCGGACACGATCGCCGACCTGGTCCGACCGGGCGGGCGCCTTCATGCGTCGCGAAGTGCGGTGCATGACGCGGTGGCACGAAGCGAATTCCTCGATGCCCCGCGATCCGACGGTGCGCTCTACGCCTTTCCCGGCGTCGACACGACGCGGATCCCGGGCTTCGACGACCACGCATTCGCGCTCTCGCTGCTCGAGCGCGAGCACCTACTGCTGGTTCCCGGCTCGAGTTTCAACGTCCCCTATCGCAACCGCTTCCGGGTGACCTTGTTGCCCGAGGCCGCGGCCCTCGCCGAGCACTTCGCGCGCATCGAACGGGAACTCGGGCGGCTGGCCGACGCGGCATGGTCGTCACGACGCGTCGCCAGCGCATGACCGCGGCGTCGCCGGCACGCGGCAGCTGGCATCGATCGAACCCGTTGCGGCTGCTGGCCCTCGGCGATTCGTACACGCTCGGCGAGGGCGTCCCACCCGACGCCGCGTGGCCGGCGCGCCTGGTCGCAGCGCTCGAGGCGCGAGGCATTCGGGCGCTGGCGCCAACCCGCATCGCGACGACCGGTTGGACCACGACCGAACTGGCCGAGGCGATCGAGGGCGCCGCGCTGGCGCCACCCTATGACCTCGTCACCATCCTCATCGGCGTCAACGACCAGTACCGGAACTGGCCGGAACCCGAGTTCGCGCCGCGGCACGCGGCGCTGCTCGATCGCGCAATCGCGCTGGCGGGCGGGGATGCGAGGCGCTGCGTCGTGATCTCGATCCCGGATTGGAGCGTCACGCCTTTCGCCGCCGGCGATCCCCGCGGTCGCGTGGCCATCTCCGCTGCGATCGACCGCTACAACGCGATGGCAAAGGCCAATGCGGCCGCTCGCGGCACGCCCTTCGTCGATGTCACCGGCCTGACTCGGGACCCGGCACTCGCGAGCGCGCTGGCCGACGACGGGCTGCATCCGTCCGCGGCGCAATACGAGACGTGGGTGCACCGCGCCATCGCGCCCGCCGTGCACACCGCCCTCGGCGTCTGATGCACCGAAGCGGGTCGCCCGTCGGCGCGGGCGACCTCGCGCCCGGTCGGGCTCAGATCGGGCAGGACTTCGCCGTCACGGTCGCGCCGGCTCCGAACTCGCGCCGGATCACGACCCGAGCCGATGCAGTGAGGCCCGCGGTATTGCGGATCGTGTAGGTGAAGGCGTCAGCGCCGCAAAAGCTTGGTCGTGGCGTATAGCGCACCGTGCCATCCGGAAGGATCTCGGCGCTGCCGCGGATCGGATTCGTGACTGCGATGACGGTGAGCGCCAGGCCCTGTGGATCGCGGTCGTTCGCGAGCACCGGGATCACGACCGGGGCGAGGTCATAGGCGCCCGGCACGATGCCCTCGTCGTCGACCGCGATCGGCGGCAGCGGTGACGCCACGCTGATCGTTAGCGTGGATGAAGCTTCGACGCCCGCGTTGTTGCGGATGCGATAGCGCAGGACTTCGACGCCGAAGAAGGTCGCCGACGGCCGGTAGGTCACCCGACCGTCGGGCGTGAAGGTGACCATGCCGTTGGCTGCGCCTTCGACCGCGATCAGCGTCAGCACGTCCTGCGCGGGGTCGGTGTCGTTCGCGAGCACGTCGACCGTCACCGGTGTTGCGAACGGCGTCGCAACGCTGTCCGGGTTGGCGACCGGCGGATCGGCGACGACCGTGATCTCGATGCGCCCTTCGGCCTCGATACCGGCTGCGTTGCGGATGCGGTACGAAAAGCGGTCGACGCCGGCGAAGCCCGTGCGAGGGGTGTAGGTGACGCGTCCCGTCGCGGTGAAGCTGACCGTTCCGTGCGCGGGATTCTCGACCGCGATCAGGGTCAGCGCATCTCCGGCCGGATCGGTGTCGTTGGCGAGGACGTCAAAGGTGACCGCCGTGTTGCGGCGGGTCGTGGCGGCATCGGGGTTCGCGACTGGCGCTGCGGCAACGACCGTGATTCGCACGGTCGCGGTCGCCGTCAGCGCGCCGTCGCTGATCGTATAGGTGAAGCTGTCGGCCCCGACGAATCCGGTCCGCGGCACGTACCGGACGGTGCTGCCCGAGATCGATGCGGTGCCGTTCGCCGGCATCGAAACCGCCGCGATGGTCAGCGTGTCGCCGTCGGGGTCGGAGTCGTTCGCGAGCACCGCGACCGCGACGCCTGGCGAGTTCCGCGGGACCGTTGCGAGATCGTCCACCGCCACGGGCGGCCGGTTGACCAGCACCTGTGGGCCCAGCGTCTCGACGGCCTCGACCGTCTCGATCCGGTAGACGTCGACCGTGCGCTTGTGCGCGACCGGATTGCGCAGTGCACGCTCGATCCACGCCGCCGGCACCGCGACCGGCTCGCGCTTCCAGCTCACACGGATCTCGGGCGGCAACGGCGCACCCGGCTCGATCCGCTCCTCGACGGTGAGGAAGGAAACATCGACCCGGCGGTTCTTGGCCCGATTGGCCGGGCCGTCGTTCGGAAAGCGCGGCTCGACCTCGCCGGCACCACGGACGTCGATCTCGGCTGCGTCGACGCCTTGAGCGACCAGGAAGTCGGCCACGGCGCGCGCTCGGCGCTCGGAGAGGCCCAGGTTGTAGGCCGACGGACCAAGATCGCAGGTGTGGCCGGTGACGGCGATCCGCGAGACGCGCCGATCGGAGCGCAGCGCATCGACGATCGCCGCGAGCTCGGCACGGTCGGATTCACTTAGGGCAAAACGGTCGAAGTCGAAGAAGGCCGCGGCGTCCATCCCGATCTCGTTGCGCACCACCACCGGCTCCGGCTCGGGAGCGGGAACTTCCTCGCGCACTTCGACCTCACGGTAGGGTTCGACCGGTCGCCAGGCCGCGCTGCCGCCGAAGTCGTAGCGCCACCACAGCCACGCCCGGGTGTCGCGCTCGTCGAGTACGAAATCGCCGTCTCGGCGCAACGTTTCCACGGTCAGCGCGAAGCTCGAGCCGCTGCCCGGCAGGAACTTCTCGAGTCCCAGCGAGAGCGTGCTCTGGCGCGAGCCGAAATCGCCCCACTCGTGGTCGAGGCCACCGCGCACGCGCAGCGACGCGTCGTCGAACCAGCGCCCCACGCGCGCGCCGACGCCGTGGTCGTAGGCCTTCTCGAAGGCGCGCGTGGTCGTGGTCAGCGTGCGCTGCTGGGTGAAGGGCCGGCCGGTCGGCGTCGTTCCGGTGATGGTCGCGCGGTCGATCACGACCCGGGTGTCGACCAGCCGCTCGTCGGTCAGGCCCGCGGACAGCTGCAGGTCGCCAAACCAGCGCTCCTGCTCGAGCCCGAAGCCGAGGGTCGCCTTGCGGTCGTCGAAGGGGTTCTGGTCGATCGCGACGAAGGCCTTGCCGACGCGCACCGTCTCCGGGCGCTCGATCGTGTCCTCGCGGGTCGCCCCGCCGAGCAGCCAATGGCGACCCAACTTGATGCCGCCAGCCCCGCCCTGGCCGAACCAGCCCTCGGCGAGCCATGCAGAACGGCCGTCGTCGCCGAACACGGCGAGGAACTCGCCGCTGGCATCCCCGTCGTCGGTGAAGCCGAGGCCGATGCGGGTGTTCGCGCCGACATAGCTGATCGGGATCGCGGCGCTGCCGGCCTCAGACGCCGACGCAGGGCTCGGCGCCTGCGCGGGCGCGGTTCCGGCGATGGCAAGCAGCAACGGGGCCAGCATGGCGACGAGACGGCGCATGAAAACCTCCATGATGGCCTGGCGGTCAGGCCAGTTGGCACAAGGTTACCCCTTCGTGAAGGCGGCCGTCGGGACACGGTGCACGGATCATCTGCCTTCGACCTGGTTGGCATCGGTTCCGAACCCCGGCTGCGCGCGTCGGCATAATCTCGGCATCTCGATCGACCTTGATCGATCCCCAGCCAGCTGGAGCCCCGCATGTCGCTCGATCCCGCCCTCCACGCCCGTATCCACGGCCTCGTCACGAGCCAGCGCGTCGTGTTGTTCATGAAAGGCACGCGCCAGAGTCCACGCTGCGGCTTCTCAGCCGCGGCCGTCGGCGCGCTCGATGCGGTCGTCGATGACTACCTGACCATCGACGTGCTTGCCGACGAGGAGGTGCGCCAGGGCATCAAGGCCTACGGCAACTGGCCGACGATCCCGCAGCTCTACATCGACGGCGACCTGATCGGCGGCAGCGACATCATCCAGCAGATGCTGAATACCGGCGATCTGCACCGCGCGCTCGGCCTCGAGCCGCCGGCGCGCATCACGCCGCGCATCGCGATCACCGAGGCTGCTGCCAAGGCGATCCGAGCGGCGATTCCCGACGGCGGCGACGAGGTGCTGCACCTGGCGATCGACGGCGCCTTCCGTCCGCAATTTCTGTTGAAGCCGGCAAGTGGCCACGAGATCGTCGCCGAATCGAACGGAATCCGGGTGCACCTCGATGCCGCCAGCGCGTGCCGCGCCGACGGCCTCGAGATCGACTGGGTCGACGGCGTCCGCGGCCAGGGCCTCACGATCCGCAATCCGAACGCGCCGCCGACGGTCGAGGCGATCGATGTCGTCGAACTCAAGCGCCGCCTCGACGCCGGAGCGGTCACGGTGGTCGATGTGCGTCCGGCGGACGACCGCGCGCGCGCGCCGTTTCCGGGCGCGGTCGTCTTGGAAGACGGCGAGCTCGAGCGGCTCTCGGCGCTGCCGAAGGACACGCCGCTCGCCTTCCTGTGCCACTTCGGCAATTCGAGCCGTGGTGCTGCGGAGCACTTCCGCAGTCTCGGCTTCACCCGCGTTGCGAACGTCGAGGGCGGCATCGATGCGTGGTCTCGCGAGATCGACCCGACGGTGCCGCGCTATTGAGACGCCAGTTGGATGACGGCTGGACGGCGCTTTGCGCACCCGGAGCACCAGATTCACTCCGGGACGTGTGAGCCACGTCACATCCTGATCCCTGGCGCGCGGAGGGCCGGTCCGCTGACCGGACCAACTGGGCATCCAAAACCGTGAAGTGCTTCACAGCGTGCGCTACCAGCGTTAGATTGCAGCGGTGCGTCACGGGTGCACCGATCAGGGTGCGGGAGGGCCCGATGAGACGATGGATCGGCACGGGATTCGCCGCTGTCCTGCTGTCCGGATGCGGCGGGGGCAGCGACCCCGCCGTGGTCGCCTGCGAAAAGGCGATCGCCGAGCAGCTCCAGGGTCGCGCGTTTACGCTCGACCGCGCGGACATGGCGCGCAAACTCATCCGGACCGGCGATACGGGCGAGATCAACTCCACCATCTGGTTCAACAAGGACCTGCCCAACGAGCTGGCGCAGACCTACACCTGCCACGTGCTGTACGACGCGGCGAACCCGAAAGCGGACCCGGCGGTCACCAGTCTGCGATTCCAGTGGTGAGCGCGGCGCAAGGACTGCATCGCTCGTTTCCCGGAACGCGGCTCCCGGCGCCTGAGCCGGCGCGCGCCGAGCATCGATCATCAGCCGGTCCCGCGCGGCCGGATCTACTCATCGAAGCGTAGGTGCTTGACGCTCTTGCCGTGGCGGCGGATCAGGCGCAGCGCCTCGATGCCGATGCGGATGTGCTTCTCGACGAAGTGTTCGGTCACGATCCGGTCCGAGGCCTCGGTCTTGACGCCCTCGGGCACCATCGGCTGATCGGACACCAGCAGCAGGGCGCCGGTCGGGATCGAGTTCGCGAAGCCGGCCGCGAACACGGTCGCGGTCTCCATGTCGATCGCCATGCAGCGCAAACGTCGGAGGTAGTCCTTGAACTGCTCGTCGTGCTCCCAGACGCGGCGATTGGTGGTGTAGACCGTACCGGTCCAGTAGTCGTGGTCGAGGTCGCGGATCATCGTCGAGACCGCGCGCTGCAGCGCGAAAGCCGGTAGCGCCGGCACCTCGGGCGGAAGATAGTCGTTGCTGGTGCCCTCGCCGCGGATCGCCGCGATCGGCAGCACCAGATCGCCGAGCTGGTTCTTCCGCTTGAGTCCGCCGCATTTGCCGAGGAACAGCACCGCCTTGGGCCCGACCGCCGACAGCAGGTCCATGACCGTGGCCGCATTGGCGCTGCCCATGCCGAAGTTGATCATCGTGATGCCGTCCGCGGTCGCGCTCGGCATCGGGCGTTCGACGCCCCGGATCTCGGCGCCGGTGGCCGCCGCGAAATTCGCAAGGTAGTTGCCGAAGTTGGTCAGCAGCACATGTTGACCGAATTCGTCCAGTGGCACGCCGGTGTAGCGTGGCAACCAGTTGCTGACGATCTCGCGCTTGTCCTTCATCCCAAGCTCCCCGAAAACGACAGGAGATTATTTCCGGAGCCAGCGCCTCCGTCAGCCGGCACCACGAAGACCTGATCACGACCGCTCGCTTTGGCGGTCAGCAAAGCACGGTCTGCCTGCGCAATCGCGGTATCGATCGCCACATGACCTGTGGCCATCGTGACGCCGAAGCTGGCGCTGAGATCGAGACGCCGTGAGTCTGATGGCTCGAGGTGGTGCAGCGCCAGGCGAGCGCTCTCGGCGAGGCGCGCGGCTTCCTCGAGGGCGGTGTCAGGAAGCAGGAGCAGAAACTCCTCGCCGCCGACGCGGGCGGCAAGTCCTCCGGGCGGGACCAGACACTCCAGCACTCGCGCAACAGCGACCAGGACATCGTCACCGGCGGCGTGACCGTATTGATCGTTGATCGATTTGAAGTGGTCGACGTCGAGCAAGATCACGCCCAATGATGACCCGGCTTGGCGAGCGCGATCGAGCCATGCCTGGCCGCAACCCATCGCGACGCGCCGATTCGCAAGCCCGGCCAAGGGATCGGTGTCGGCCAGATGGCGAGTCTCCGCGATCAACCGGCTCACCGTCGCATCGAGCAAGGCCAGATCCTTGAACAGCACAAAACCTACGTACGTCAGCAGCGTCAGCCCGTGGATGAATCCGGCAGCGAGGAAACCCGCCATGGGCGGCCCCATGGCGGACCAGAGCCAGCGCCAGAGCAGAATGACACCGAAGGTACCAAAGACCCAGGCGATGGGCCGGAGCCGGGATCGCTCCGGCCCGGCCAGCCGGAACACATCGGTCGCGATCCACGCACGGCCAAGCGCGGCACATCCGGTGTACCAGAGCACGCGGGCTTGCACCGAGGGATCGACGAAGCTGTACCAGCTCGACGCCAGCGCCATCGGGATCAGGAGCCACAAGGGCGAGCGCCAGGCCGGTCAGCCGGCGTTGGCGGAGCGACAAAGGCCCAGGTGATTGAGGAGCAGACCACTGAGCGCCGCGACATTCGCGACGACGATCGTCATCACCTCGGGTAGTTCGCCCCGGAGCGCCACCAGTGCCATCGAGACTCCCGGCGGGGCGTTGGCCGATGCGATATACGCAAGGCCGGAGAACCGCCCCTGTCGGGCGCTCCAACGCAGCCAAGCCGCTGCGTTGACCAGTGCCACGATGGCGACGACGATCAGCAGCGTGCGGATATCGAGAAGCTGGCCCATCACGGCGCCCTCGCGGTCGCGACCGTCCCGGCCCTGGTCTCGGGGGGCGTCGATCCACGCGTCATACCCCGCGAGCGCCCATTCATCGCCGCGGCACGTGGATGCCGATGTAACTCAGGAATTCGGCGCGGGTGCGGGCATCGTCGCGAAAGCTGCCGAGCATCGTGCTCGTGACCATCGAAACCCCGCGCTTGTGCACTCCGCGCGTGGTCATGCACTCGTGCGCCCCCTCGACCACCACGCCGACGCCGCGCGGCTTCAGCACCTCGCTGATCGCCTGCGCGATCTGCGCGGTCATCTTCTCCTGGACCTGGAAGCGCCGCGCGTAGACGTCGACCACGCGCGCCAGCTTCGAGATGCCGACCACCCAGCGATCGGGGAGATACCCGATGTGGACGCGACCGATGATTGGCGCCATGTGATGCTCGCAGTGAGACTCGTATTCGATGTCGCGCAGCACCACCATCTCGTCGTAACCCTCGACCTCCTCGAACGTGCGTCGAAGGTAGGCCTGCGGATCCTCCCGGTAGCCCGAGAACCAGTCCCCGTAGGCGTCGACCACGCGCTTGGGGGTCTCGAGCAGTCCTTCTCGAGTCGGATCGTCGCCGGCCCAGCGCAGCAGCGTACGGACTGCGGCCTCGGCCTCTTCACGAGTGACCTTGGCCGGCTGGGACGCTTGACGGCGGGAAGGCTTGCCCATGCTGGCACTCCGGTTGGACATCGCGTCAAAACCACCGCCTCCGAACCGCGCCGGAAGGCTCGCCAAATGACCCGACAGAGGCTAACACCGCATTCGCGATGTCCTCGCTTGGGCCGCCCCGGGCCGACCTGCTAGGGTCGTAAGCCGCGCGCACCGCGGGTGCGCAATCGCCGGAGAGCGCCGATGGCCCGTTGCTGCCTGATCGTAGCGATCCTTGCCCTGGCCCTCGCCGGTTGCGGTCACGACGAACCGACTCCCTCTGTACCGGTCAACGCGGCGGCGGCACCGCAGGTCGAGGCCGAAGCGGCCCCGGCTGTCGAGGCGGCCGCGACGACCACGGTGACGACCGACACAGCGATGCGTCCCGAACTGCCGCGGGAGTGCGAGGCGCTCATCGCCAGCTACGAGCGCTGCATCGAGAACCACCTGCCCGAGGCTGGCCGCGACCTCCTGCGCGAGGCGCTGGAGAAAAGCCGCGAGCAATGGCTTCAGGCGACCGCGGACGCCACCACCGATGCGACCCGTCGCCAGCTTGCCCAGGCTTGCGAGCAGAGCAAGACCGCGCTGCAGATGCAGATGTCGGGCTACGGTTGCATCCTCTGATGCGAATGACGGCACTCGTTCCATGACGTCGATATCGCTGTCCCGATTCCTGCTCGAAGCCCAGCGCTCGCACCCCGATGCGATGACTCCGGACCTGCGCCTGCTGATCGAGGTCGTCGCCCGCGCCTGCAAGACCATCAGCAACGCGGTCAACAAGGGCGCGCTCGGCAACGTGCTCGGCAACGTCGGCACCGTCAATGTCCAGGGCGAGGCGCAGAAGAGGCTCGACGTGCTTTCGAACGAGATCCTGCTCGAGGCCAACGAATGGGGCGGGCACCTCGCCGCGCTCGCGTCCGAGGAAATGGACGATCCGCACCCGATCCCGAACCGCTACCCCAAGGGAGAGTACCTGTTGGTCTTCGATCCGCTCGATGGCTCCTCGAACATCGACGTCAATGTGTCGGTCGGCACGATCTTTTCCGTCCTGCGCTGTCCCGAGGGGGTACGCGAGCCGACCGCCGCTGATTTCCTGCAGCCGGGTTCGCGCCAGGTCGTCGCCGGCTACACCGTCTACGGACCGAGCACGACGCTGGTGCTGACCTTCGGTCAGGGCGTCGCCAGCTTCACGCTCGACCGCGAGCAGGGCAGCTTCGTGCTGACGCAGCGTGCCCTGCGCATTCCCGAGGACACCAGCGAGTACGCGATCAACGCCTCGAACCGTCGCCATTGGGATCCGCCGGTGCAGCGCTACATCGGCGAACTCGATGCCGGAAAGACCGGCCCGCGCGGGCGTGACTTCAACATGCGCTGGGTTGGCTCGATGGTCGCCGACGTCCACCGGATCCTGACCCGCGGTGGCATCTTCATGTATCCGGTCGACGCCAAGTGCCGCGACAAGGGCGGACGGCTGCGTCTGCTCTATGAGGCCAACCCGATGGGCTTCATCGTCGAGCAGGCCGGTGGCGCCGCGACCGACGGGCGCCAGCGCATCCTCGACGTCCAGCCCCACGCCTTGCACCAGCGGATCGGCGTGTTCCTCGGCTCGAGGAACGAGGTCGAGCGCGTCACCGCCTATCACCTCGGCGCGGCCTGACCCCGGATCGCGCGACGATGACGATCACGTCGATCCCCGACTTCATCGAGGTCTACCCCGACGCGCTCGACCGAGGCACCTGCGCCGAGGTGATCCGTCACTTCGACACCTGCGGGCAGGCGACCCGTGGCGAGACCGGTTCCGGCGTCGACCTCGAGCTCAAGGACTCGTGGGATGTGATGATCACCGGCCGGCCCGACTGGCAGCGGTTCCATGACGCGATCCAGGGTGCGGCCTTCGCCGGCCTGCGCCAGTACGCGATGCGCTACCGGCACGTGTTGACCGCGCCGCTGCGGATCAAGATGCGTCGTCCCGACGGCGTACTGCGATCGATCGATCCGGACGACTTCGGCTCGCTCGACCCGGTTGACCTCGACCGCCTGCTGCAGTTCGTCTTCCGGCCCGGCACGATCAACGTGCAGCGCTACATTGCCGACCAGGGCGGTTACCCGTACTGGCACTGCGAGCACTACCCCAAGCGCGGCGACGACGACGCCTTGCATCGGGTGCTGCTCTACACGATCTATCTGAACGACGGCTTCGGCGGCGGCGAAACCGACTTCGTCTACCAGCACCGCTCGATCGTGCCGAAGACCGGGGACCTGCTGATCGCACCGGCCGCCTTCACCCACACCCATCGCGGCAACCGGCCGCGCGGCCGCGACAAGTACATCGCGACCTCGTGGATCCTGTTCAACCGCGCCGAGCAGCTGTTTCCGGGCTGACGGGTCGCGCGGTTTCGCGCCGGCCAGGGCCGGCGCCACACGGCAGCGCCGATCACTGGCGCTTGCATCGCTTGGCGCGCCGTCACGGTGACGAGGGGCTCGTCGCGGCGACCGGCTCGGCCGTCGCCTTGCGCTCGCCGCCGATGTGCGCGTCGAAGAATGCGAGCATCTCGGTGTAGAGCGCGCGGTTGTTCTCGAGCTTGAAGAAGCCGTGGCCCTCGAAGTCGCGCTCCATCCACTTCGGCGGCCGCCCGGCCTCGGTCAGCACGCGGCGAAGGCGCTGCGAGTGCTCGGGCGGCGCGCGGAAGTCCTCGTTGCCGGTGATGATGAACATCGGCACCTTCAGTTCTGCCGCGGCGCGATGCACTGGCGAGATTCGGGTCAGGAATTCGGCGCCGGTGCCAAGCCACTCGCGCAGGAAGTTGCGGCCACCGCGGACGTCCGGGATGTCGCCGCTCGCGAACATGAACGGCATGTCATAGACGCCGACATAGCCGACAGCGCAGCGGTAGAGGTTCGGCTCGCGGATCGGCGCCATCGCGGCGGCGTAGCCGCCATAGCTGGCGCCATAGACGCAGATGCGCTCCGGGTCGGCGATGCCTTCTGCGATCGCCCAGCGCACCGCGTCGGTCATATCGTCGATCATGCCATCGCCCCACTGCCGAAGCCCCGCGCGGGTGAAGGCCTCGCCGTAGTTGCCCGAGCCTCGGAAGTTGACCTGCAGCGTCGCGTAACCGCGATTGGCGAAGAGCTGGGTCTCGGGGTTCCAGCCCCAGATATCGAAAGGCCCGATCGGACCACCGTGCGGGTTCAGGATCAGCGGCATTTTGCGGCCGTCCGAGTTCGGCGGGATGGTCAAATATCCGTGGACCGTGAGTCCATCGCGCGCCTTGAAGCTGATCGGCTCCATCCTCGCCATCTGCTCGGGCTTGATCCAGCGGCGCGATGAGAGCAGGTAGGTCAGCTTCATCGAGTCTCGGTCGAGTATGTGGAATTCGCCGGGGTTCCGGTCGCTGAACGCGCGGAATACCACGAGGCGGGCGTCGTCGGTCCAGCTGGTCGGCACCGAAAAGGTGCCCTCGACGCTCCGCAGGACCGCAGCCCAGCCCTTGACAAGCGGCGACTCTCGGTCGAGCAGGGTCAGCTTCGGGCCGCCATCCATGAACGCAACCGCCACTGGCGCGCTGCGGTCGAGCGCGTAGGCGATGAACCACGGATCGACGGTCGCGTCGCGGACGACGAGGGTCGTCTCGCCGTCGGCGAAGCGGTAGCGATAGAGCCCGTTGGGTCCCGTCGGCTGACCCATCTCGATCAGCGCGCTGGCGCCGTCGGGATACACGAACTGCGGGCTCCAGGTCGGGCCATCGGCACCCTGTTCATGGATTACACGCCATTCGCCGCCGCTGGCCTCGCGCAGGAAGACTTTCTGACGGTTGTTCTCGTCCGCGCCCCATGCGAGCCGCGCGCGCCCATTGCGGTCGGCCAGGAAGCTGGCGTTCGCGATCGGGGCCCGGGCGATCAGCGAACGTGCGCCGGTACGCACGTGCATGCGTTCTAGCCGTGGGAAATCGGTCCCGCGGCCGGCGCCGATGCCGCGCACCGTCACCAGCATGTGGTCGGGGTTGTCCGGCAGCGTGGCGTTGAGGAAGCCGATCTCGATGCGACCCGAGCGGCTCCCGGCGCGGGGTCCGATCAGGAGCTTCTGGTTGCGGCCGTCGGCGTCCATGCCGTAGATCTCGCCGGTGAGGCCCGGGTTGCTCTTCGAGCCCTGCGACTCGGCGACCGAGAACAGCAGGCGCTCCGGCCCGACCCAGCGGAAGTCCGAGATGAAGCTGCGACCGGCCAGACGGAACACGCCGGTGCGCTCCAGCGTCGCGCGTCGCAGCACCACCAGCGCGCCGGTATCGGCGGCGAGCTTGATCGAGGCAGCGAGGTATTCGCCGGTCGGCGAGATCTTGACGTCGTCGAACTCGCTGTGGCGGAAGAAGTCGTCGACCGGAAGCTCCGGGACGCGGGCCGCCCCGGTCTCCATCTGGGCGAGGGTCTTGGGCGTCTCGGCCGCGACGAGGCCTGGAAGGACGAGGAGCGAGAACAACAGGGCGCGCAGGGCCATGGCGGGACTCGGCAATCTGGACGGGGCACGGATCACAACATGGGCCGGGTGCAAGTTCCAGCGCAGAGGCCGTCCGCCGCTGGTTCCGGCTGGCCTCGACGGTGGCGCACCGAGGCGCCCGGCGGATCACCACGGCCGGCAGCCACACAGGCAATGGGCGCCGGGGCGAGGCGCGGACCGGACAGGGTCCGAGCGTCGACGTTTCGCGGCGTCCGTTGTTCCGGCCCGGCTACCGGATCGGGGTCGGGATCGAGCACGACATCGACGCGACATCGATCCAAACCAGAGCACTCGGCTCGAGGGCGTGACGCTGCGCCAAAGCGGCCGCGTCGAGATCGTCTCGGTCGGCGATGGCCAGGTCTATGCGTTCGCGCAACTTCTTCGCATGCGCTTCAAGTACCCGTGCGGCTCCCGACGCTGCGTCCAAGTCGGCCACGCGCGGCCGGGATCGCTCACCGGCGACGTCGATCAGAGCGAGTTCGTTGCGCGGACCGCCGGCTGGTTCATCTTTGCTCGAGCGCGCGGTGACAACGCCGGCCTTGCCGGTGGCGCATCACGACACGATGGTGTCCACTGGCGGCAGCCCGGGCTTGGCGATCGATGTTTGCTGCAACGACGCGTCGTCCTGCGTCCGGCTCGCCGAGTCGTAGCCGATCCTCCAGTTCGACTCGGTCTTGGGGCGACGATCCGGCGCGACCCGGCTCGCGCGGAACGAGGCGCGTATGCTCGGCTCCGGGCTCGGCCGAGCCCGCGCATCCACGGAGGAAACATGACCCCCCTGAAGTCATTCCTGGCCGGCTTCGCAGCGACCTTGGTCTTTCATCAGGGCCTGCTCGGTCTGCTGCATGTCGCTGGTGTGAGTCCGCTTGCTCCGTTCGACATGACCGCGACGGCGCCGCTCGGCGTGCCGCAGGTGGTCTCGCTGGCCTTCTGGGGTGGCGTCTGGGCGCTCGCGCTGGCGCCCGTGCTGCGACGCACCACCGCAGCGCGCTGGTGGGTGGCCTGGATCATCGTCGGTGCCCTCGCGCCGAGCGTGGTCGCGTTGTTCGTGGTGTTCCCGCTAAAGGGCCTGCCGATGGCCGGCGGCTGGGATCCAAAGCTGATCGTCGGGGCGCTGCTGCTCAATGGAGCCTGGGGCCTGGGCTGCGCCGTGCTGCTGCGGCTGATGAAGTCCCGCTGAGGCGTCACACGCGACCCCCGTCGCGCGAGCCACGACCTCGACGAAGACAGCCGATGAACCGCCGACCGACGCTGCCCCGGCCCGTGCTCGTCCTGCTGCTACTGGCAGGTGCAGCGCTGGCGATCGGGCTCACAGGGGCCCATCAGTGGCTGACACTGGACGCGCTGAAGTCCCAGGCCGATACGCTCTCGGTCGCGGTCGCGGCACACCCGCTTCGGTCCGCGGCGCTGTTCTTCGCGACCTACGTGCTGGTCACAGCGCTATCGATCCCTGGTGCCGCGGTGATGACGCTGGCCGCCGGCGCCCTGTTCGGGCTGGTCCAGGGCACGGTGTTGGTGTCCTTCGCAAGTTCCATCGGCGCGACGCTGGCCTTTCTCGTCGCCCGCTTCGGCTTCCGCGATGCGCTGCGCGCGCGCTTTGGCGAGCGCCTGCGCGAGCTCGACGCCGGCATCGCCCGTGACGGCGCCTTCTACCTGCTGACGTTGCGCCTGGTACCGGCCTTTCCGTTTTTCCTCGTCAACCTGCTGTCGGGACTGACCGCGCTGCCCACGCGCACGTTTTACTGGGTCAGCCAGATCGGCATGCTGCCGGCGACGATCGTCTACGTGCTGGCCGGCACGCAGCTTGCGCAGGTCCGCTCGCCCGCCGACGTGCTCTCGCCGGGGCTGTTGGGGGCATTCGTCGCGCTGGGTCTGCTGCCGCTGCTGCTGAAGGCCCTTCTGCGCTGGCTTGCGGCCCGCCGGCTCTACGCCGGGCGCCGCCGGCCGAGGCACTTCGACTACAACCTGATCGCGATCGGCGCAGGTTCCGCGGGTCTCGTCACCGCGTACATCGGCGCGGCGGTCGGGGCCAGGGTCGCGCTGATCGAGAAACACCGGATGGGCGGCGACTGCCTCAACACCGGTTGCGTGCCCTCCAAGGCGCTGATCCGCTCGGCGCGACTCCTCGCCGAAGCGCGGGACGCCCGGAAGTACGGGCTGAACTCGCTGAGCGCCGATTTCGACTTCGCGACCGTGATGGAGCGCGTGCAGCGCGTCATCGCCGAGGTCGCGCCGCACGATTCGGTCGAGCGCTACACCGGGCTCGGCGTCGATGTGATCGAGGGCGAAGCGCGACTGGTGAGCCCGTGGGAAGTCGAGGTCCAGGGACGACGGATCAGCGCGCGCAGCATCGTCATCGCCACCGGCGCGCGCCCGCTGGTCCCGGATCTCCCGGGGCTCGATGCGATCGAACCCTTGACCTGCGACAGCGTATGGGCGCTGCGCGAACTGCCACGGCGCCTGCTGGTGCTGGGCGGTGGCCCCGTCGGCTGCGAGCTGGCGCAGTGCTTCGCCCGTTTCGGGTCCGAGGTGCGCCTGGTCGAGAAGGCACCGCGTCTCCTGCCGCGCGAGGACCCGGAAGTCGGTGCACTGCTGGCCAAACGCTTCGTGCATGAAGGTCTGCACGTGGCGACCGGTCACCAGGCACGGCGCATCGAGCCGGCCTCCGACGGCTGCGGCGGCACACTTTTCGCCGAAGCGAATGGCGCCGAAGTGCGCTTCGAGTTCGACCGGATACTGTTGGCGCTGGGACGCACGCCGAACACCGAGGGCCTCGGACTGCAGGAGCTCGGTGTCGTGCTTGGCCCGCGCGGTCACGTCGCGGCGGATCGCTCCCTGCGCACGAACTTCCCGAACATCCTCGTCGCCGGTGACGTCACCGGTCCCTACCAGTTCACGCACATGGCCGCGCATCAGGCCTGGTACGCCTCGCTCAACGGGCTGCTCGCGCCGTTCTGGTCGTTCAGGGTCGACTACCGCGTGGTGCCGTGGGTCACCTTCACCGACCCCGAAGTGGCCCGCGTCGGGCTCTCGGAAGAGGAAGCCAGGGCCCAGGGCATCACGGTCGAGGTGACGCGCTATGGCATCGACGACCTCGACCGCGCCATCGCCGACGGCACCGACGAGGGATTCGTCAAGGTGCTGACGCCGCCGGGCAAGGATCGGATCCTTGGGGCGTGCATCGTCGGCGCGCACGCCGGCGAGCTGCTGCCCGAGTGGGTGCTGGCGATGAAGCACGGTCTCGGTCTCAACGAGATCCTCGGGACCATCCACTCCTATCCGACGATGAACGAGGCCAACAAGTATGCAGCCGGCGTGTGGAAGCGGGCGAACGCGCCACGGGGCGCGTTGCGCTGGGCCGGGCGATTCTTCGCATGGCGCCGTGGCTGAGTCGGCCCTTGCCTGCGATGGGGCACCGGCGTCCTCCTCCGATCCGATGAACGCGCCGATCCTGAGCATCCTCGTCCCGGTCGGCCCCGGCGACCGCGCGTGGGCGACGCTGTGGCCCGAACTGCCGAGGGGCGACGGGATCGAGTGCCTGCTGGTCCTGCCGGATGGCGAGCCGCGCGGATCACCGCCGACGCCGACGGCGACG
>CALDVP010000152.1 GCA_937924195.1 uncultured Lysobacterales bacterium
ACTGCTGCATGAGCCATTTATGGGCGGCGGCCTATGGACCGGCGTGGCCATTCCGCTGCTGGCGCTCTGGGGTCTCGCCGGTCCAGCCGCGCAGGCGCTGATGACCCGCCGCGTCGGGGCCGACGAGCAGGGGCGGCTCCAAGGCGCGGTCACGAGCTTTGCCAGCGCCACCGGGATCGGCGCGCCCTTCCTGTTCGCCAGCGCGTTCGCGGCCGGCGTGCGCGATGGCGCCGGCGCCGAGTTCCCCGGCGCCGCGTTCCTGGTCGCATCCGCGCTGCTCGCGATCGCGGCGACGATCGGATGGCGCGCGGCGCGCGAGCGGCGTTGAATCGCCCGAGGGCCGGATCCGGTATCAGCCAGCCAATCGGGATTCCAGCGCCAGCGCGGCATGCCGGGCGGGAGCACCCTCGACCAGTTCGGCCGTGAGCACCGGCCGGGCCCGCGTGCGCAGGCGCCGCACCGCGGCGCGCTCGCACCGCGGGCAGTCGAGAGGTGTTGCTCGCCAAAGGCTTCGAGCCGCAGTGGAAGCGAACGCCGGATCGCCTCCTCGGCGCCGGGGAGATCGCCACGCTGATCCAGCGGAACGCCGAGGTCGTCGATCAGGTTGACCGCGGCCGCCGGGTTCGAGTCGATCCGGCCCTGGATCGCCAGCGCGCTGCGGAAGTGCCCTCCCTGTCTCGCGCAATCGGCCCTGATCCATCAGCACATTGGCGATCGCGTCGTGGGCGTCAGCCACGAGGCTCGAGTCCTCGCCATGGACGCGCCGGAGGGCTGCGCGCTGGGCCTCGAACGGCGCCGTCGACTCGTCCGGCCGATTGGTATGGCGCAGCTCCATGCCGAGCACCTGTTGGGTCAGGAAGGTACCGGGTCCGGAGCCGGGGCGAGAAAACCGGCGTGGGCAGCGGGGGCTTCTCGCGAAGTGCAGCCACCGATTCGCCCGCCTGATCCGCTCGGCGCAATCCGCGCCGTCACCAAATCAGACGGGCGCGCGGGCGATCACCAGATCGCGACGCGCCGGTCGGCCGGGCGCACCATCGGGTCCCCCTCCTGGCAGCCAAAGGCGCGGTGGAACTCCGGCAGGTTCGACAGCGGGCCGTTGGTGCGGAACTTCGACGGCGCGTGCGGGCCGACGTTGACCTGGATCTTCATCGCCTCGTCGGTGAAGTTGCGGCGCCAGACCTGCGACCAGCCGAGGAAGAAGCGCTGCTGCGGCGTGAAGCCGTCGATCAGCGGCTGCGGCTGGTCGCGGAGCGCGTCCTCGAGCGCGTCGTAGGCGATCTTGACCCCGCCGAGGTCGGCGATGTTCTCACCGAGCGAGACACGACCGTTCAGCCGCATGTCGCCGATCGCGACGAACTCGCCGGCCTGGTCGACCAGGCGCTGCGCGCGCGCGTCGAAGCGCTCACGGTCTTCCGCGGTCCACCACATCCGCAGGCGGCCCTGCGAATCGAAGCGGCTGCCCTGATCGTCGAAACCGTGCAGCAGTTCGTGCCCGATCACGGCGCCAATGCCGCCGTAGTTGAGCGCATCATCGGCCTGCATGTCGAAGAATGGTGGCTGCAGGATGCCGGCCGGGAACACGATCTCGTTCCAGACCGCGTTGTAGTAAGCGTTGACCTGCTGCGGCGGCATGCCCCACTCGCTGCGGTCGACGGGCTTGCCGATCTTGGCCATGTCGCGGCGGTGCTCGTTCAGCACCAGCGTGCGGATGTTGCCGAAGTGGTCATCGCGGGCGAGCGTGACGCCCGAGTAGTCGCGCCAGACATCCGGGTAACCGATCTTCGCGGTGAAGGTCGACCACTTCTCGAGCGCCTCGCGGCGGGTGTCCTCGCCCATCCACTCGAGCCGCTCGAGGCGGTTGCGGAGCGAGGCCTTGAGATGCCCGATCATCTCCATCATCCGGGCCTTGGCCTCGGGCGGGAAGTACTTCGCGACGAAGAGCTGACCGAGCGGCTCGCCGAGCAAGCCGTTCATCTGCTCCACCGTGCGCTGGTCGCGCGGGCGCTGCTCCTTCTGGCCACGCAGCACGGTGCCGTAGAAGCGGAAGCTCTCGTCGGCGAAGACCCGGGGCAGATTCGGCGCCGACTGTCGGATCAGGTTCCAGCGCAGGTACGCCTGCCAGGTCGACACTGGCACGTCGGTGAGCGCGGCCTCGGCCTCGGCGAAGAACTTCGGGTGCGAGAGGTTGAACTCCTCGACGTCCTCGAGGCCGTTGGCGTCGAACAGGGCGCGCCAGCCGAGGGTCGGGTTCCTGCGCTCGGCGTCGGCGACGGTGACGAGGTTGTAGGAGTTGTCCGGGACCCGGAGCTCTTCGCGGGTCAGGTGGGTGAGCGCGAGCCTTGTCTCGAGGGTGAGGATCGCGCGCGCCTCGGCTTCGGCGCGCTCGCGCGGCGTGCCGGCCGCGGTCAGCTGGTTTGCGATGTGCTCGACGTACTGCTCGCGGAGCTTCGCCGACTCGTCGTCGTCCCGCGTATAGAAGTCGCGGTTCGGCAGGCCCAGCCCGCCCTGTGTGGCATAGGCGATGACGCGGGTGTTGTCCTTGAGATCCTGGCGCGAGAAGAAGCTGAACAGCACGCCGATCCCGTTCGACTGCCACGCGCGGATGGTCGCGGCGACATCGGCCGGGGCGCGGATCGCGTCGATCGCGGCGAGCTCGGCCTGGATCGGCGACAGGCCCCGGACCTCGATCGCGGCCTCGTCCATCGCGGCCGCGTAGAACGCCCCGACCAAGGCTTCGGACGAGCCTGCCGCGACGTCGATGCGGTCCGCTGCGGCTGCCGCCAGGTCCCGCAGGCGCTCGTTGTTGCGCAGCTCGAGTTCGTTGAAAGTGCCCCAGGTCGAGAACGCGGCCGGCACCGGGTTGTTGCGCAACCAGTTGCCGTTCGAGAACACGTAGAAGTCCTGGCAGGCGCCGATGGTCTTGTCGAAGTTGGCGAGGTCGAGTCCACGCAGGTTGCTGGTCGACGTCGTGGTTGCGGCGGAGGCCGCCGCAGCCTCGGCCGGGGCTTCGGCGACGCGCGGCGCGCCGGCGCAGGCGCTGAGGACGAGGCTCGCGGCAACGGCGAGAGCAAGGCGACGGCGGATCAGCATGTCGAACTCCGGCTGACGGGAAGTAGCCGCTGATTGGGCCACGTTCCAGCCTCCACGCCAGTGAAGGAGGTCATGGTCGGACGCTTGGCCAGCGGCCGCCACATCCCCCTGCGACATGATCCGGATCAATGTCCGGACATTTCGCCCGACCTATCTTTCCGCGGTCGTCGGCAACGGGAGGACCCCCATGGTCGTATCCGAACTGGCCGTGCTGCGCTGGCTGCACATCCTCGCGATGGTCTACTGGCTCGGTGGAGAGTGGGGCGTGTTCCAGACCTCGCGCAACGTGGTCGACCGGCGCCTGTCGCTGGACGAGCGGCGTCGCCACATGGAAACCGCCTACCGCATCGACATCCTCGCCCGCACCGGCATCATCCTGCTACTGCCGCTGGGCCTGCACATGGGCTACCTCTGGACCGTGCAGCCCTACGGCGGCGCCTTCCTGTGGTTCGTCTGGATCGCGACCGCGCTGTGGCTGGCGCTGTGCTGGGCGGCCTTCGTCCACCGCGAGACCGATCTCGGCATCCGTCTCACGAAGATCGACGAGGCGGTGCGCTACGTGCTGATCCCGGTGCTCGCGATCGCGGCGATCTCCTCGATCCTCGGCCACGGCCCATTCAAGGGCGACCCGGGCTTCCTGTGGTACTCGTGGAAGGTGCTGATCTACGCGGGCCTGCTCGTGATCGGACTGGGCCTGCGCTACATCATGCGCGAGTGGACGACGCTGTTCCGGCAGCTCGCCGCCGAGGGCTCGACGCCGGAGGTCGAGGATCGGCTCGCGCGCTCGCTGCGCTTCGGCCGCGGCATGGCCTACGTCTACTGGATCGGCATCGCATCGGTCGCCTTCCTCGGCGCGACCAAGCCGTTCTGAAACATCTTGCGATGGCGCGCCCGCACCTCGAGTTCGTGCAGGCGCAGATGCTGCCGTGGCGGCGGATCCCGCCCGGCCGCGCGCGGCCCGACGCCGAGTACAAGTTCCTCAGCCGCGACCCGGACACCGGTGCCTGCTCGTGCCTGATCCGCTACCCGCCCGGCTGGTCGCGCGAGGCCGACGAGACCCTCGCCGCCGACGAGGAGTTCCTCGTGCTCGACGGCGCGATCGAGCTCGACGACGCGCGCTTCGGACCGGACCAGTACGGCTATCTGCCGGCCGGCTGGCCGCGCCGGCGGATGGCGACCCGGGACGGCGCGGTCGTGCTGACCTTCTTCGACCGCGAGCCGGATTTTGGTCCGGCGCCGTCCGGCCCGCCATCGACCGAGCTGGCCGCGCGCGCGATCCCGCACCGCGACGTGCTGCGGATGCCTTGGGACCGCACCCTCAACGATCCCCGGCTCGCCCACCTCGGCATCGGGCGCAAGAACCTGCGAACCGATGCGGCGACCGGCGAGCGGACCTTCCTGTCGCTGATGCTGCCGCACGCGGAGCCTCCGGGCGCCAAGGGCCCGCGTGAAACCCACCCGGTGGTCGAGGAATGTTACGTGCTGGCCGGCAGCCTGACCGGACCGCACGGGACGATGCACGCGGGCGCCTACTTCTGGCGCCCCGCCGGCATCCCCCACGGACCCTTCGGCACCCGTTTCGGCTGCGTCGCGCTGATCCGCTTCGTCGGCGGCCGCCACGTCAACGTCTGGAGCGAGGACGAGGCGCCGTTCTCGTTCGACACACCGTATCGACCGGTCCTGCCTCCCGAACTCGCGCATCTGGCCGGCGACCCCTGGCGGCCGGCCCCCGTGTATTGACCCTCGCGCGCGGGCCGCCACGCCGTGGCCGCCAAAGCGAGCGGTCGAACGACGCGGGTCAGGTGGACGACGGATCCGCCTTGGCCGGATCGATGCCGTAGAGCTGCATCGCGCGTGTGACCGCACCGCGCGGCAGCTGGCCGGCATCGGCCAGCGCCGCCAGCGTCGCGTGCGCGACATAGTGGCGGTCGACCTCGAAGAAGCGGCGCAAGTTGGCGCGTGTGTCGGAACGCCCGAAACCGTCGGTGCCGAGCACCGTGTAATGCACGTCGCGCGGGACGTAGGCCCGTACCTGCTCGCCGAAAGCGCGCACGTAGTCGGTCGCGGCGACCGCGACCTTGCCAGGGCGCGAGCCGAGGCATTCGGTCACCCACGCCGTCTTGGGCGGCGCGGCCGGGTTCAGCCGGTTGTGGCGCTCGACGCGGACGCCGTCGCGACGCAGCTCGGTGAAGCTCGGACAGCTCCACACGTCGCAAGCCACGCCGAAGTCGCGTTCGAGCAGCTCGGCCGCGGCGATCACCTCGCGCAGGATCGTGCCCGACCCCATCAGTTGGGCGGTCACCCGTGGCTCGCCGCCCGCCGCGGTCGCAGCGCCGTCGCGCAGCAGGTACATCCCGCGGATGATCCCGGCCTCGGCGCCCTCCGGCATGCCGGGGTGCGCGTAGTTCTCGTTCATCAGGGTGATGTAGTAGTACACGTCCTCCTGCTGCTCGACCATGCGCCGCATGCCCTCGCGCAGGATC
>CALDVP010000153.1 GCA_937924195.1 uncultured Lysobacterales bacterium
AGGGCGAAGACGACGTCGCGCGCCGCGATCGTGCCGCCGGAAGTCCGCACCTGCTCGACCCGGCCTCCCGCGCGCTCGAAGCCGAGCACCACCGTGCCTTCGCGAATCTCGCCCCCGGCCTCGCGCACGCGCGCCGCGAGCGCCTCGACGTAGCGCTCGGGACGCAGACGCGCATCGCGACCGTGGAATACGCCGCCGATGATCGTGTCGTTGAGGGCGGGCTCGCGTCGCCGGACCTCGGCCGCATCGAGCACCTCGCACGACAGGCCGAGCTCGCGCAGCAGCGGTGGCATCCACATCGCCCGGTCGAAGGCCTCGCGGCTGCGCCAGACGCCGAGCGTGCCCGCCTCGGCCCATTCGCAATCGAGTCGTTCGCGTGCGATCAGCTCGCCGAGGGCCGCGCGCGCAGCGAGCAGCAACGTGCCCTTGGCTCGGGCCGCGGTGCGGAAGGTGCGCTCGTTGCAGCGCGCCGCGAAGCGCAGCATCCACGCGATCAGGGCCGGATCGAGTCGCGGCGCGACCCGGAATGGCGCGTCGGGCGTGAACATCCACCGCAGCGCCTGGCGGATCTGCCCGGGCATCGCGAGCGGCGGCGCGTGGCTCGGCGTGATCGTGCCGCAGTTGCCGTGCGAAGCGCCCGCGCCGATCCGGGCGCGTTCGACCACCGTCACCTCGCGGCCCGCGCGCGAGAGTTCCAACGCGCAGGCGAGACCGATCACCCCGCCGCCCAGAACCAGCACGTCCATCGTTCGATGTTCCACGTGCGAAGTCTAGGAGGCCGTCGTCACGCGCACGTCAGGACCAGCCGATCGCCACCGCGACCAGCAGCGCGACCGCGCCGAACACCAGCAGCACCGAGAGCGGCCAGACGATGAAGCGCGCCCACGCGAGCCACGGGATGCGCGCGGCGCCGAGCACGCCCATCAGCATCGCCGAAGTCGGGATGATCAGGTTCGTGAGCCCGTCGCCGAGCTGGAAGGCGAGCACCGCGACCTGACGCGTCACGCCGAGCAAGTCCCCGAGCGGCGCGAGGATCGGCATGGTCAGCGCCGCCTGGCCGGAGCCCGAGGGCACGAAGAAATTGATCGCCGACTGGAACGCCAGCATCGCGATGGCAGCCAGCTCGGCCGGCATGCCGCCCAGCATCGCAGCCCCGCCGTGCAGCCACGTGTTCAGCACCGAATCGGTTTCGGGGTCGGTGCCCCCGAGCAGCACGACCAACCCCTTCGCGAGGCCGATCACCAGCACCACCGGCAGCATCACCTGCGCGCCGTCGCGAAAGGCATCGGCGAGGTCGTTGACGCCGAGGCGCCCGACCATGACCGCGATCGTGCCGATCGCGAGCCCCATCGCGAGGAACTGGCTCGCGAGTTCGCCGAGGTAGTAACCCTGCGTGGTCACGCCCCATACCACCCAGGCCATGCCGGCGATGAAGGCGAGGATCATCGCCGCGTCGCCGCGCGCGAGCCGTCCCTCGTCGCCGCCGATCGCACGGGCACGCTCGCGGAACCAGGCGTCGGTCGCGTAGGCCGGCGAGCACTCGGGTCGCTTGCGCACGCGCCGCGCCCACCACACCGTGAATGCCGCCCCGAGCGCAGTGAACGTGGCCCAGATCCCGATCCGGAGCCCCGCGCCCGAGAGCGGCTGGAGGCCGGCGATGCCCTGCGCGATCACGACGCTGAACGGGTTCATCCACGAGGTCGCAAAGCCGATCTGGGTCGCGACGAAGGTCACCAGCACCACGCTGATCGAGTCATAGCCGAGGCGCACCAGGATCGGGGCCAGCAGCAGCACCAGCGGAATCGTCTCCTCGCCCATCCCGAACACCGCGCCGCCGAGCGAGAACAGCACGAACAGCACCGGGAACAGCGCCAGCGGATGGGCCCCGGTGACGCGCACCAGCGCCAGCACCGAGCGATCGAAGACCCCGGTGCGCAGCACGATGCCGAAGGCGCCACCCAGTACCAGCAGGAAGGCGACCACGCCGACCGCGGCGCCGTCGCGCGATCCCGAGACGAGGCCGTCGAACCAGGCATTGAGGAAGCCGAGCTGCCCCCCCGAGGCGAACAGCGCCACGCCCTGCGGCCCGTCGGGGTTCGCGACGTAGGAGTCCACCGCGATCACCCGTTGGCGGCCCTCGCCCGGCTCGACCGACGCGAAGCGCCCGGGCGTCACGACGTGGGTCAGCAACGCCAGCACTGCGGCCAGCGCCAGCAGCAGCACCAGCGTGTCGGGTGGTCGGCGCTCGCCGCGGGTGGGCCTGCCGAGGTCGCTCATCGATTGCCTGCCTTCGTCATGCCCGCCGGGCGCCGAGTCCGCGATCGTGCCGACAATCGGCGCCATGGCCAAGGCGCCGTGATCGCGGGCCCGTCAAGTCTTGCCCCTTCGATCACGAAGCCCGATCCTTGCCGGTCGTTTTCCGCTGGTTTTCCACCACGTGAGCAGCCGCTACAACGCCGCCGACATCGAGGTGCTCTCCGGGCTCGAACCGGTCAAGCGCCGCCCTGGCATGTACACCGACACCTCGCGGCCGAACCACCTGGCCCAGGAGGTCATCGACAACGCGGTCGACGAGGCGCTGGCCGGACACGCCCGCACGGTCGAGGTCGTGGTCCACGCCGACGGCTCGGTGTCGGTGACCGACGACGGCCGCG
>CALDVP010000154.1 GCA_937924195.1 uncultured Lysobacterales bacterium
GCCCGCGACCTCGACCAGGCGCACCGCGTTGGTCGCGGCCGCGTTGTCCCAGGGATCGTTCGGAGTCGGATCGAGCATGACCGGGACCACGGCTTCATCCATCCGCGCGAGCGGCCAGGTCGGGAAGCCGGCGTCGCGGAGCTCGACCAACCCGTCGATCTCGAGATCGGCATGGCCCGCGGTGATGCCGGCATCGACCCGGAGCGTCTCAGGGATGTTGCCTGGCGACGCGCGCACTGCGACCGCGAGCCGCTGTTCGAGTCCGCCCGCGTCATCGACCAGCGCGATCTCGCCGTGAAGCCACTGCCCCGCGAGGCGCGGGTCGGACACGTCGAGCTCGAGCGAGAGCTCGCGCGTGGCGCCCGCCGCCAGTGCGAAGGACTCTGGATTCGCGAAGAGTCGCGCGCCGGCGGGCAGTCGTGGCACGACGCGCCAGCTGCCAGCCTCCATCGCCTGCACGCGCCGTACGAAGGCGCAGCGCGAGAGGCAGTCCGGATGCTGCAGGCTCGGGCGGTTGATGCGCGCCGCGGCCGTGGGCCCGGCAACGATCGGATCGCCGGCGACGTACTCGGCCTGGGGCTGCGGGAAGTTGAGCTTAACCCGCGCCGCGGCCGGCATCCACGCGCGGCCGATGCCGGCCTCGTGGCGATCCGCGAGCCGCGTACCGTCTGAGGCGCGCACTGTCGAAAGCCCGGTCGTCAGCAGCGCGGATTCGATCTGGTCGGCGCGCCAGTCCGAGCGCAGCGCCCGCAGCAGCGCCGCAGCGCCGGCGATGTGCGGGGTTGCCATCGAGGTCCCCGACAGGCTGGCCAAACCGACACCGGTGCCGGCGGCGGCGAGAATGTTGGTGCCCGGCGCCGTGAGGTCCGGCTTCAGCCAGCCGCCGACCGGCTGCACCGGCCCGCGACCGCTCGAGGCGTTGAGGAGATCACCGAATCGCGCATCGACGAGGCGCTCGGTCGCGCGGATCGAGGCCCGCACCTCGGCGCCTTGGGCGCGCGCGTCGGCGAGCCAGGCGCGCAGCCGCTCCGAGTCGGCGAAACCGAGATGCACCGCCGGCAGGAAGTGCTGATCGGCGACGATGCTCTCGCCATCGGCAGCGACGTTCGCGAGCACGTAGCCGCCAGCTCCGGCGGCGAGCACGTTGTAGCCCTTCTCGACCCGGGCGTAGACGCCGCGGTCGCAGACCACGATCTCGCCATGGAAGGTGCCCGGCGGGAAAGGGTTGCTGGCGCCGGTCGGATTGACGCCCTGCGTCGGTCCGGTGCCGCACAGCGCGTTGCCGAAATCGCGCGCATGGACCACGCGACGCACGCCGACACCGCCACTCAGCGACGCGCCAGCCAGCGTGGTCCCGGTGGCAATACCCGGACCGTTCAGGCCCTCGAGCCGCGTTCCGAAGATCCGGTCGTGGGTCGCGTTCGCGACCGCCAGCACCCACGGCGCATTGCCCGGCGAAGTCACCGTGCCGGCCCCGGGACCATCGTTGCCGGCGGCGACCACCGGCAGCACGCCCGCCGCGCGCGCGGCCAGCAGCGCGCGGGTCGAGCTCTGGGTGCCCGAGCGAATCTCGGCCCACGGATCGCGCGGCGAGCCGCCGATCGAGTAGTTGATCACCGCGACCTGGTCGCGTACCGCTTGCTCGATCGCCGCCAGCGTCGCGCTGCCCGGACAGCTGCCTCCGGGATTCTGGCCGGTCTCGTCGCGCTGGCAGCCCTTGTAGCTGATCAGCGCGGCGCGCGGGGCGACTCCGCTGACGGTCACCGGAATCGCGATCCCGCCACCGCCGGTCGTCGCCGAGACCGGATTGCCGACCGCGGTGCCAGCGACGTGCGAGCCGTGGCCGGTCGTATCCGAGCCGTCGCGTGTGCCCTCGGTGGTGAAGTCCCAGATGCCGATCAGCTTGGCGTTGCAGCGCGCCGGGTTGCTCTGGCACAGGCCGAAGAGTCGACCCGCCGGGTTGGTATGGACGTAGCCGTCCTGCGCGATCGCGGCGAAGGACGGATGGCCGGCATTGATGCCGGTGTCGATGACGCCGACGATCACACCCTCCCCGCGCGTGCCGAGGATGGTCGGCACGTTGCCGGTCCAGATTCGGTCGGCACCGATCCACGCAGGGCCGGTATCGGTCAGCGTGCGCTCGATCCACTCGGGTTCGACGGCGATCACCCCAGGCAGCGCGCGTAGCGCCTCGGCCTCGTCCGCCGAGAGCTCGACCGCGAAGCCGTTACCGGTGTGGGTGTAGCGGAAGGCAGGCGCGAGGCGCCGCTTCGCGAGCCCGGAGGCCGCCGCGAGCACCGCGTCCTGGCGCGAGCCGAGGTGCGCGAGATACGCGAGCGCGGCCGGCGAGCGATCATCGAGGCGGGTCGCCCCGGTCGCGTGGGCAGCAGTCGCTGCCAGTCTTCGGCCATCCTTTGCGACGACCCCACCCTCGTACAGGGCAAGAGGTGGATCGGCGAGGCTGACGATATGCATCGCGCGCGGCTCGGCGGCCGAAGCGATCCGGGCAAAGACCGTCAGGATCAGAATCACCACCACGCCGCGCAAGCTGGTCATGACCGCTCCCGATTCCGCGTTCCGGGCCATTCATTCTGACCCTTTGCACGTCGAGCGCAAGCCGAACAACCTGAACGGTCGCCCAAAACGGCGAGGCCCGCGCCAAGGCGCGAGCCTCGTCCAGCATGCGACGCGTCGTCGTCAGTTGTCGCCGCGCAGCGCCCGAATCGTTGGCGGGGTCAGGGTGCCAGTCTGCGAGATGCCATTGTCGGACTGGAAACGCCGGATCGCGTCCTGGGTTCGCGGGCCGGTGACGCCATCGACGGTGCCGGTGTAGTAGCCGAGGTCCTTCAGGCGCTGCTGCGCCTCGCGCAGAGTCATACCGGCATTGGCGGCCTGCTGGGCCTGCCTCGAGCCATCCACCTCGAGCCGGCCGCCGGTGCCGAGACCGCGGTCACCCATGGTCTGGGCGCTGTAGTTACGAGCGGCGCGGACCAGCTGGTTGTAGGCATCCATGAACGCTCCGGAGATCACGCGACCTTCGGGCGTCCGGTTCCAGCCACCCACGCCGCCGGCCGCACCGCTCCCGGCGAGGAAGACGCCCATGTTGATGTCGGTCTTGCTCGCGACACCCTCCGCTGCCGCGACCTGGACTCCGGACCGGTTGTCGGTCAGCAGCAAGGTCGTTGCCGCATCGACGCGACGCATGCTGCCGGCGACCGCACCGAGTAGCGGATTGATCCGCCCCGCGATGGCGCCGGCCGCACCGCCGCCGGTCTGCTGTGCGAACTGGATCGACGGCGTCATCGCGTAATCTGCCGCGACCATCTGGCCCTGTCCGAAGTTGCTGCCGCCTCGGAGTTCGCCCGAGCGCTGCAGTTCACGCTCCCCCCGCATCTGGTTCATCGCGCGGCCGCGATCGACGACGATGAAACAGTTCGACTGCTGGATCATCAGCCGCAGCAGCGGCGTCGTCGCCGGCAATTGGTATTGCGAGGTCAGGATCAGGTACCAGTCCTGGGTCGTGTCCTCGACCACGGCGACGGTGCCGAGCGGCCGATCGCAGCGCTCGAGCTGCGGGCTTGCGCCCTGCGCGCTCGCCCCTCCGGCCGAACCCGTGACCGGACCGCGCGCCCGGCTATCGCCGACCTGGACCGGCGTCGCACAACCGGCAAGCACCGCCATCACTGCAACGGCAAGTATCGTTCTCATGCATAACCCCTTTCGATCGGTTTGAAGAACCTGCGTCTCGACGCGCTCCGGCAGCATCCGGCGCACGCGCGAGCCTATCAGGACGGCAAGACATCGACAGCACGACGGGGCAGCCTGTCGCGTTCCAGCTTCGACCGCGTCGACCCCACCCTGACGAAATTACGAGAAAAACCCTCGAATCGACCGGTACCGGCCGACTCTTCGGGACCCTCGCCGGAGATGCTCGCCTGTAGGGTCTCGCCTGCTGCCGATACACTCGCGCCGGTGACGCCCACGCGCATCATCGGAACAGACTCGTTGACTGCGGAATCGGCGGACGACCGCCCTCCTTTGATCGCCAGCACTCGGCTCGCGTTCGCCCGGGGCAACGAGCCGATCTTCGGTCCCATCGACCTGTCGCTCGGCAGCGGCCAGGTCGCGGTGATCGAAGGCGGCAACGGCAGCGGCAAGACGACGTTGCTGCGGATCCTCGCCGGACTCTTGGAACCGACGGCGGGAACCATCGCCTGGCGCGGCGAGGTGCGTGAGCCCTGGCGACCGATCGCTGGCGACATCGCGCTGCTGGCTCATCAACTGGGCCTGAAGTCGGACCTGACACCAACGGAAAATCTCGCGCTCGTGGTCGGGCTCTCTGGCGGTCGCGCGGCGATGCCGATCAGGGCCGCGCTGGCCGCGGTCGGTCTCGAGGGCTTCGAGGATCTGCCGATCCGGCGTCAGTCCGCCGGTCAACGCAAACGCGCCGCGCTGGCGGGCCTGCTGGTCACGACGGCTTCGTTGTGGTTGCTGGACGAACCCTACGCGAACCTCGATCACGATGGGCACGACCTGGTGGATCGCCTGATCGGGATGCAACTGCGCCGCGGCGGAGCGGTCGTCATGACCAGCCACGGTCACTTTGCGCCGGTCGCCCTCCCTTTCGAACGGCTGACGCTGGGCGGTGCCGCTTGAGCCTTCTCGTCGCGCCCACCGCGCTGCTCCAGCACGACCTGACGCTCGCCTGGCGACGGCGCGCCGAGGCGGTGAATCCGCTGCTGTTCGCGCTGATGGTCACCGCGTTGTTCCCGCTCGCCCTGGGACCGGAAGCCAACCAGCTCGCGCGGATCGCGGGGGGCGTCGCCTGGGTGACGGTGCTGCTGGCGAACCTGTTGTCGCTCGATGTGTTGTTTCGGGGCGATCTCGAGGACGGCAGCCTCGACCAGTGGCTGGTGTCCGGGCAGTCGCTGCCGCTGCTGGCGGGCGCCCGTCTGCTGGCGCATTGGCTGGCGACGGGCCTGCCGCTGACGCTTGCCGCGCCACTTCTCGCCTCGATGCTGGGCCTGCCGGAAGATGCCGCGCTGACCCTGCTGGCCGCGCTCGCGCTCGGAACTCCGGTGGTGTCGATGGTCGGCGGCACCTGCGCCGCGCTGACGGCCGCGATGCCGCGCGCTGGTATCCTCCTGGCGCTCTTGGTGCTCCCGCTGATGGTTCCGGTGCTGGTATTCGGCGCCGGAGCGGTCGAGGCGACACTGACCGGCCTCTCGCCGCTGCCGGCCCTGCTTTGGCTGGCGTCCGGGCTGGCGCTTGCGCTGCCCTTGACACCGCTGGCGTGCGCGGCGGCGATCCGGATCAGCGCGCAGTGAGCTTCGGTCACGCAAAATCGAAGTCCTGAGCGGCGCCTGCATCCCGGACGCACCCCACCTCCCGCAGCGCCGGCGCGCCCTGTCGCCGCCGGCCGCTGCACCACCGACCCGCCACCGCCCCGCACGAATGAACGCCCTGACGCTCTGGTTCCATCGGATGGGCTCCCCACCCACCTTCTACGCCTTCGCCGAGCGCTGGCGGCCGTGGTTCCTGTGGAGCGGGCTGTTGCTGGCCGTCTTCGCGTTGACCTGGGGCCTGTTCTTCACCCCGGCCGACTACCTGCAGGGCGAGAGCTACCGGATCCTCTACATCCACGTTCCGAGCGCGTGGATGGGCCAGTTCGTGTTCGCCGTGATGGCCGTCAGCGGTTTCGTCGCGCTGGTCTGGCGTATCAAGCTGGCGGAGATCGTGTCGCTGGCCTCGGCCCCGATCGGCGCGACCTTCACCGCGGTCGCGCTGGCGACCGGCTCGCTATGGGGCCGCCCGACCTGGGGTACCTACTGGGTCTGGGACGCGCGGCTGACCTCGACGCTGATTCTGCTGTTCCTCTACTTCGGCGTGATCGGCCTGTCGCGCGCGATCGAGGACCGCCGCAAGGCCGCGCGCGCCGCTGCATTGCTGGCGATCGTCGGCCTCGTCAACATCCCGATCATCCAGTACTCGGTCTACTGGTGGAACACGCTGCACCAGCCGTCGTCGGTGAAGCTGCTGCGCGGCGACACCACGATCGACCCGTCGATGCTGTGGCCGCTCTTGCTGATGGCGGTCGCGACCAAGCTCTACTACGCCTATTCGCTGCTGAGCCGGGCCCAGGTGATGGTGCTCGAACAGGAGAGCGGCAAGGACTGGGTGCGCCGCCTGGCCGGCGCGCCGGCGAACGACTGAGGAGGACCCGATGGAGCCTGCCACGTTCTCGATGCCGCACTGGCCCTTCGTGGCCGCGTCCTACGTGATCTTCGCCGCGTTGATCGTGGCCGACCTCGTGACGACCGCGACTGCGCGCCGCCGGGTGCTACGCGACCTGCGCGGGCGACTCACCCGTACCGCACGCCGGGAGGCGACATGAACCCCGCCCGTCGACGCCGCATCTGGATGATCCTGCTGGTGCTGCTGGGCGCCTCGGTCGCGACCGCGCTGGCACTGACCGCCTTGAACCAGAACATTCAGCACTTTTTCAGTCCGAGCGACATCGCGCAGGGCAAGGCCCCGGTCGAACGCACCTTCCGGCTCGGCGGCCTCGTCGAGGAGGGCAGCATCGAGCGCGTCGGCGAGGGTCTCACCGTGCGCTTCGTGGTCACCGACCGCTTCCGGCTGCAACCGGCCGAATACACCGGGATCCTGCCGGACCTGTTCCGCGAGGGGCAGAGCGTGGTCGCGGTCGGGCGCCTGCGCGACGGCGTCTTCGTCGCCGACGAGGTGCTGGCCAAGCACGACGAGAACTACATGCCGGCCGAAGTCGCAGATGCGATCGCCCGCGCGAAGACCAGGCAGGCGTCCGAATCCGCCGCGGCCGGCGGGGCCACGCACCCGCCAGCCCCCAAGAATGGCGAAGCGCCCTCCTACTGAAGCCAAAAGCCAGGCCCGGCTCGCGGCGACGGCCCATCGGACCGGGCTCTTCGTGTCATTGCAACGCTTCGCAGGCGAGCGCGCCCTGCAGCAGGGTCGTGCGGAACGCCGTTTGATCCTGCTCACGGTCCGCGCGCGGAGCCACCGCTAGACTTACGCAGTTTGATTCACCCACCGGCCACCGCCCGATGATTCCCGAACTCGGCAGTTTCGCCCTCGCGCTCGCCCTCGTCCTCGCGCTCGCCCAGGCCATCCTCCCGATGGTCGGCGCCTGGCGTGACGATCCGCGGTTGATCGCGACGGCGCGGCCGCTGGTGGCCGGCCAGTTCGCCTTCGTAATGGTGGCTTTCGCGATCCTGACCCATGCCTTCCTGGTCAACGACTTCTCGGTCGTCTACGTCGCGACCAACTCGAACTCGCTGCTGCCCTGGTACTACCGGATCTCCGCGGTCTGGGGCGGCCACGAGGGCTCGCTGCTGCTCTGGGCGCTGGTGCTGGCGGGCTGGAGCGTGGCCGTGGCCGCGCTGTCGCGCGGGCTACCGGACGGCTTCATGGCCAAGGTGTTCGGCACGCTCGGCCTGGTCGCGGTGGGCTTCCTCGCCTTCATGATCTTCACCAGCAACCCCTTCGACCGGCACCTGCCGGCGCTGGCGGAAGGCCGGGACCTGAACCCACTGCTGCAGGACTTCGGGCTGATCGTCCATCCGCCGATGCTCTACATGGGCTACGTCGGGTTCGCGGTCGCGTTTGCGTTCGCGATCGCCGCGTTGCTCGAAAACCGCGTCGACGAGCGCTGGGTGCGCTGGTCGCGGCCGTGGACGCTGGCGGCCTGGTCCTTCCTGACCCTCGGCATCGCGCTCGGCAGCTGGTGGGCCTACTACGAACTCGGCTGGGGCGGATGGTGGTTCTGGGACCCGGTCGAGAACGCCTCCTTCATGCCGTGGCTGGTCGGCACCGCCCTGCTCCACTCGCAGATCGTCACCGAGAAGCGCGGCAACTTCCGCGCGTGGACGCTGCTGCTCGCGATCTTCGCGTTCTCGCTCTCGCTGCTCGGGACCTTCCTGGTCCGTTCGGGCGTACTGACCAGCGTCCATGCCTTTGCCAACGATCCGGCGCGCGGCCTCTTCATCCTCGCCTTCCTCGGTGTCGTCACCGTCGCGGCGCTGACGCTCTACGCGATCCGCGCGCCGCGCCTCGAGGAGGGCGGCGAGCAGCCGTTCGCGCCGGTCTC
>CALDVP010000155.1 GCA_937924195.1 uncultured Lysobacterales bacterium
CGCGTCGCGTCCTCGGCCGAGAACTCGACGTCGCCGACCGCCGCCCGCGCCAACCGCACCCCGGCGACCGCGCGCTCGATGACCTCGGCTTTCGACAGCTTGAGCTTGTGCTGGCGGTGGATCGGGCTCGAGGCGATGAAGACGTGGACGCGGGGTCGCGCGGCGCCGGTCAAGGCATCGACCGCGGCGCGGATGTCGGCCTCATGGCAGCGGGCGAGGGCGGCGATGGTCGGTCCGTGGACCTCGCGCGCGATCTCGGCGACCGAGCGGAAGTCGCCCTCGGAGGCATTCGGATAGCCGGCCTCGATCACGTCGACACCGAGCTGGGCGAGGGTCTCGGCCATGCGCCGCTTCTGCAGCGGATTCAGGCTGCAGCCGGGACTCTGCTCGCCATCGCGCAGGGTGGTGTCGAAGATGATCAGTCGCTCGTCCATCGGGTAGGTCCTTTCAGGGTCCGGAAACGAAGAAGCCCCGCGTCGGGGTCTGGCGCGGGGCTTCGTGGAGAGGGCTTTGTCAGGGGGTCAAGGCCGCATCATCCGTCCCGCGTCGAGGTCGGAAGAAGGAGGCCGAGGGCGAGCAGCGCACGCGAATTCGCGACCGCGGCGGCGGTCGTCGAGAGGGCGCGTGGCGTGCTGCGATGCGACATGCAGCCGAGACTAGGCGCGTTCCGGTCGAGGTGTCAAGCGTCGGGATCGGACGGTCGCCTGCCCTTTGCGGCGGCATCGGGGTCGGGTATCGATCGGAGTCATCCCGGCGCGCGGGAAGTCCGGCGATGCCAGAGCAGATACCATTAGTCACTCCGCCAAGGAGTACGCGCCATGGGCAAGTCACGCGCCAGTGCCATGAAATCCAAGTCCATGCCGGACTCGATCGAAATCGATATCGGCATCGACGAGAAGGACCGGGCGAAGATCGCCGACGGCCTCGCGCGGCTGCTGGCCGACACTTACGCGCTGTACCTGAAGACCCACAACTTCCACTGGAATGTCGAGGGTCCGATGTTCAACACCCTGCACCAGATGTTCATGGCCCAGTACACGGAACTCTGGAACGCACTGGACCTGATCGCAGAGCGCATCCGCGCGCTCGGCTACTACGCGCCGGGCAGCTATCGCGACTTCGCGAAGCTCGCGAGCGTGCCGGACGCGGACGGCGTGCCTGTCGCGCTCGAGATGGTGCGCGAGCTGGTCGCGGGCCACGAGGCCGTCGCCCGGACCGCGCGCGCGGCCTTTCCGGCGGCCGGGAAGGGCAACGACGAGGCCACGCTCGACCTGTTGACCCAGCGCCTCCAGGTCCACGAGAAGACCGCGTGGATGCTGCGCAGCCTGCTCAAGTGAGGCCGACCTGCGTGTTCGACGGACGAATGGGTTGACATCTCCGAAAGACGTGTTCTACCTTCGAGCCATGGTTCCGCAGCGCAACATCGACGCCCGCATCGCCCCGACCGGCTCCCCGCTCGGTCGCGATGTCGTGCTCGGCGGTGCGCTCGTACTCGTCTCGCTCGTACTCATTACGCCCACCAGGTGCGGGATGAGAGCGTAGCCGGCGACCGAACAAAGGCCTCCTCGAAACCCCCGCACCGGCGACGGTGGCGGGGGTTTCGCGTTTCTGGACCCCGAAAGAGCCCGATCGATGACCGAAACCCCGTTCCAGCACGCAACGCGCCACGCCGGCAGACCCTGCCGGCCGGCCCGTTCGTGCCGGCAGCGCGGCTGAGGTCGGCGGTCGGGACGGAGACACGCATGCGCAGCCACGCGATCAAGTCCGGACCCGACCGAGCGCCCGCCCGCGCAATGCTGCGCGCCACCGGCCGCGATCCGCGCGCGATCGACAAGCCGCTGGTGGCGATCGTCGGCAGCTGGTCCGACGTGTCACCGTGCAACCTCAACCTGCGAATGCTGGCGACCCACGTGCGCGCCGGGATCGAGGCGGCCGGGGCGACCGCGATCGAGTTCAACACCATCGTCGTCACCGACGGCATCGCGATGGGCACCGCCGGGATGCGGGCCTCGTTGCCGTCGCGCGAGTGGATCTGCGACAGCATCGAGCTCGCGGTCGACGGCCACAGCCTCGACGCGATGGTGCTGCTGTGCGGCTGCGACAAGACCATCCCGGCTGCGGCGATGGCGGCGGCCCGGCTCGACATCCCGACCGTGGTGCTCTACGGCGGCACCATCGACCACGGCCACCATCGCGGTCAGTCGATCACGATCCAGGAGGTCTTCGAGGCCGTCGGTGCGTACGGCGCCGGGCGCATCGACGACGCCGAGCTGGCCGAGATCGAGGCCGCGGCCTGTCCCGGCGCGGGCGCCTGCGGCGGCCAGTTCACCGCCAACACGATGGCGATGGTGCTGACCACCCTCGGCCTGTCGCCGCTCGGTGCCAACGACCTGCCGGCGCTGCACCCGGACAAGATTGCTGCCGCGCGTCACTGCGGCGAGCTCGTCGTGCGCCTGCTTGCCGAGGGGCGGCGCCCGCGCCAGATGCTGACGCGCGCCGCCTTCCTCGACGCCGCGCGCATGGTCGCGGCGACCGCCGGCTCGACCAACGCGATCCTGCACCTGCTCGCGATCGCGCACGAGGCCGGCGTCTCGCTTGGGCTCGAAGATTTCGAGCACGCTTCGGCGACGACCCCGGTGATCGCGGATCTCAAGCCCGGCGGCCGCTACACCGCGATCGATCTCTATGCCGCAGGCGGCACCGCGCGCGTGGCGCGGTCGCTGATCGACGCCGGCCTGGTCGAGGACCACCCGACCGTCGATGGCCCGAGCTTCGTCGCAGCCGTCGGCGCAGTCGAGTTCGGCCCGCAGCCAGTGCCAGTGGTGCATCCGGTCGCCTCGCCGCTGAAGCCGCGCGGTGGCTTCTCGATCCTCTACGGCAACCTTGCGCCGGAGGGCTGCGTGCTGAAGCTCGCCGGCCACGGCCGCAGCCGCTTCGAGGGACCGGCGCGCGTCTTCGACGACGAGGCCAGCGCCTTCGAGGCGGTGCAGTCGGGCGCGATCGGCGCCGGCGACGTGGTCGTGATCCGCTACGTGGGGCCGGCCGGCGCGCCGGGGATGCCCGAGATGCTGAAGGTCACCGCGGCGCTGATGGGTCGTGGTCTCGGCGACGACGTGGCGCTGGTCACCGACGGCCGCTTCAGCGGCGCCACCCGCGGCTTCATGGTCGGGCACGTCGCGCCCGAGGCGATGCGCGCCGGGCCGCTCGGCCTGCTGCGCGAGGGCGACCGCGTCGTCATCGACGCCGAGACGCGGATCTTCTCGACCGAGGCCGACCTTTCGGCACGCCGCGCCGACCACCAGTTGCCGGCGCCCCGCGCGACCCACGGCGTGCTTGCCAAGTACGCGGCACTGGTCGGCTCGGCCTCCGAAGGCGCGATCACCCGGCCCTGATTCCGCTTCTTTGATCCCTCCCGAAACCGACCCAGGAGCAGCACCCATGACCACCCGCTCGAACGACGCCCTCGCCGGCCAGCGCATCGCGATCATCGGCTATGGCAGCCAGGGCCGCGCCCACGCCCTGAATCTGCGCGACTCCGGATTTGACGTGATCGTCGGCCAGCGTGCTGGCAAGAGCCGCGATCAGGCGATCGCCGACGGCCTGCCGGTGATGGACCCGGCCGAGGCCGCGAAGGCCGCCGATCTGGTCGCGCTGCTGACGCCGGACATGGCGCAACCGGCGGTCTACGCCGAGGCGATCGCGCCGAACCTGAAGGCCGGCGGCGCGCTGCTGTTCGCGCACGGCTTCAACGTCCACTTCGGCCAGATCGCGCCGCGCGCCGATCTCGACGTGATCCTCGTGGCGCCGAAGGGACCTGGCGCGCTGGTGCGTCGCGAGTACGAGGCCGGCCACGGTGTGCCATGCCTGTACGCGATCCAGCAGGACCCCACCGGACAGGCCAAGGCGCGCGCCCAGGCCTATGCGCACGGCATCGGCGGCGCACGTGGCGGACTGATCGAAACCAGCTTCGCCGAGGAGACCGAGACCGACCTCTTCGGCGAGCAGGCGGTGCTGTGCGGGGGGGTCACCGAACTCGTGGTGCAGGGCTTCGAGACCCTCATCGAGGCCGGCTATCAGCCCGAGGTCGCCTACTTCGAGTGCATGCACGAGCTGAAGTTGATCGTGGACCTGCTGCACGAGGGCGGGCTGTCGAAGATGCACCGCTACATCAGCGAGACCGCGCAGTACGGCGATCTGACGCGCGGTCCGCGCGTGATCGACGCCAGCACCCGCGCACGGATGCGCGAGGTGCTGGCCGAGATCCGCTCCGGCCAGTTCGCGCGCGAATGGGTCGCCGAATACCGCGCCGGTAATCCGCGCTACCAGGCCCTGAAGGCTGCCGACCTCGCGCATCCGATCGAGAGGGTCGGGGCCGAGCTCCGTTCGCGGATGCCCTGGCTCGATGCCGGGCGACCGGCGCAGCCGGCCGCGCCGACCGAACGTCCCGAAGCCGCCTGATCACCCAAGGAGACGCCGCCATGGCCGACGGCAGCATTCGCAAGGGAACCCGCTTGTCCGGCGCCGCGTGGTTGATCCGCGCGCTGGAGGAGGAGGGCGTCGAGACCCTGTTCGGCTATCCGGGCGGGGCGATCATGCCGGTCTACGACGCCCTCGTCGGCAGCCGTCTGCGCCACGTGCTGGTGCGTCACGAACAGGGCGCGGCGCTGGCGGCGATCGGCTACGCGCGCGCTTCGGGCAAGGTCGGCGTGTGCATGGCGACCAGCGGCCCGGGTGCGACCAACCTCGTGACCGGCATCGCCGACGCTTTCCTCGACTCGGTGCCCCTGGTCGCGATCACCGGCCAGGTGCCCACGGCGCTGATGGGCACCGACGCTTTCCAGGAGGTCGACGTCTTCGGAATCACCTTGCCGATCGTCAAGCACAGCTTCCTCGTGCGTCGTCCGGAGGACATTCTCGCGACCGTGCGCGAGGCCTTCGCGATCGCGCGCGAGGGTCGTCCGGGCCCGGTGCTGATCGATCTGCCAAAGGACGTCGCGGTGGCGATGGTCGAGGCCGATCCGCCGACCCGCATCGAACGCCGTCCGGCGCCGCCGACGGTCTCGGGGCTTGCCCGTGCGCGGGCGCTGCTGGCCGCGAGTGAGCGGCCGGTGATCTACGCCGGGGGCGGCGTCGGCATGGCTGGGGCCGAGGACGCGCTGCGGCGCTTCCATGCGGTGACGCGCGCGCCAGCCGTTGTGACGCTAAAGGCGCTGGGCGCGCTCGATCCCGACGATCCGATGATGCTCGGGATGCTCGGTATGCACGGCAACCAGGGTGCCAACCACGCGGTGCAGGAGGCGGACCTGCTGATCGTCGCCGGCGCGCGCTTCGACGATCGCGCCACCGGTCGGCTCGCGACCTTCGCGCCGAAGGCGCGCGTGATCCACCTCGACGCCGATCCCGCCGAGATCGGGAAGCTGCGCTGCGCCGATGCCGCGATCTGCGGCGACCTGGCGCGTGCGCTCGATGCGCTCGCCCAGCCGCTCGCGATCGATCCATGGCGCGCGCGCTGCGCGGCATGGCGCGCCGAGCACGCGTGGCGCTACGACGCGCCGGGCGGCGACGTCTACGCGCCGCTGCTGTTGAAGCAGCTCTCCGAGAAGGCGCAGGCCCGCTTCGGCGAGCGCACCATCATCACGTGCGATGTCGGACAGCACCAGATGTGGGTCGCGCAGCATTGCCGCTTCCCCCGCATCTCGGCCCACCTGACCTCGGGCGGCCTCGGCACGATGGGATTCGGGCTGCCGGCCGCGATCGGCGCCAAGTTCGCGCGCCCCGACTGCGAGGTGATCTGCGTCTCGGGCGACGGCTCGATCATGATGAACGTGCAGGAGCTGGCCACGCTGCATCGCTACGGGGTCAGGGTCAAGATCGTGCTGCTCGACAACTCCGCGCTCGGCATGGTCCGGCAGTGGCAGGAGTTGTTCTTCGCCGAGCGCTACAGCGAGGTCGACCTCTCGGACAACCCCGATTTCGTCGAGGTCGCGCGCGCCTTCCGCATTCCGGCGATGGCGATCGACCGCCGCGACCAGGTCGGGCTTGCGCTCGATACGCTGCTCGCGGCCGAGACCTCGATGCTGTTGCACGTCCGGATCGACCCGCGCGCCAACGTCTGGCCGCTGGTGCCACCGGGCAAGAGCAACGGCGAGATGATCGAGAGGCGCGCCGCATGAGTGAACGCCGCGCCCTGGTCGTGCGCCTGCGCCGGACGGAAGGCGCGCTGCTGCGCCTGCTGGGTCTCGTGCAGCGCCGCGGCTTCGAGATCGCCGACATCGCGACCACCGCCGCCGAGGCCGGTGTCTGGCGCGTGCGCCTCGAACTCATGTCTGCGCGCGACCCCGGACCGCTCGCGCGCCAGATCGAGAAGCTCTACGACGTCGTCGCGGTCGACGCCGTCGTTCCCGGATCCACCCCAGTCACGTCCTGAAGAGGAGTTCCACGCCATGGCGATCAAGCCGTCCAAACTGATCTGGCACAACGGCCAATTCGTGCCCTGGCACGAGGCCACCGTGCACGTGCTGGCCCATGGCCTGCACTACGGGTCCTCGGTGTTCGAGGGCATCCGCGCCTATCGCACTGCGAAGGGCGCCGCGTTTTTTCGGCTCGCCGAGCATATCGACCGGCTGTTCGACTCGGCGCGCATCCATCGCATGGAGCCGCGCTGGACGCGCGCCGAGTTGGCCGGCGCCTGCCACCAGCTGATCCGCGTCAACCGCCTGACCGAAGGCGCCTATCTGCGACCGATCATCTACCGCGGCTTCGGCGAGTTCGCGCTGGCGCCGTCGAAGAACCTGCCGGTCGAGACTGCGATCGCCGCGATCGAGTGGGGCGCGTACCTCGGCGCCGATAGCCTCGAGCGCGGCGTCGATGCCTGCGTCAGCTCCTGGCAGCGGCCGGCCGGCAACACCTTCCCGGCGATGGCCAAGGCCGGCGGCAACTACTTGAACAGCCAGCTCGTCAGCATGGAAGCTGCGCGCCACGGCTACCACGAGGGGATCGCGCTCGGGGTCGACGGCATGCTCAGCGAGGGCGGCGGTGAGAACCTGTTCCTGGTGCGCAAGGGCGTGATCTACACCCCGCCGGTCGGCGCCGCGATTCTGGCCGGCATCACCCGCGATGCGGTGATCGCGCTGGCTCGCGACCTCGGCTACGAGGTCCGTGAGACGCCGCTACCGCGCGAGGCCCTGTATGTCTGCGAGGAAGCCTTCTTTACCGGCACCGCGTGCGAGATCGCGCCGATCCGCAGCATCGACGGGCTGCTGATCGGCGAGGGCAGCCGTGGTCCGGTGGTCAAGGCGTTGCAGGACGCCTTCTTCGGCCTGTTCACCGGACGCACGCCCGACCTCTACGGCTGGCTCGAGCACGTCGGTGGCGGCGAGCTCGAGACCGAGCACGACCTCCATGCGGCGCTGGCCTGAGCCTCGACCGCACGCTGCCGGTTGACGCCCGTGGACGACGCTCCGCGCGCTGGCGCCCGCGAGCCGGCTGAATCGGCCGAATCGGCCGGCGCCGTCGGCGCTTTTCGGGATCCGCTCGCGGGCTATCTCGAGCGCATCCTGCGCGCCCCGGTCTACGACGTCGCGATCGAGAGTCCGCTCGAGATCGCGCCGCGGCTGTCGCGACGACTCGGCGTCGAGGTACTGCTGAAGCGCGAAGACCTTCAGCCGGTGTTCTCGTTCAAGCTACGCGGCGCCTATAACCGGATCGCGCGGCTGACCGAGGCCGAGGCCGCGCGCGGTGTGGTCTGCGCGTCGGCCGGCAATCACGCGCAGGGCGTGGCGCTCGCGGCCTCGCGCCGCGGTATCCCGGTGCTGGTCGTGATGCCGGAGACGACGCCGCGCATCAAGGTCGAGGCGGTGCGCGCGCTTGGCGCGGCGGTGCTGCTGCATGGCGACGACTTCGACCAGGCCAGCGCCAGGGCTCGCGAGATCGAGGCGCGCGAGGGCCGCGTGTTCGTGCATCCCTTTGACGATCCCGACGTGATCGCAGGGCAGGGCACCATTGCGATGGAGATCCTGCGCCAGCGGCGCGGCGAAGCGGTCGATGCGATCTACGTGCCGGTCGGAGGCGGCGGGCTGATCGCCGGTATCGCAGCCTATGCCAAGGCGCTGTTCCCGGCGGTCCGCGTGATCGGGGTCGAGCCGGTCGACGCGCCGACACTGCACGCGGCGCTCGCCGCTGGACGTCCGGTGACCTTGCCCGAGGTCGGTCTCTTCGCTGACGGTTGCGCGGTGCGGCGCATCGGCGAGGAGACCTTCCGCATCGCCCGAAGCGCGGTCGACGCGGTGATCCTGGTCTCGACCGACGAGATCTGCGCCGCGATCCAGGATCTGCACGAGGACACGCGCTCGGCAGTCGAGCCGGCCGGGGCGTTGGCGCTGGCGGGTCTGAAACGCGACGCAGCGACGCGGGCGACGCCGGGGGGCGCGCGGATCGCAATCGTCAGCGGCGCGAACCTCAATTTCGACCGGCTGCGCCATATCGCCGAGCGCGCCGAACTGGGCCAGCAGCGCGAGATGCTGCTCGCGGTGACGATCCCCGAGCGGCCCGGCAGCTTTCGCGCCTTCTGCCGCCTGCTCGGACGCCGAAACGTCACCGAGTTCAATTACCGCTACGCCGATGCCGAGGCCGCTCACATCTTCGTCGGTCTCGGGCTCGAAGGACCGGCCGCGCGCGAGGAAATCCTGTCTGCTCTGGAACAGGCCGGACTCGCGGCCGTCGATCTGTCGAACGACGAGCTCGCAAAGCTCCACGTTCGCCATCTGGTGGGTGGCCCGGCGCGCGGCATTGCGGACGAGCGGCTGTTTCGCTTCGAGTTCCCGGAGCGGCCCGGGGCGCTGGCGCGCTTTCTCGACGCGATCGGCGCGCGCTGGAACATCAGCCTGTTCCACTACCGCAACCACGGGTCGGATTTCGGCCGCGTGTTGGCCGGCATCCAGGTACCGCCGGGCGACGCCGTGGATTTCGCCGCGCACCTCGCAGCCCTTGGCTACCGCCACGTCGAGGAGACCGGCGGCCCAGCGCACCGGCTGTTTCTCGGAGGCTGATCCGGGGCGCACCGAGAGCGACGCCTTTGGCGCGTCCTTCCGGCACCGGCAACGTTCCCGGTGTGACACGGCCTCATCCACGTACACCGCAAGGTGCTCGTTCGCCACCCGGTGCGCCGAGTTGCTTTACGACGATGGACGGCGCCGCGAAGTAGCCGGCGGTGCGGACGATCAGAGCGTGCCGCGATCGGTGCCAGTGGCTCCGCGGGAAGGATCCTGGCGATCGGCGGCATCCGGAGCCGGGGGCGCCGCCGGCGATGTGCTAGCCGTGGCGCGCGCTGGTTCGATCACGCGTTTCGCGTTGGTGAAACGGTTGCGCCAGTAGCTGGTGTCGAGCCGGTCGATGCGGACCTTACCGGCGCGGGTCGCGGCATGTACGAAGCGTCCGTCGCCGATGTAGATGCCGACGTGCGAGACGACCCGCCCGCGGGTCCGGAAGAACACGAGATCCCCCGGGACCAGTTCGTCCTTACGGACGTCCGGGGCCGACATCCGGCTCATCGCGAGCGAACTGCGCGGCAACTCAGTCTCGATCTTCTCGTCGAAGACCCAGCGCACCAGACCCGAGCAGTCGAAGCCGGTGTCCGGCGCGTTGCCGCCGTAGCGGTAGGTCTTGCCGAGCAGTCCGAGCGCGCGCATCACGATCTCGCTGCCGATGTCGGGCTCGGGGGCGTTCGCGATCTCGGGCTTGCGCGGCGGCTCGCGCAGCGGCTCGATCCGGAAACCCCCGGCGTCTGGCAATGCGATCGCGTGCGAGGCTGGCGTCGGGGGAACCGTCGCGCAGGCGCCCAAGGTCCAGGCGGCGACTGTTGCGAAAAGGAGACGGACCGGGCGCGGAGTCATCGTGCTGGAGGGTGCTGGATCGAGCCGGTTGTGTCAATCCGTGGGCGCGCTCATGGCCAATCGCGGGCAGGGCGAGATGATGTTGCTCATGAGCAACACGCTCTGGGTTTGGCCTGGCGCCCAGCCCGTCGTCTCGGCGCGGCGCACGACGACGCCGAGATCAAAGACACGATCTCGTCTCGGGCTAATCTCGCCGCCGACCAAAGACACCAAGCGAAGACACCGGGTGCCACGTGGCGATCACCATTCTCGACCTGCCATCCAATCTCGGTCTGAAGCGACCGGCGCCGGATCGCGAGCCGGGCACGCGCTTCGGCCCGTGGCAGCTCAGGCAACTGCATCTCGCCGAGCGGCTCGGCGCGAGCGAGGGGGGCGTGGTCGAGCCGCCGCCGTACACCGGGCTCCGCGACACGGCAACCCAGGTGCTGCATGCGGCCGAACTGGTCGACTACGCCCGCCGCACCGCCGATGCGGTCGAGCCGATCCTCGCGCGCGGCGACTTCCCTCTGCTGCTCGGCGGCGACTGCAGCGTGCTGCTCGGCTCGGCGCTTGCGCTGAACCGGCGCGGGCGTTACGGGCTGGTCTTCGTCGACGGCCACCGCGATCTGCTCTCGCCCCGCCAGACCCGGCACGGCGCGGCGGCGGGCATGGACCTCGCGCTCGTCACCGGGCATGGGCCCGAAGCGCTGACGCGGATCGAGGCGCGTTTTCCGCTGGTCCGTCCCGATGACGTGCTGGTCTTCGGATTTCGCGACGACGACGCCTGGTACGAGCCCGCGATGCTCGAAGCCGCGCGGGTGTCGATGCGCGCCGTCTCGCTCGACGAGGCGCGTTCGGAGGAGATCCCGCGCGCGCTCGGACGGCGCCTCGACGCGCTCCTGTCGGGCGGTATCGAAGGCGTGTTCGTCCATCTCGATGCCGACGTACTGAACGAGCAGCTGATGTTCGCGGTCGACCATCCGGAGCCTGGTGGCATGCTGCCGGACGAGCTGGTCGCGACTCTGCGGATGGTCATCGGCACCGGGCGCTGCGTAGGGCTCGAGGTCACGAACTACGACCCGGAGCGTGATCGCCAGCAGCTCTCGGCCACACGGCTGGTCGACGCGCTGGTACGCGCGCTCGAGCCGCTGACGCTCGCGGCGAGCGAAGACCCTGGGGCGTCCCTTGGGGCGTCGCCGGCGGTGCCCGGGCCGGCATCGGCCGGCGCCGAGAGCCCCGAGCGGTCATGATTGCAGGCCGTCCCTCACCGAGCCACCGCCATGACCGAGTCCGCCGCGCGCGTCGTCACCTTCCACTACACCGTTCGCGAGGCCGGCGGCGAGGAGGTGCAGTCCTCCCGCGGCGGCGCGCCGATGGCGGTGTTGCTCGGCGCCGGCAACCTGATCCCGGGCGTCGACGCGGCGCTCGCGGAGATGGCGGTCGGCGAATCGCGCACGGTCGAAATCCCTCCGGAGCAGGGCTACGGCCTCCGCGACGAGGCGCTGCTCCAGCGGGTGCCACGTAAGCACTTCGACCGGGTGCCCAACCTTGCGCCCGGCATGCAGCTGATGGCGAACGGCGCGCAGGGCCCGCAGGTGGTCACCGTGGTCAAGGTCGGCATGAGCGTGGTCGATGTCGACCTGAACCACCCGCTGGCGGGCAAGACGCTCGAGTTCGACCTCGAGCTCACCGATTCGCGCGAGGCCACCGCCGAGGAGATCGCGCACGGCCACGCGCATGGGCCGGGCGGCCACGCGCACGACTGATCGCGGCGGCGCCTCCCCGAGGGCGCACACGCGCCGTTGCCGCGCGGCGCGCAAGACTCCGGCAATGGATACCGCGATCCCGCGCCCGCTTCGCCATCTCGTCGTCGTTCTCGGAGACCAACTCGACCCCGAGTCCACGGCGCTCGTCGACTTCGACCCGGCGCAGGACGTGATCTGGATGGCCGAGGTGCCGGCCGAGGCGACCCACGTGTGGTCGCATAAGGCTCGTATCGCTTTGTTCCTGGCCGCGATGCGCCATTTTCGCGACGCCCAGCGTGCGCTGGGTCGCGCGGTGCGGTACCGCGAGCTTGGCGCCGATCCCGAAGCCACGCTGACGGAGGCGCTGGCGGCCGACGTCGCCGCGCTGCGTCCACGGCGCGTGATCGCAGTTCGCCCTGGCGAATGGCGTCTCGCCGAGCAGCTGCCGGCGATCGTTGGCCGGGCGGGCAGCGAGTGGGCCGAGCGCGTCGATACCCACTTCATCGCCACCCCCGAGGAGTTCGCGGCGTGGGCGAAGGGCCGCAAGGAGCTTCGGCTCGAGTTCTTCTATCGCCACATGCGGCGACGCGAGCGGGTGCTGATGGACGGCGATCAGCCGGTTGGCGGCCGCTGGAACTTCGACGCCGCGAACCGCAAGGGCTTCGACGCCCGCGGGCCGGGCCTCGTGCCCGCGCCGCGGGCCTTTCCGCCCGATGCGACGACGCGCGCGGTGATCGATCTCGTTGCCGAGCGTTTCGCCGAGCATCCGGGCTCGCTCACGCGCTTCGACTGGCCGGTGACGCCGAGCGAGGCCGAGGCCGCGCTCGAGGACTTCATCACCCATCGCCTGCCGCTCTTCGGGCGCTATCAGGACGCGATGTGGACTGGGGAGCCCTGGCTCTGGCATGCGCGGCTGTCGGCGGCGATGAATCTGAAGCTGCTGCACCCAAGGCGCGTCATCGACGCCGCGATCGCGGCCTACGAGTCGGGCGCAGCGCCGATCGAGGCGGTCGAGGGCTTCGTCCGGCAGGTGCTCGGCTGGCGCGAATACGTGCGCGGCGTCTACTGGCTGCGGATGCCGGATTTCGCACAGGACAATGCCCTAGGCGCGACGGCCGAGCTGCCGGTTTTCTATTGGACCGGCGACACCGACATGGCGTGTCTCAAGCACGCGATCGGCCAGACCCTCGAATACGGCTACGCGCATCACATCCAGCGGCTGATGGTCACCGGCCTCTTCGCGCTCCTTTACGGCGTGCGCCCGGAGCAGGTGCACCGCTGGTATCTCGCGGTCTACGTCGATGCGGTCGAATGGGTCGAGCTTCCGAACACGCTCGGCATGTCGCAGTACGCCGACGGCGGCTTCATGGTTTCCAAGCCCTACGCCGCAAGCGGGCGCTACCTCGAACGCATGTCGAACTATTGCGCCGGCTGCCGCTACCGGCCCGGTGAGGCCACCGGGCCACGGGCTTGTCCGTTCACGACGCTGTACTGGGAGTTCCTGGACCGACACCGCGATCGCTTCGCCCGGCATCCGAGGACGGTCCTGCAGTGGAAGAATCTCGGGCGGCTCGGTGAAGCGAAGCTCGCCCAAATTCGTGACGAGGCCGTTCGCTTGCGCGCGCGGATCGCCGCAGACAGTCCATAGTTCGACCTGATTGGCCCTGATTCTCAGCCGATGGAGCCTCTCGCGATGCGCAATTCGGCTCGGCGACCCTTGCAGCGCATCATGGCGACTGCGAACCGCGGCAGCAGCTCGGTGGGCCGGAAGCGCCGGTCGAAGCAATCGGGCGCCTCGGCCAGGTGGCGCCGGGCGTACCCGGCTTGCCCGACCGCACGATAGGCACCGCCGATGGCGCGCTCGACGCTGCCAAGCACCAGGAAGACCCAGCGCGTGCCCGGCCTTCAGTCGGCGTCCGTCCGCGGTCGTTCTCCTCCGTCTGCAAGGTGATGTGGCCGACACCCCCGTCGGCGATCCACGGGAAGCAGGCGAGGCCGCCGGTTTAGACCTCGGCGTCGGGTGCCGGACGGCGACCCGCCTCGTTGCTCGAGGCGTCGCCGTCGAAGGCATGGACCGGCTCGATCACGGCGACGGTCGGACGCTCCAGGGCCTCGTTGGTCGACGCCGCGATCAGGAACGGTCTCCGCGGTCGGGGGTTGTTGCCGGTCGCGGGGTCGATCGATGCAGGCATGCGATTTCGACGCCCGCCGGACGAGAACTGGCAGGTCTGGCTGCTATCTTTCGTGATGGCAAGTGTCGGGGCCAACGGCACGTTCTGAAAGCGATGCCGCTTCGACGCGGCCGCGATCCGCTGGCCGCCTGCCGTGGCGTCGGGGGCCCGTCGGATCCCGCATCCCTGGCCTTGGTATCACCGTCATCTTACCGTTCGGGGTTTCAGACGATGGCCACCATCTCCCGCTTCGCATTGATGGCTGCGTTGCTGTCCTGGATCGCCGCTGTGCCGGCGCCAGCCGCCGATGTCAGCTTTCCGGTCTATCCACTCGCGGTGACTGCGGAAGGCGAGGACGAGGTCGTGTCGGCCTATTTCGACCTCGATGGGATCATGGTCGAGCTCACGGGCGTGCCCGGAGGCGAGCGTTACACGAGGGCGTTGATCCACGCGCCAGACCAGTTCGCGCCGCCGGAACGCATCGATGCACCGACAGGGCGGCGATTCGACGCCGACCGTGTCCATGCCAGCGACGACCACAGTGTGGTGATCCTGCCACTCGCGGGCCAGCCCGCCCGTGCGTTCCTCGTCGAAGTCGCCAGTGGCCGGATGCTGGGCGATTTTGACGATGAGAAGATGGAGATCACCGCCGATCGGGTCACGCTGACCGCGGTCGATCAGAGTCTTGCCGACCGGCTCGCGCTGATCGTCGAGCGTGCGCCCTGGCGAGATCGAGTCTGGGAGGAGCATTACGGGCAGATCGATCGTGGGCGGGAAGTCGCTGGTGCTTTGCTGGCGATCATGTCCGGCGAGTACGTCGATCAGAAGGGACGGGCCGAGCTCATCGAGCTGCTCGCGCGCCCCACCCGTGCGATCGCTGCCGAAACGCTGGTCGGCGACTGGCGCGTGCGCTCGTTGAAAGGCGATACCGAGGGGCTCTTCGTCTATCCCTTCTTCGACGCGCGTTTCAGCGTGGACGAGGACGGCTTGACCTTCCGCAAGTACACCGGATCGCAACGCCGTAGTGGACGTCTCTGGCCCTATGGCGATGGTGAATCCTGGGTGTTTGCGGGCGGTGCCACGGTGAATGAAGATGCGCCCCGCGACTACAGTCGAGCGGCCGGTCGGTTCGAAAGCAGCGAATCAGACAGCGTGGGGCGCCTGTGGGCGCTGACCGCGGACCATCTGCTGATGATCCTCGACGCCGAGGACGGCGTGCGTTTCGAGGTCTACGAACTTCGCCGCCGCCGCTGACTCGCGCGCTCACCCCAGGTCGAAGCGGGGCATCATGGCGCGCGCGGTCATGGGCGGGCGCCCGCCGGACGGGCAGCATCCGCCAGCGGACCGGGGGCTCGTCGATCGATCGCCGATGCCGTCTTCCTCACATGGCGAACTCCCCGAAGGTTCGGAATTGGAGGTCGAGCTCAGGGTGACTCGAAGCCGTCGGAGAACAGCGGATCGGGCAGCGGCGCGGCGACGGCGCGATGGAAGCCGCCGCGCACGGTGTAGCTGGCGCTGGTCATCGCCGGGCCGGCATCGGGCTGGCCGATGGTGCCGTGGAGCGTGTACGAGGC
>CALDVP010000156.1 GCA_937924195.1 uncultured Lysobacterales bacterium
AGCAGGTGAGACGCAGGGTATATGTCGTCGACGGCTGGGTGGGCAGCGTGATGACCTGCGTCACCGTGTTGGCGTTCGGCGCCAGCGGCGCGGTCCAACCACTGATGCTGACCGCGGTGGCGCCCTGCGCGGCCGAAGGCATACAGACCGCGGCCCCGGTCATCTGGGCGCTCAAGGTCAGCTGCGAGCCACCCGGGTAAGGGCCCGGAGCGGGAGGCGTAGGCGGGTTCGTAACACTCAGTGGCGAAGTGAAGGTGACGCCCGTGCCGCATTGACCGCCACCGCCCGTTTGCTGCAAGCGCGCACAACCGCTCGGATCAGCGTCGTCGCAGCGGGCAGAAAGGTTGCCGTTGGCATCGATGGAAAGCTGTGAGCCTGCCTCCAACTTGACAGTTGCAGCCGGAGTAGCGTTCGAGAAGGTGATGGTCTGGGCGTGCGCACCGCCGACGGCGAGTACCGCCAGCAGGCCGAGCGAAGAGTGCTTGAGCATGGAAAGAGTTCCGGTCGGACCTTCTCTCAAGGTAGCACACCGGCCGGATCAACGGTTGAACTGGTGTCAATGTCCGATGAACGGAAGCTCCGCGATCTTGATCGACTGTCAGGAAAGACGACCGGTTTGTTGATCGTGAGCCTATGAAGCAAGAGCCCCGGGAGGTCCCGGGGCTCTCTTGAAACAGAAAACAACCAGCACCCTTCCGATCAGGGAGTGGGCGTCCCGCTGGTGATGTTGCGGCTGTACTTGTGTTCCCACGTACCCGAGTAGTTCGCGAGCGTGCCACCCAGATTGCCGTTGATCGCACGCAGCGTCCAGAAGCCGATGACCGGCAGACCCTGGTAACGGTTGCCGCTCAACAGGTTAATCAGGCGCTGCGTCGTCTGGCCGAAAGTCAGACGCGCATGGCCCGCGCCGAACGGCGTGTTCGGCGGGGTGCCGCCCGGACCGCTGGTCGCCGGGATGTTCTCCGCGTAGCGCGCGCCGAGGTTGGCGGTCTCCGAGCGGAACCCCGGCGAGATCGCAGTCAGCGTCTGGTTGAAGGTCACGACCTGGGCCTCGTAGCAAAGCACCGGGATGCTCGGATTGATCGGCGGCGGCGGCGACGGGATCACGAACGACTGACCACGCGGACTCTGTTCTTCACGATCCCAGACGCTGATCGAGTAGACCTCACACGCACCCGGGGCGGCAGTGGTCGCGAAGAAGATGTTCGAGAACGGCGCGAAAGCCGGCGCGGCCCGGTCGACGTACCAACGCTTGGTCGGGAAGTTCAGCACCCACTCCGAGGTCGCGCCGAGCGCGGCAGCGGTGACGTACTCGTTGTACACATTGTCGTGCATGAACAGCGCGGACACCGAGTTCCAGCCACCAGCAGCGCCAGTCACGGCGACGCCCTGCCAGTTGTCGACGACCAAGGTCTGACCATTGTTCGCGATGACGGTCGAGCGCGAGACACCACCGCCGCTGTCAGCCGAGCCGAGGTTCGGATCGACGCGAACCGGGTCGGTGTGCAGGGCCGTAGGAGCGTTGGTGTTGGTGTAGAAGCCTTCCAGCGCGACGGCGTCATAGCTGTACATGATGCCTTCAGCAGCATTGACGATGGCACCCGAACCATACAGACCGCCGGTCGGCAGCTGAATGTTCGCCGCCTGATTGGTGGCCCAGGTGCCGCCCGGCAGCCAAGCCGCCGTGAGCGCGGCGCAGTTCGCCGGAACACCAGCCGAATTGTGCGTCGCGGCATTGGCGAGGGCCGAACCGGCCTGCACGACGCCCATCTCGATCATCTCGACGTAGCCCTCGCGGGTACGGTCGACGTTCGAGTAGCGCGGCAACTGGGTGACGTTGTGGTCACGCGCGACGTTGCCCGGCGAACCGTCGAAAGCAAAGGTCACGAACGGGAAGCCGGCGGCCGGGATCGCCGGCACCGTGCAGGAACGGTCCGGCGTCGTCAGCACGCCACCCGAGTTCGCATTCGCGGCGTCGGCGGGGGAGATCGCGCCCACCCACACGTCGAACGGCGACAGATAGAGGTTGAAGTCGAGGACTTCGCGAGAGTTGCGGCCCTCGAGGAAGCGAACCTTGACCGCCTTGACCTGGCTCGTCGTGTTGACGACCGAGATCAGGGTGGTGTTGCCCTTGTTGACCGTGTAGTACGGGTAGATCAGGGCGCCGCCAATCCCGTCCGGATTGACGTTGACCGCGTTGGCGGTCGCCGCGATGCCAGCGGCGCCGGCGAGGCCGGCCAGCAGGGCAGTCGTGAGGCTGTTTCTTTTCATTTGGAGACTCTCCTAATTAGGAACCACAGGGCTTGTTGCTGTTTACCCCGGACGTTCGGTCACGACGCGCAGCCCTGCGCTCGACCCTGCCTCCGAGGACTAGCATGCCGGATGTTAAGCGATCATTCGGAGGGCCGCAAGTCCCCCTGGGAGAGGTCCGCGGGCACGTAGTACCAGGCGCCATCCAGCTTCAACCAGCGCTCGGCGATGAAGCTGGGAGCCGTCACCATGCCGACCCCACGCCCTAGCCCCACCTGGAAGGGGATCTCGAGGCTGACGAGGCAACTGTCCCCGGTCTCGCAGCGCTTCTCGATGAAACGCACGCCCAGCCAGTTGACGGGCCGGCCCAACATCATCGCCACGTACTCGTCGCGACCCATCGCCGATCGGGCTCCTGGCGTCTGGAACTCCCAGGCCTCGCCGAACTGACGGTTGATCAGGAGGCGCCACTTGGCGACGGCGCGCTCCTCCGGACTTGCGTCGAGCGGGATGCCTCCTGGTCCTGCCGTCACAGTCTTGCCGGCGCCCTCGGGACGGGTGGTGGCACAGGCGGAGACCATGCCCACGAGCACGAAGATCAGGACGTTCCTCACTGAATGCTTCATTCCGGTTTCTCTCTTTCGTCTTTGGCGGGTACAGCCGTGCGATCGGGGGCTGACGGGACCGCATCACCCCGAAGACGCGGCATCTCACGCTCGAACAGGGGGCGGATGTTCTCGAAACGAATGCGGTACTCGTCGGTCAGGCCACGCGCCTCGTCGGTATTGGAGACGACGGTGGGCCGGAGCAACACGAGCAGCTCTTGGCGGATCGTGCCGGAGGTCGAACGACTGAAGGCGCGCCCGATGATCGGGATTCGCATCAGCCCGGGCACGCCATCCTGTCCGGTGTTGCGATCCTCCTTGATCAGGCCGCCGAGCACCAGCGTCTCGCCGCTTTGGACCGCCACTTCGGTCTCGATGACACGGCGCGCGATCGGAACGTTGCCGGTGGGATCCGGGGCTCCGGCGATGTTGCTCTCTTCCTGCTTGATCTCGAGGTAGACGAGCCCCCCCGGATTGACCCGCGGGGTGACGTTGAGGATCAGGCCGGTGTCCCGGAACTGGACGAAGCTCTGGCCGAAGCCGGCGATCGGCTGGCCTGGCTGGCCTGGTTGCCCGGGGTTGACGATGCCGGTACCCGGATTGATGAAGGAGCTCACGACCGGAATCTGGGTGCCGACGTTGATGTTGGCCTGCTTGTTGTTCAGGACCAGCACCGAGGGCGCCGACAACACCTGCACCCGGCTCTGCGACTCCAGCGCCTTGACCAGCGCCTCGGCCGACGTGGTCAGAAAGGTCCAGTTGAGCCCTTCCTGGCCGGCCGTTCCAGCGAAGCTGTTCCAGATGCCGTTGCGCCGCTCGTTCTCGGTACCGAAACCGCGGTTGTTGCGGCGGAAAGCGAAGGCGGCGTCGCCGGAGGTCGCGTTCTGGAAGAACCAGCGCACGCCGAACTCGAGGTTCCCGGTCAGGTTCACCTGCACCACCTGGGCCTCGATGTGGACCTGGAGCGGCTCGATGTCGAGGCGCTTGATCGCGGCGAGGATCGAGTCGTACTGCGACGGCGATGCGCGGATCAGCAGGGCGTTGGACTCCTCGATGGCGGTGATGCGTACGTCCTCACCGCCGACGATGCTGATCCCGGACCCGCCGGCGGCCGCCGCTTGCGTCGCGGCCGGCGTCGCCGGTGGTTGCCGATCGGGGCCGCTGCCGGCGTTGAGGCTCTTGATCTCGACCGATTCGACGCCCGGCACCACGGCCCCGATCGAAGCCTCCTGTCGTCTCGAGGAGCCCGAGCCGCTGCCGCCACCGAAGATGTCCGACAGGTTCCCGGCCAGGTCCTTGGCCTTCACGTTCTTGACGTAATACACGTAGAGTTGCGAGCCCGCATCGTTCCCGCCGCGGTCGAGCCGCGCGATCCACTCGCGGGCGCGCTCGAGGTACTCGGGCTGCGGCGTGATCACGAGGATCGAGTTGGTGCGCTCGATCGGTAGAAATCGGAACATTCCCGCAAGCGGGGTCTGGCCGCCCTCGCCAAAGATCTTCTCGAGGTCGGGCAGTACCGTTTTCACCTCGACACGCTCGAGCGGAAACATGCCGATCGACATCCCGCGGAGCCAGTCGACATCGAAGAGCTCGATGGTCTCGAGGTAGTTGCGCATCTCGCCGCTGCTGCCGGCCAGCACGATCAGGTTGCGGGCGTTGTCGGCCTGCACGATCGCGCCCTGTCGCACGTAGGGCGCGAGCACTTTCTGCATCTCGGTCGGCGCGATGTAACGAAGCGGCACCACGCGCACGTCGAAGCCACGCTGAGCGCTGGCCGGGCCGCTGCGCGGCACGAGGTTGCCGGGGATCGCCTGCGCGGACGGAAGAACCGTATAGCGTCCGTCGCGATAGATCATCGCGAGATTGTTCCAGGCCAGCAGGGTCTCGAGCACGGCGCGCGCCTGGTCGAGGCTGATGGGCTTTGCGGTCGAGAAAGTGACGTTGCCCTGTACACCCGGAGCGATCACGTAGCTTTCCTGAAGCAGGTCTCCGAGCACCGACTTCACGACCGCCTGGATCGGGGTGTTCTCGAAGTTGAAGGTGACATCCCCGCTCTCGCCACCGCCGGGACCACGCCGCGCGACGGTCGGGTTGAAGAACTGGCCGGTGCCGCGTTCGATGATTGCGCCCTGGGAGGCCGGCGCGGACGGGGCCGCTTCGCCGATGGCCGCAGCGTCGGGCGCGGGTCCGGGCTGCGTGGTCGTCGGCAGGGGCTCGGAATCGGCCGCCGCCCGCGGCACGAAGGCGATGCTCTCCTTGTTCGGTGCGAAGGCCGCGCAACCGGACAGCAAGGTCAGCCCCGCGGCCAGCGTCATCGTGGCCAGCCACCCCGGGAGGCGGCGCGATCCTGGAGGGATCTCGTCGCGGACGACCGGCACCGGGCCAGCAAGGTGGTCGCGGGTTTTCGGCACTTGGAAGGCTCCACGCTGCACCGGGGACATCTCAACCCCCCGGCGTCGACTGTTGCTGCTGCATGATCCGCTGCGCTTCCTCGCGCAGCTGGCGACGACGTTCCTCGATCCGCTTGCGGATCTCCTCCTCGCTCGGGGCGCCCGTCGGCGCCGCCGGCACGCCCTGCTGCTCCGCGGCGGCGGTCGGCAACGATAGCGCACCCGGCATGACCGTCGCCGTGCCCTGGGTCGGCTGCCCCGGGTTCGACTGCACCCCCCCGGAAGGATCGACGGCCGGCTGCTGGAAGGAGACGGCTGCGGCCGCTCCCATCGTGTCGGTCGTCAGCTCGAGCTCCTGCCGGCCGAGCGGGCCGCCGTCGAAGACCGCGGCGCGCGGCTTGAGTTCCGCGAGCGTCCACGCGGACTGGTCGCCGCCGAGCGGCTGGCCGACCCGGACGCGTTCGGTCTGCTGGTTGGCATTGTTGGTGATCAGCGCGATCCGGGCGTCCCGCGTGATGATGATCCCGGATACGCTGACGTTGAGCGGGGCGCTCGAGGTCGGGGCCGCCGCCGCGCCGGCCTCCGGCAGGGCCTCCGGCTGGCGCGACTCGTTGAACAGCGGGCGGACCAGCATGTCGGCATAGGTCCCAGCGGGAGGCATCCGCGGAATCTCGGCGGTCAGCCTGACCTCCACGGGCGGCGGGACATCCTCGGCATCGAGCGCCGCGAGCGAATAACCCCGGCCAAGCCCGAAGGCCAGCGCGAGGACGACGACCAGCAGCACCGCGGTGGCACCCGCAAGTCCGGTCGCGATGCGGCGACCGCGCGTCATGCGCCGCGCTCTCCGGCCTGCGGCATGCGCTTGCGCAGATAACCCCAAAGCGTGAATTGCACGTCGAGGTAGCTCGTGACCTGGTTCGACCCGGGCTGCTGGAAGCCGGACTGCTTCCAGATCTGGACCTCGTCTACGAACAGCACAGGGCTTGCGCTCTCGAGGTCGTAGAGGATCGGCTGGAACTCCTCCAGGGTGCAGCGCAGCCGCACCCGAATCGCCGCGCGCTCGAACAGTTCCTTCTCAGTCGAGGGTGCGTACTGATTCATGATGATCTGGCAGCTCTGCTCGTTGCGGGCGTGCTGCGTGACGATCTGCCGCAGACGCTGGCTCAGCGAGGCGGCCGCCGAATCGAAGTCCATCTCCGGCAGAAAGGCCGGGTTGCTCGCCTCGAGGGCGCGCACCTCGGCCAGCCGGGCCTCGATCTCGGGGCGCTGCGCGCTGGTCGCGCGGAAGGTCGCCTCCTGCTCGCGCAAGCCGGACATCTCCTGCCAGATCGCGACGTGGCGCGCGGTGAACCACCAGTGCACCCCGCCGAGGTAAACGGCGGACAACGCGAGCACCACGAGGACCACCGCCAGCAGGCGGTCGCGATCAACGCTGGACGATTGCATCGGCCTTGCCTCCATCGCCACCGTCGCCGCCCCGGCCAGGCGCAGCCGGCACGCGGTCGACGCGCGTCCGCGCGTCGGCCTGGATCAGAAACTGCTCCTTGTTGGTGCGCGCGTCCGGCGTCACCGCGCCCTGGATTGTCGGTCCCTGCAGCATCTGCGACTGCTGCAGGATCCGGATCAGGCTGGCCGCCTCGCGCGCCTGGCCCTGCAGTTGGACCTGGCGCCCGGTCAGACTGAAGCGCTGCAGCCAGGTGTCGGGCGGCAACCGCCGCGTGAGGTCCAGCAGCAGGTCGCTGACGACCGGCTGCGCTCGCTTCTTCTCGGCCAGGAAATTGGCGCCCTCGACCGCCGCGCGCAGCTCCGAGCGCAGGTCCGCGACCGCTTTCGCTTCGACGCGTTGGCGATCGACCGTCTCACGCATCGCCTCGAGTGCCGCCTCGCGGTTCGCGACCGAAAGTGCCATCGCCACCACCAGTAGCAGCACACACAACGCCCCGAGTCCAAGGTTCGCAAGCAGCCAGACGTCGCGTTGGCGGGCCCGTCGCTCGGGCGGGAGCAGGTTGAAGCCGGGACGCGGCGAGGCGCCGATCGGCGCGATGTCGACGCCGTGCAGGGCCACGCCAAGCTCGGCCAGCGCGGCGACATCGGCATCGACGCCAGCGCGCGGCACCACCGCCAGTTCGACGCGGATCTGGCGCGTCGCCGGATCGCGCGCGACGATCCGGAAGTCATAGTGGACCTGCTCGGCCTTGAACGGCGTCTGCCGATCCATTTCGAAGGCCAACACCTGGCGCAGGTTCTGCTCGGCGGCTGCCGGTAACACCAGCGTCCGTCGGAGGACGCGCCCGGGAGGCAGCGTCAGGATGACCGCCGGCGGCTCCTCGGTCCCACCGAGGTAGGCGGCCAGATCGCGCTTCAGCAGCTCGGCCTCGGCTCCGCGCTCGAGGCTGCCCGGCGCGCGCGCCGCCTGCCCGCGCCAGGTGAGGTCGATCCGCTCCGGCGACAACATGAGCAGCACCTCGTCGCGGGACTCGGTCAGCCAAGTCTGCACCTTCGGCGGCAGCAGCGGACGCAATTGCCCCCACCACCACTCGAAGAAGCGCGCCAGCGGGCTCGCGGCATAGGCCACCCGCACGCGCGCCAGCTGTCGGTCGAGCACGCTCTCGGTCATTCGTCCGCCGTTCCTTCGCGCCAGCCGAGGATGCTGTACGCGCGCCGCCCCGGGGCTCCGCCGGGGCGGATGGTGGCCACCAGCGCCGTCCACGTGCCATTGGGCAGGGTGGCCTTCGAGCGGACAGTATAGGTGAGCCCCCCACCCCCAGCCACCAGCGGCTGACCGTTCGGCAGCATCAGCGGCATGCCGGCCATCGCCGCGGCATCGAGGGCACGCCGCTGCGCGACCAGTTGCGCGGCGATCTCGGGCGTCACCCCCGGGACGGTCTGCAGCACCGGCGCGTCGGAAAAACCGAGGCTGGGCTGCGCCTGACCGGTGTAGACGGTGATGTAGGGCGCGAGGCGCTCGTAGATCTCCCAGGTCATGCCCAGCACTTGCTGCACCTGGCCGGTGGTCTGGAAACCCATGTTGGCCGGGCCCCACGACAGGCCCGCCGCTCGGTAGTCGGCCTTCTCGGCCCCGTTGGCCCGCACCAAATCGTCCGCGTCTCGCCAGTCCATGATCGCATCGACCAGCTTCCGGGCCCGGGGTTCCTCGATCCCGACCGCCTGCATCAGCCCGAAAAGGGTGGCCTCGTCGGCGACGTTGATGTCGACCTTGCCGGCCTCGTCGACGATCGAGATCTCGAGCTTCGCCTCGTCGAAGCTGCCTTCGTAGACGCGTCCGTCGGCGATCCAGCGGGTCTGCGGGTCGGCGCGACGCAACTGGTACACGGCAAGGCTGAGTCCCGCCTCCGCCGCGTAGCGCGCCCGCGTGGCGTCGAACAGGAAGCGCGTGGTCAGGTTCTCGGTCCGCGCCGAGACCACGAAGGCGCCGAGCAGCACGCCCAGTAGCACGATGACCCAAAGTACGACCAGCAGCGCGACGCCCCGCGACGCGAAGCCCGACGGGCCCGGACGGCGCGCGAATCCGCTCATCCGCGCGGTCCGAAGATCGGGGCGACGTTGATCGCGCCGGCACCCGGATCGACCAGCAGCGGCACGACCAGCTCCGGCCACTGCTGCCGGGTCTCGCGCTCGAACTCGACCCGAATCCGCACCAGTAACGGCAACTGAAAGGGTTTGTCCCAGCGGTCCTGCCAGTTGCCGAGCCGCCCGGCCTCGTCGAGGGCGCGGTACTCGATCCGGAGGTCGCGGATGCCTTCGAGCAGCGTCACCGGCGGCGCGGAGCGCGCGTCGAAGCCATCGTCCGGATCCCAGCCATTCAGCATCGCGTGGCGGAAGACCAGCGACTGGCCGCCGGGGCCGCGCTCGAGCGAGATACGCTGCACGTAAGGGCCGCCGCGACCGAGATAGCCCGGCATCGACGAGACCCAGGTCAGCTCGTCGCGGTCGCCCTCGAGAAAGATCGACTCGTTGGTGCCCCGGCGCTGCTCGACCGGCAGTGCGAGCGCCTGCGAGATCTGCCGCCGCAGCAGTTCCTGCGTGACGCGCAGCTTGTTGGTGCGGTCGATCAGGCGCTCGCCGCTCGCGACCGCCTGCGTCGACGTCCGGATCGCGGTGTGCGCGCCGAGGATCAGCAGCGCCAGCAGGGCCAGCGAGATCACCAGCTCGACCAGCGTGAAGCCCCGCGCGGGGGCGGCCATCGACGACACCGGCGCCACCTCAGGTGCCCCCGGGCTGGATCGCGCGCAGGGTCGAGAAGGCCGCCTCGCGGCGGCCCCGCCCGTCGTCCCAGCGGATCGTGAGGTCGAGCCGGTAGAGGTCGACCGGGACCTCCTCACGCACCCCGCTCGCCGCCGGCAGCGGCGCCGGCGCGCCCGGGCCGGCAATGCTCGCCGGGGTCTGCGGCACCGGCATCGCGATCGAATCCACGTCCGCCTTGGCGACGCGCAACGTCCACTCGGTGCCGTCATCGAGGCGCCCGGTGGAGACGCCCTCACGCAGGGTTTCGCCATGGCCTGCGGCATCGAGAATCGACTGGGCATGCAGCGCGGCCTGGCTGTAGTGCTGGGCCTGGCGCGCCGCACGCAGCGAATTACCGGTCATCTGCATGAAAATGCCCAGCGCGATCGCAAACAGCACCAGTGCCGCGACGATCTCGATCAGCGTGAAGCCCCGCGCACGACGCGCAGTCGCGTTGCCGGCGGGCCTCACGGCTTGCCCTCGCGCATCCGCACCTCGCCTGTCAGCCAGGCCACCTCGACGTCCCAGGCGCGTCCGCCGCGCACCAGCTTGATGCGTCCGCCGGTCGAGCTGCCGTCGGGGTAGAAGCGGATGCGGCCCGAGGTCTCCCCGGTCTGCTCCATCGCCGCGGTCAGCAACCGCATCTCCATGCCCCTCGGCAGTTGGACCACGCCACGTTCCGGCGCCTGGTAGGTGCGGGCCTCGACATCGAGTTCCAGCGCCTGCGGCTCGCGGGCGACGATCGCCTTGCCGCGCGTGTAGCGAAGCGCAGCGACCAGATCCTGCCCGGCCGACTGGATGCGTTGGGAATCAAGGCTGCCACTGACCGCGAATGCGGTCGCGCCGATGCCGACCGCGATCAGCGCGACGACGACGACCGCCTCGACCAGCGTCAGACCGCGGATTCGATCAGCGGCACGGAATGGACGCGGGACGCACTCGGGGGCGACACACACGGACGGGCGTTCCCGAGCCGGGCCTCACTCCCAGCTCTTGATGTCGGCGTTGTCGCCCTCGCCGCCGGCGCGCTTGTCCTTGCCATGCGACCACAGGTCGTAATCGCCGTGGTCGCCCGGCGCCTTGTACTGCAGCGGCTCCTGCCACGGATCCTTCAGCTGTGAGGCTTTGAGGTACGGGCCGCCCCAGTTCGGCGCGTTGCCGGGCTTGGTGACGAGGTCTTCGAGCCGGCTCGGGTAGCTACCGTTGTCGAGGTAGTAGCGGTCGATCGCCGTCGATACCGTGGACAGCTGCGCGCGCGCGGCCTTGGCCTGCCCGCTCGAGAAACCGCCCATCACGTTGCCGATCACGAAGGTCGAGATGACCGCGATCAGCGCGAGCACGATCAGGATCTCCATCAGCGTAAAACCGCGCTGGCCTGCGGCGAGCGCGCGATGGAAGGTGGGACTGCGGGTCATGTCGGTTCTCTCCGTTGCTTACTCGATTCCGGCCGCGCAGTGGCCGTGGTCTTGCTCATCCGATGTTTTGCGTCACGCCGAGCAGCGGCACCAGGATCGCCACCATCACGACGAGGACCACCACGCCGAGGATCGCGGTCACGACCGGGACCATCAGCGCGACCAGGCGGTCGACCGCGTTGCGGACCTCGAGATCGAAGGTGTCGGCGACCCGCTCGAGCATGGCCTCTAGCTCGCCCGACTCCTCGCCGACCTGGATCATCTGGAGGGCCAGCCGCGGAAAGCGCTTGGTCTGGCCGAGCGCCCACGCGAGCCCAGATCCGACCTTGACGTCCTCGGCCGCGCGATCGATGGCCTCGGCCATGACCACGTTACCGACCACGTTGCGTACGATCGACAGCGCGGTCAGTAGTGGAACGCCATTGCGGACCAGAGTTCCCAGCGTGCGCGCCATCCGCGCCGTCTCGACCTTCTGCACCAGCCGCCCGATCGCGCCCAGCCCGAGGATGCGTTCGGACAGATCGCGACGACGATCCGGGTCGAGCCACTGGTGTCGCAGCCACCAGGCGACGCCCACGACCGCTATGGGCCCCATCCACCACCACGCCTGCAGCAGGTCCGAGAGCGCCAGCAGCATGCGGGTCAGAAACGGCAGGTCGCCGCCGAGGTCGGCGAAGATGGGCTTGAATTGCGGCACGACGTAGAACATCAGCAGCAGCACGAGTCCCATCACCGCGGTCAAGATGATCGCGGGATAGATCAGGGCGTTGATCACGCTGGCCTTGAGGTTCCGCATCCGGTCGAGGTACTCGGTCAGCCTCGACAGCGTGTCGTGCAGGGAACCCGAGACCTCGCCGGCCCGTACCATGTTCACGTACAGCCGAGAAAACACTCCGTGCTGCTGCTCGAGCGCGGCCGATAGCGAGGTGCCCCCGCGCACGGCTTCGCGGATGCGGTCGATGACCTTGCGCGCGCTGTCGCGGTCCGGCAGGTCGAGCAAGATCTGCAGCGCCCGGTCGAGCGGCTGGCCGGCGCCGAGCAGGGTCGCGAGCTGCTGGGTGAAGGCGTTGATCTCGGCCGGCGTCATCTCGGCGCTGCGGAACAGCGACTCGAGCCCGGTGCCGCTCGCCTGGGCCTCGCTGGCCTCGAGCAGCAGGTTGCCGGCGTCCTGGAGCCGGCCGACCACCTCGTCGCGCGAGGCGGCGTCCATCTGGCCCTCGATAGGCTCGCCGTTCGGGCCGATCGCCTTGTAGCGGTACAGTGGCATCGGCGGTCAGTCCCGGGGCGCGGGCGCGGCGCAGGCGGCGGCCATGCTCAGGACTCCTGCGTCACGCGCAGGACCTCCTCGATCGTGGTCACGCCGGCCATCGCCTTGACGAGGCCATCCTCGTACATCGTGCGCATGCCCTCGCGGCGCGCCTGCTCCTCGATCTCGCCCATGCCGGCGTGCTTCATGATCAGGCGCCGGATCGGGTCGGTGACGACCAGGAACTCCATGATCGTGGTCCGGCCGAGGTAGCCGGTCGGCGTCAGGGCGGACGGCTTCGGCCGGTAGAGGTAGATCGGGCCCTCGGGCTGGAAGCGGCGCAGGCCGAACTCCTCGACCACCTCGGGCATCGCCTCGTAGCGCTCGGCATGGGTCGGCTCGAGCCGGCGCACGAGGCGCTGCGCGAGGATGCCGTTGACGGTCGAGGTCAGCAGATAGTCCTCGACGCCCATGTCGAGCATCCGGGTAATGCCACCGGCTGCGTTGTTGGTGTGCAGCGTCGATAGCACCAGGTGTCCGGTCAACGCCGACTGGATCGCGATGCGCGCGGTCTCGAGGTCGCGCATCTCGCCGATCATGATGATGTCCGGGTCCTGGCGGACGATCGAACGCAACGCATGCGAGAAGTCGAGGCCGATCTGGGGCTTGGCCTGGATCTGATTGACGCCCTCGAGCTGGTACTCGACCGGGTCCTCGACGGTGATGATCTTGACGTCCGGCGTATTCAGCTTCGACAACGCGGTGTAGAGCGTCGTGGTCTTGCCCGAGCCAGTCGGACCGGTGACGAGGATGATGCCGTGCGGCATCTCGAGCACCTTCATGAAGCGCGGCAGGAACTCGTCCGTGAAGCCGAGCGCGTGGAAGTCCAGCACCACGCTCTCACGATCGAGGATGCGCATCACCACCGACTCGCCGTAGCTGGTCGGCACCGTCGATACGCGCAGGTCGAGTTCCTTGCCCTGCACGCGCAGCATGATGCGGCCGTCCTGTGGCAGCCGGCGCTCGGCGATGTTGAGCTTGGCCATGATCTTGATGCGCGAGATCACGGCCGCGGTGCTCGAGGCCGGCGGCGCCTCGACTTCCTCGAGTACGCCGTCGATGCGGTAGCGCACCTTGAGCCGGTTCTCGAAGGGCTCCACGTGGATGTCCGACGCGCGCGCCTCGACCGCGCGCTGGATGATCAGGTTCACGAGCCGGATGACCGGCGCCTCGGACGCGAGGTCGCGCAGGTGCTCGACGTCGTCCTCGCTGCGGGTCGCGTCCTCCGAGAGGTTTTCGACGATCGTGCCCATCACGCTGCGGCCGGAGCCGTAGTAGCGCTCGATCAGCGCGTCGATCTCGCTGGGCAGCCCGACGCGGACCCGGACCTCCTTACCACAGGCGAGGCCGAGGGCCTGGATCGGATAGGGATCCAGCGGATTGCCGACCATCGCCTCGACGGCCGTTTCGCTCTCGGCGTAGGGCACCAGTCGATGGGCCTTGAGGAAGCGCATCGACACCTGCACGGTCGGCGGCGGCTGATCCGGGCAGTCCTTGGCCGCGACCAGCGGCAGCTTCAGTACCTCGGCGGTCGCCTCGACGGCGTCTCGCTCCGACACCAGCCCCAGGCGGGCCATGAGTTCGATCAGGCTGCCCTTCGGATCCTCGTCGTACAAGCGCCGCGCGCGGACGAGGTCCGACTCCTTGAGCCGGCCGCGCTCGATCAGCAGGCTCGCGATGCGCTCGTCGACCGGACTCGCGGCATCGGCTGGCTCGATCTCGGGGGCGATCTGGGCGTTCATCGGCGCTGGGCTCAGGCGGGATCCCTAGGACCGCGCCCGGCGCTCCTCGGTTCCGCAGACCGCGTGAAGACCGGACCTGCGATGCGCTCGACGAAGTCGCGGTTGAACAGGATCCAGATCACCACCGGCAGCACCGGCGGCAGCATCAGGTATCCGAGCTGGTAGGCGTAGGCGATGAGTTCCTGCGCGAATCCGGCGTTGTCGACCATCACCCGCAGCGCGTCGCCGGAGTCGAAACTGAGCTGTTTGACACCTGCTGCGGCGATTCCGAAGCCCTGGATCGGGATCAGGATCAGCCAGCCGCCGATCCACTGCGCGAAAGTCTGTCGCCAGGTCAGTGGCGTCGCCATCACCAGCCCGACGAAGACCGCGAGGCCGTAGCAGAACAGGAGCGGCTCGACCGTGGTCGCCTGGAACGGGAGGTCGCCGAACTCGTTCGGCGCGACGCCGGTCGCCGGCAACGTGGTCGTGATCACCATTGTCGGCTGAGGCACGCCATCGGCGTCCGCCAGCAGATCCTGTTCGACCTTCGCGACCACGTCGGGCAGGCCGCGCTCGAGCAGGAAGCCTGCGACCTGCACTGGCAGAGCCACGACCGCAGTTCGCAACACGTACCACAGGAAGAACGCGAGCGGCAGCCACAGCACCGCCTGGATGAAGAACTGCTTGACGCTGACCGGCTCCTCGGCTTGGGTCGCGGGGGTGGGTTCGTTGGCCATCCGCTGAGGTTATCAGGGGCCTCGGGACGGTTTCCGGCGTGCCGCGGACCGGCTTAGCCGACCCAGGCCCGCGCGTTGCGGAACATCCGCAGCCAGGGCGATTCGTCCGGACCCGCCTTCGGCGCCCATGACAGTTGCAGCCTGCGGAACACGCGCTCGGGATGCGGCATCAGGATCGTCACCCGGCCGTCGCCGCTGGTGAATCCGGTCAACCCGCCGGGCGAGCCATTCGGGTTGGCCGGGTAGGTCTCGGCCGGCCGCCCGCAGCCGTCGACGTAGCGCAGGCAGGCGTTGGCCTGTGCCGGATCGGCATCGGCGCCGAAAATCGCGCGGCCCTCGCCATGCGCGACCACGACCGGCAGCCGCGACCCGGCCATGTCGGCGAACAGGATCGACGGCGACTCGAGCACTTCGACCATCACCAGGCGCGCCTCGTACTGCTCCGAGCGGTTGCGCCGGAAGCGCGGCCAGTGCGTGGCGCCCGGCACCAGGTCGGCGAGTTGGGCCAGCATCTGGCAGCCATTGCAGACCCCAAGCGCAAAGCGCGTCGGGTCCGCGAGATACGCTCGGAATGCGTCGGCCAGCGCCAGATGGTGACGGATCGTGGTCGCCCAGCCGCGCCCGGCGCCGAGCACGTCGCCGTAAGAGAATCCTCCGCAGGCCGCGATTCCGACGAACTCCTCGAGCCGGCGCGCGCCGGCGATCAGCTCACTCATGTGCACGTCGACCGCGGTGAAGCCGGCGCGATCGAAGGCCGCGGCCATCTCGACCTGGCCATTGACGCCCTGCTCGCGCAGGATCGCGACCCGCGGCCGTTGGCCGGTCGCAATCATCGGCGCGACGATGTCCGCCGCCGGGTCGAAGACCGGCGCCCATGCGAGGCCGGCGTTCGACGGGTCGAGCAGCGCCGCGCGCTCCTCGTCGGCCGAATCCGGATCGTCGCGCAGCCGCTGCATCGCGTGGCTGGTCTCGTGCCAGCGCGCGAGAAGATCCATCCGCTCCCAGCGACCGAGTTCCATCCCGCGCTGCCGGACGACGATGGCATCGCCCGAATCGATCGCCGCGAAGCGGCGCGCGAAGGCTTCCACGCCGTGCCGCGCGAGCACCGCCTCGACCGCGGCGCGGTCCGCGACCCGAATTTGCACGAGCGCGCCGAGTTCCTCGGCGAAGAGCACCGCGAGCGGATCGACGCCGTCCGGCAGTTCGATCGCAAGGCCCGCGCGCGCGGCGAAGGCCATCTCGAGCGAAGCGATGAGCGCGCCACCATCCGAGCGGTCGTGGTAGGCGAGCGCGAGCCCGCGCTCGGCCAGCTCGCGCACAGCCGCCGCGAAGGCGACGAGTCGCGCCGGATCGTCGAGGTCCGGCGGCTCGCCGCCGAAGCGCCCGAAGCACTGGGTCAGGATCGACCCGCCGAGGCGGTCGCGGCCGGCACCGAGGTCCAGCAGCCAGAGTTCGCTCTCGCCCGCACCGAGCTCTAGTTCCGGCGTCAGCGCGCCGCGCACGTCGGCGACGCGCGCGAAGGCCGAGACGACCAGCGAGACCGGGGAGACCACGCGCCGCTCGCCGTTGGCGTCGCGCCAGCGCGCCTGCATCGACAGCGAATCCTTGCCGACCGGGATCGAGACACCGAGCGCGGGGCAGAGCTCGAGCGCCACCGCCCGCACCGCGTCGTACAGCGCCGCGTCCTCGCCCGGGTGCGCAACCGCCGCCATCCAGTTCGCCGACAGGCGCACCTCGCCGAGACCCGCGATCGGCGCGGCGAGGAGGTTCGTGAGCGCCTCGCCGACCGCCATCCGCGCCGCGGCGGCGGCGTCGAGCAGCGCCAGCGGCGTGCGCTCGCCGATTGCGAAGGCCTCGCCGGCGACGCCGTCGAAGTCGAGCAGAGTGAGCGCGCAGTCGGCGACCGGCAACTGCCAGCGCCCGACCATCGGATCCCGGTGGCAGAGTCCGCCGACCGTGCGGTCGCCGATCGTGACGAGGAACGACTTCGAACCGACCGTCGGGTGCCGCAGCACGCGGCCGAGCGCCTCATCCAGCAAGACGCCGTCGAGTTCGATGCGCCGTGGGAAGCGCGATGCGATCCTGCGCGTG
>CALDVP010000157.1 GCA_937924195.1 uncultured Lysobacterales bacterium
GCGGGCGTGCCCTCGATCGTCTACGGCCTCCTTGCGCTAGGCCTCTTCGTTCACGCCTTCGGTTTCGGGGCGAGCATCCTGACCGCTGGCCTGACTCTCGGCCTGTTGATCCTTCCGATCGTGATCGTGGCTACCCGCGAGTCGATCCGCGCAATCCCGAATGCGATCCGCGAGGCTGCCTATGCGCTCGGGGCGACGCGCTGGCAGATGGTGAGCCAGCACGTGCTCCCGTATTCGATGCCGGGCATCCTGACCGGCGTGATCATCGGCCTGTCGCGCGCAATCGGCGAGACCGCCCCGATCGTGACCATCGGCGCGGTGATCTTCATCATGTTCCTGCCGCCGGCACCGATCCACGGCGAGTTTCCGTTCATCAATTTCGATTGGCTGTGGTCGGATTTCACCGCGCTACCGATCCAGATCTTCAACTGGACCAGCCGCCCCGACACGGCCTTCCAGGCCAATGCCTCGGCCGCGGCGCTGGTGCTGGTCGCGATGACCCTGCTGATGAACGGGCTCGCGATCTGGATCCGCTGGCGCCTGCGCCGCAACCTCAAGTGGTAACCCTCCGGACCGGCTCCTGACTCATGGCGACCAAGGCTCCCAAACCCGACCTCTCCACGCTGCCGGTCAAGGCCGAAGCGCGCAACCTCAATTTCCATTACGGGCAGAAGCAGGCGCTGAAGGCGATCAACCTGCCGATCTACGATCGGCGCGTCACGGCGCTGATTGGCCCGTCGGGCTGCGGCAAGAGCACCTTCCTGCGCTGCTTCAACCGCATGCACGACCTCTACCCGGGCAATCGCTACGAGGGCGAGATCCGATTCTTCCCGGATGACATCAACCTGCTCGGGCCCGATGTCGATCCGATCGAGGTCCGGATGCGTCTTTCGATGGTCTTCCAGAAGCCGAACCCGTTCCCGAAGTCGATCTTCGAGAATGTTGCCTACGGTCTGCGCGTTCGCGGAGTGAACCAGCGAGCAACGCTGCTCGAGAAGGTCGAGGAGGCCTTGGTCGACGCGGCGTTGTGGAACGAAGTCAAGGATCGCCTCGACGACCTCGCGGTGAACCTGTCGGGCGGCCAGCAGCAGCGCCTCTGCATCGCGCGGGCGCTTGCCGCCGATCCGGAACTGCTGCTCTTTGACGAGCCGACCTCGGCGCTCGATCCGATCGCGACCGCCAGCATCGAGGAACTGATCCACGAGCTGAAGGACAAGGTCACGATCCTGATCGTCACCCACAACATGCAACAGGCAGCGCGCGTCTCGGACTTCACGGCCTACATGTATCTGGGTGACCTGATCGAGTTCGGATGGACGGACGACCTGTTCTTCCGGCCGAAGAACAAGCAGACCGAGGACTACATCACCGGCCGTTTCGGCTGAACCGCGCCGAAGCAGGCTCGACGGTGCAGATGTGCCACCGCGGGCGCTTCGCTAACCTCGATCGAGTTGCATTCCTTGCGGCTCACGGATCCCGTCGATGAACATGACCGAACACACCTTGAAGCAGTACGACGCCGACCTGGCGGCGCTGCGTTCGCGCATCGTCGAGATGGCCGGCCTGGTCGAGGATCAACTGCGCATGGCCACCGAGGCTTTGACCCAGGGGCGCAGCCGGCTGGCTGAGACCGTGATTGCAAACGACGCCCGCGTCAACGAGTTCGAGAGCGAGATCGACGACGACTGCGCGCATCTCATTGCGCGCCGTCAGCCCACTGCCAGCGATCTGCGGATGGTGCTCGGGATCTCGAAGATGGTGACTGACCTCGAACGCATCGGCGACAAGGCGCGCAAGATCGCGCGCTTGTCTGGCGCGATCAGGATGAGCGCGATGGCGGATGCGGCCTGGCTCGACCAGAGCCAGCGGGCCAGTGATGAGGCCCGCTCGCTGCTGAGACAGGCGATCGGCGCCTTCGTGCGCGGCGAGCTGGACGTTGCGGTGGACGTACTCCGTTCGGCACGGAAGATCGCCCAGCTGACCGCAGCGACCACCGCTGACATCGTGCGCAAGATCGCGGCGAACCCGGGTGAGGTGGCAGTGCTGCTCGACATGCTGGCGGTCACCAAGGCCATCGACCGCGCGGCCGACCACGCGGCGAACATTGCCGAACATCTGATCTACATCGTGCAGGGGACCGACGTGCGCCACGCGACGCTCGACCAGATCGAGCGCGAGGCGCTGCAGCGCTGATCGATCATCGCCGCCGCAATCAACTCGCGGCCGGTGTCTTGCGCCGATAGCGACAAAGGTCCCGAACCACGCACTGCGGACAGTCGGGCTTGCGCGCCTTGCACACATAGCGCCCGTGCAAGATCAGCCAGTGATGGGCGTCCTTCAGGTACTCGGGCGGCACGCGCGCCAGCAGGGCCTTCTCGACCGCGAGCGGAGTCTTGCCGGGCGCGAGCCCTGTGCGGTTTGCGACGCGGAAGATGTGAGTGTCGACCGCGATCGTCGGTTCGCCGAAGGCCGTGTTCAGCACCACGTTCGCAGTCTTGCGGCCGACGCCCGGCAGCGCCTCCAGCGCTGCGCGGTCGCGCGGGACCTCGCCGCCGTGACGCTCGAGCAGGATCCGGCACAGCTCGATCACGTGGCGGGCCTTGCTGTTGTAAAGCCCGATGGTACTGATGGACGACTTGAGGCCTTCGAGACCGAGGTCGAGGATCGCCTGTGGGGTATTCGCGACCGGGAACAGCCGGCGCGTCGCCTTGTTGACCTGGACGTCGGTGGCCTGCGCCGAGAGCACTACCGCGACCAGCAGCTCGAAAGGCGTCGTGTATTCGAGCTCGGTGCTCGGCCTTGGGTTGAGCGACTTCAGGCGGGCGAAGAACTCGGCCCGATCTGCGGCAGGCATGCCACCGCGTGGAGCGCGCGCTGCCATGTCAGTCGGCGCCGCCCACGGCCTTGCGACGGGCGCGGGCCCGGGCCAGCGCCGCCGCGATCGGATCCGACACTGCGTCCGGCGAAACGAACGGTACCCGCGCCTTGAGCCGCGCGTCGCGCTCGGCTTCTTCACGGGCCTTGCGCGCAAGGCGGGCGGCGTGACGATCACGCGCCCGCCGCGGACCGGCTTCGCTCGCAGCGAGACGCGCGTCGGCGGCAGGCGCCAGATGGATGCAGTCGACCGGGCATGGTGCGATGCACAGCTCGCACCCGGTGCATTCGGCCTCGAGGATCGTGTGCATCTGCTTGGCTGCGCCGACGATCGCATCGACCGGGCAGGCGGCGATGCATTTGGTGCAGCCGATGCAGACCGATTCGTCGATCCACGCCACCTGGCTCGGTTTGTGCTCGCCACGCGCGCGATCGAACGGAATGGCCCTGCGGCCGAGCAAGGCCGCCAGTCCGCGCGCGCCAGCATCGCCACCCGGCGGGCAGCGGTCGACGTCGACGCCTGGGTCGCCACGCGCGAGCGCCTCGGCGTAGGGTCGACAACCTGCGAAGCCGCATTGGCCGCATTGCGTCTGTGGCAGCAGCCGATCGATTCGGTCGGCGAGGGTGCTCGCGCTCATCGGGGGATGCGAAACGAGCGCGGGCTCACTTCACTCGCATACCGGGCTCGGCCCCGGCATCGGGGGCCAGCAGGAACGGGCCGGCCCGCTCGTCGCTGGCGGCCAACACCATCCCCTCGCTAATTCCGAAGCGCATCTTGCGCGGCGCGAGGTTTGCGACCACCACGGTCAGGCGGCCGACCAGCGTCGCCGGGTCGTAGGCCGACTTGATACCGGCGAAGACCTGACGCCGCTCGCTGCCGAGATCGAGCACGAGTCGCAGCAACTTGTCGGCTTCCGGCACCGCCTCGGCTTCGACGATCCGCGCGATGCGCAAGTCGATCTTCGCGAAATCGTCGATCGTGATCGTCGCGCTGTGCCCTTCGGCAGCGGTCCTGGGCGGGCGCGGCGCCAGCGGATCGACCGGCGTCGCTTGCGCGGACGGAGCTGCCGCGGGAGGTGGGTCGTCGAGAGAGTCCTTCGAGGCTTCGATCATGGCGGCGATGGCCTTTGGGTCGATACGCGTCATCAAGGCTTCGAACGGAGCGATTCGGCGGCCGAGCGGTGGCACGTCGGCCGCCTCGAAACGCGCGAAGCCCCCAGGCTCGGCAAGGAAGGACTCGGCTCTCGCGATCGTCGCCGGGATCACCGGCTTCAAGTGACAGGCGAGCAGTCGAAACAGCGCGATGGCCTGGGTGCAGACGATATGCAGTTCCGCACGACGCGCTTCGTCCTTCGCGATCGCCCACGGGGCCCTCGCGGCGACGTACTCGTTGGCGCGATCGACGACCTCGACGATCCGGCGCATCGCCTGCGCATAGTCGCGCGCAGCGTAGAGCTGCCGCACGCGGGCGAGCTGCGCGACGGCCTCGGCGTAGTCGCCCGCTTCGGGCTCGGGCAACGCGTCGGCGAGGCGGCCGTCGAAGTGACGATGGATGAAGCCCGCGCAGCGGCTCGCGAGATTCACGAACTTGCCGACCAGGTGCGAATTGACCCGCTCCTCGAAAGCCTTCAGGTCGAGGTCGAGGTCGACCAGCGTCGGGCCCAGCATGGTCGCGAGGTAATAGCGCAGGTAATCGGGATCGAGATGCGCGAGGTAGGTGCGCGCGTTGACGAAGGTCCCGCGCGATTTCGACATCTTCTCGCCCCCGACGGTCAGGAAACCGTGCACGTACACCGCATCCGGGGTGCGTAGCCCGGCGCCCATCAGCATCGCGGGCCAAAACAGGGTGTGGAAGTAGATGATGTCCTTGCCGACGAAATGCACCATTCGCGCGTGCGGGCCGGGGCGCAAGAACTCCACGAAGGCCTCGGGTTCGCCGCGATGCTCGCACAGCTCGCGAAACGCGGCGAGGTAGCCGATCGGCGCATCGACCCAGACATAAAAGAACTTGCCCGGCGCATCGGGGATCTCGAAGCCGAAGTACGGCGCATCGCGTGAGACGTCCCAGTCGCGGAGGCCCTCGCCGAACCACTCGGCGAGTTTGTTCAGAACCTCGGGCTGCAAACCGCCGGCGGCGCGGCGGTCGTCGAGCCAGGCACGCAGTTCATTTTCGAAGGTGCCGAGCCGCACGAAGTGATGGATCGATTCGCGCAGTTCCGGGGTCGCACCCGAAATCACCGAGCGCGGATTTCTGAGATCGGTCGGCGAGTAGGTCGCACCGCAGACCTCGCAGGAATCGCCGTACTGATCGGCGGCGCCGCAGTTGGGGCATTCGCCCTTGATGTAGCGGTCAGGCAGGAACATGCCCTTCGCCGGGTCATAGAACTGCCGCACGCCTCGGGCATCGGTCGCTCCGCGCGCGACGAGCGCGTGCCAGATCCGATGCGTCAGTTCCCGGTTGGCCTCGGAGTTGGTGGTCGAGTAGTGGTCGTAGGCGACGCCGAAGTCGGCGAGGTCGGCCCGGTGCTCATGCCAAATCCGGTCGATCAGCTGCCCGGGCGTGATGCCCTCGCGCTCGGCGCGGAGCATGATCGGCGTGCCGTGCGAATCGTCGGCGCACACGAAGTCGATGCGCTCGCCCTGCATCCGCGCCGCCCGCACGAAGATGTCGGCCTGGATGTGCTCGACCATGTGGCCGAGGTGGATCGGCCCGTTGGCGTAGGGTAGGGCGCAGGTGACGAGCGTGCGGGGCTGGTCGGACATCGGAGGGGTGCGGCAAGGTCAGCCGTGAAGTATCGCACGCGTCCCTGGGCCCGCCGGTAAAATGGAAGGCTCCTCTCGTCGCGTCGATCCCCGATGACTGCCCTCGACCAGGACGCGGTCCGCGCCCTACTCGCATCCATCGTCGACCCGCATCACGGTCGCGATCTCGTGGCTTCCGGCGCCGTCCGGGGGATCGCCATCGATGGTCGTCGCGTCGCCGTAGATCTCGTCCTCGGCTACCCCGGGCGCAGCTGTATCGACGACCTCGCCCGAACCGTCCAAGCCGTGTTGGAGTCCGACCCCCGCATCGACGGCGCGGTCGTCAATGTGGTCTCGCGTGTCCACGCGCATCGGGTCCGTGAAGGGCTGACGCCGCTGCCCGGGATCAAGAACGTGCTCGCCGTCGCCTCGGGCAAGGGCGGGGTGGGGAAGTCGACCACGGCGGTCAACCTGGCGCTTGCGCTGGCGGTCGAAGGTGCCAGCGTCGGGCTGCTCGACGCCGACATCTACGGCCCGAGCCAGCCGCGAATGCTGGGGCTCGCGGGGCGTCCCGACACTGAGGGCAACCGCATCGTGCCCAAGCGCGTCCATGGGCTCGCGGTGATGTCGATCGGCTTCCTCGTTGGCGAGGACACGCCAATGATCTGGCGCGGGCCGATGGTGACCCAGGCGCTGAACCAGCTTCTGAACGAAACCGCCTGGGGCGAACTCGACTATCTCGTGATCGACATGCCGCCCGGCACCGGCGACATCCACCTGACCCTGTGCCAACGTGTGCCAGTATCGGGTGCCGTGATCGTGACGACGCCGCAGGACATCGCGCTGCTCGACGCGAAGAAGGGCCTCAAGATGTTCGAGAAGGTCGAGGTGCCGGTCCTCGGCATCGTCGAGAACATGGCCTTGCATCGCTGCTCGAACTGCGGCCATGTCGAGCACATCTTCGGCGCCGGTGGCGGCGAACGGATGGCCGCCGAATATGGTGTCGCGCTGTTGGGTTCGCTGCCGCTCGACATCCGTATTCGCGAGGAAACCGACGGCGGCCGGCCGACCGTGGTCGCCGAGCCGGACGGAGCGCTCGCGCGGACTTACCGCGAGATCGCGCGCCGCACCGCGGCGCGGCTGGCCCTTCGCGCCCGCAGCAAGACCATTGCCTTCCCAAGCATCGTGATCGAGGACACCTGAGTGGCCGGCATCGCGACGGGCGGAGACCTCGGGCGGCTGCGCGCCGCCGCACTGATCGAATGGGCCAAGGGCGTGTTCGTGGGGATCGCCGCCTCCGGCCTCTTCGCGCTCGCCCCGCCGGACGCGCTGCGCCTGCTGCGTGCGTCGCTCGACCGCTTCCACTTCGCCGGGCGCGCCGCGGCCGAATCGGCCTTCGTCGCAATGATCGGCGAGGCGCTGCGCGAGCGGCTGCTGATCGCAGCGCTCGCCGCGGCCTACGTGCTGCTGCGCCTCGTCGAGGGCACAGGCCTGTGGCTGGGGCGTTCCTGGGCGCGCTGGCTGGGCATTGCGTCCTGCGTCGCCTATCTCGCGATCGAGGCCTGGCATTTCACGCAGGCACCCACGTGGCTGATGGCTGCGACGATCGCGCTGACCCTCGCGCTGCTGGCCCTGCTATGGCCCCGCCGCGCCGCTTCCCCGCCACTCCGACACCAGGGGTCCCGATGAGCATCAAGTCCGACCGCTGGATCCGCCGCATGGCCGAGGCCCACGGCATGATCGAACCCTTCGAGCCCGGCCAGGTCCGGCAGGCCGCCGACGGCGGCAAGTGCATCAGCTACGGCACCTCGAGCTACGGCTACGATGTGCGCTGCGCCAACGAGTTCAAGATCTTCACCAACATCAACTCGACGATCGTCGATCCCAAGCACTTCGATCCGGGCAGCTTCGTCGACGTCACCCAGGACGTCTGCATCATCCCGCCGAACTCCTTCGCGCTGGCGCGCACGGTCGAGTACTTCCGCATCCCGCGCAACGTGCTCGTGGTCTGCCTCGGCAAGAGCACTTACGCGCGCTGCGGGATCATCGTCAACGTGACGCCGCTCGAACCCGAGTGGGAAGGGCACGTGACGCTCGAGTTCTCGAACACGACGCCGCTGCCGGCGCGGATCTACGCCAACGAGGGCGTGGCGCAAATGCTGTTCTTCGAATCGGACGAGCCTTGCGAGACCAGCTATCGCGACCGCGGCGGCAAGTACCAGGGCCAGCGCGGCGTGACGCTGCCGAAGCCCTGACCCCATTCCCCAGTCGGACCCCTCGACCATGCTCGACGCCAACGCCCTCCGCGCCCACCTCCACGAGACCGCCGAACGCCTGCGCGCAACGCGCGGCTTCGAGCTGGACGTCGCCGCGATCGAAGCCCTCGAGGCCGAGCGCAAGGCGGTGCAGACGCGCACGCAGGACCTGCAGAACCTCCGCAACACCCGCTCGAAGGCGATCGGCCAGGCGAAGGCGAAGGGTGAGGATGTCGCGGCGCTGATGGCCGAGGTCGCCGGCATCGGCGACGAGCTGAAGGCCCGGGAGGCGAGGCTGGCCGCGATCCAGGACCAGCTGGCCGCGATCGCGCTGGTGGTGCCGAACCTGCCCGACGCCTCGGTGCCCATCGGCCCTGACGAGAGCACCAACGTCGAGGTCAAGCGCTGGGGCCAGCCCCCGGCCTTGGACTTCACGCCGCGCGATCACGTCGATCTCGGTGCTCGCAACGGCTGGCTCGACGGCGACGCCGCGGCCCGCATCAGTGGCGCGCGCTTCACCGTGCTGCGCGGCGATCTCGCGCGGCTGCACCGGGCGCTGGCGCAGTTCATGCTGGAACTGCACGTGCGCGAGCACGGCTACCTCGAGGTCAACGTGCCGTTGCTGGTCCTGCCCGAGACGATGCAGGGCACCGGCCAGCTGCCGAAGTTCGAGGAGGACCTGTTCGCGACGCAGACCGGGGAGACGCGCCGCTACCTGATCCCGACTTCCGAGGTGCCGTTGACCAATCTCGTACGCGAGCGCATCGTCGAGGACGCGGAACTGCCGCAGCGCATGACCGCCCACTCGATGTGCTTCCGCGCCGAGGCCGGCGCCTACGGCCGCGACGTGCGCGGCATGATCCGTCAACACCAGTTCGAGAAGGTCGAACTGGTCTCGATCGTGCGACCGGACGAGAGCGACGCCGAGCACGAACGCATGACCCGCTGCGCCGAGATCGTGCTCGAGCGCCTGGGGCTCCCGTATCGCCGCATGCTGCTGTCGACCGGCGACATGGGCTTCGCCGCGCAGAAGACCTATGACCTCGAGGTCTGGCTGCCGTCGCAGGGAACATATCGCGAGATCAGTTCGTGCTCGAACTGCGGTGCCTTCCAGGCGCGGCGGATGCAGGCGCGCTGGCGTAATCCGGCGACCGGCAAGCCAGAGCCGCTGCACACGCTGAACGGTTCGGGGGTCGCGGTCGGTCGCGCGCTGATCGCGGTGATGGAGAACTACCAGCGCGAGGACGGCAGCATCGCGATCCCGGAGGCGCTCCGTCCCTGGTTCGATCGCGACGTGATCGGCTGAGCAGGTCGACGTTCCGAAGGTCGAGCGGGAGGCCCAGTCATGCATGAAGCCCTTGATCTGACCGGCCACGTCAAGGACCTCGGCGGCGCCTTCACCGTGCGCCGGTTGCTGCCGGATGCCCGCCGGCAGTCGGTCGGTCCCTTCGTGTTCTTCGACCACTTCGGGCCAACCACCGTCACCCGGGACACCGACGACGTCCGGCCGCATCCGCACATCGGCCTTGCGACGGTCACCTACCTCCTGGCCGGGCGCATCCGTCATCGCGACAGTCTCGGCACCGACCGCGTGATCGAACCCGGCGCGATCAACTGGATGACCGCCGGACGCGGCGTGGTGCATTCCGAGCGCTGGGCGGCACTCGCCGGCGAGGGCGGCATGGCCCTCGAGGGGCTGCAGCTCTGGGCCGCGTTGCCGGTTGCGCACGAGGAGGCCGAGCCCGACTTCAGCCACACCCCGGCGTCCTCGATCCCGGAGCGCATGATCGACGGCGCGTCGGTCCGGGTGCTGGTCGGCGATGCCTTTGGCCTGAGTTCCCCGGTGCCGACCCTCGCCAGCACTCTGTATCTCGATATCGCGCTGGAAGGTGGCGTCGCCTTCGAGCTGCCGGCGCGCGGCGACGAGCTGGCGGTCTACGTGCTGGACGGCCGGCTCGAGGTCGATGGCGTGGTCCTTCCGCCGACGATCCTGCGCGTGCTGCCGGCCGGGCAGGGCGCCCGGATCACGGCTGGCACCAAGGCACGTCTCGTCGTGATCGGCGGCGCGCCGCTCGAATGCCGTCGCCACATGTGGTGGAACTTCGTCTCGAGTCGCCGCGAGCGCATCGCGCAGGCCGCCGACGATTGGGCGGCCCAGCGGATGGGCCGGGTACCCGGGGAGGAGGAAGGCATTCCGTTGCCGCCGGATTCGCCTAGCTGCGATCGATAGGCGATTGCCGACGAACCGTCACGGCGGTGATCACACGGCGGCGAACTTGAGTTCGGACCGTTCGGTCGCGAACCACGCGATCACGGCAACTGGTCGCTGCAATGCAGATATTTGCGTTCGCCCGGACCGAGGCGGGGCGGCTGGCAATTCGGGATGGCTGAGATCGCGAAGCTGCGGTGGGCGTCGGAGAGGGTCGGGAATCGCTTCCGGACCGGTGTGCGGCCCGCGGCCGCAGACATGCCCTGCCGGCGCGTTCTCGCGCAGGCTGGCCATGGTCGCACGCGGCGAAACATGGATGCTGCGGGAACCTGGTGCGTCTTGCCGCACGGATGGCGTGATCCCTGCCGGCTCCGCGATGCGCATGGATGGTCAGCGCCGGAGATTCCTCCGCTGCATCGACTCAGGGGGCTCACTGATGATCAAGACTCGATCGATCGGTTGGACCCTTCAATCCAAAGCGGCTTTGGGACTGCTCGCCGCAGCGCTGGCCGCCTCGGCGCCAGTGGTCGCGACGGACGGCGACGGCGCGCAGGATCCGGGTTTCGGCATCAATGGTGTCGGACTGGCGGATCTCAGCAGTTTCCGACCCGACGGGCTCGGGGCAGCCGCCGTAGCCACCTCGCCAATCGATGGACGGATCTAGGTCGGGAGTGGCCATCCGAGCGTCGGTCGCTTCCTAGAGGGCCGAGCCTGGCGAGTGAGGTCGCCGGGTCCGACACGATCGAGCGAGGCCTGCGTCACAACGTTCGCGTTCGCGTTCGAGCGGTCGATCGCATCGACCGCTAGCATGGCGCGGTGGATGCAGCCCACGAACTCGTCTTCCGCGCGCGCGGGATCAGCAAGGTCTACCGGATGGGCGAGGTCGAGGTCCACGCCCTGCGCGGCGTCGACCTCGACCTCCGTGCCGGCGAGCTCGTGGTGCTGCTGGGGCCATCCGGCAGCGGCAAGTCGACGCTGCTGAACATCCTCGGTGGCCTAGACACCCCGACCTCCGGCCATGTCTGGTACCACGGCAAGGACCTCGTCGATGCCGACGATGCGCAGCTGACCCTGTTCCGGCGCGAGCACATCGGCTTCGTGTTCCAGTTCTACAACCTGATCCCGAGCCTGACCGCGCGCGAGAACGTCGCGATCGTCACCGAGATCTCGACCGCGCCGATGAAACCGGAGGAAGCACTCCGCCTCGTCGGTCTCGGGGAGCGGCTCGACCATTTCCCGGCGCAGCTCTCCGGCGGGGAGCAACAGCGCGTCGCGATTGCGCGCGCGATCGCCAAGCGCCCGGCGGTGCTGCTGTGCGACGAGCCGACCGGCGCGCTCGATTCCGGCACCGGGGTGCGCGTGCTCGAGGCGATCGAGACCGTCAACCAGGACCTCGGCACGACGACCATCGTCATCACCCACAACGCCGACATCGCGCGGATGGCGCACCGCGTGCTGCATCTCGCCGACGGCAGGATCGCACGCGAGCACCACAACGAGGCGCCGATCGCGGCCCGGGAACTACGCTGGTGAAGGCGTTGTCGCGCAAGGCTCTGCGCGACCTCTGGCACCTGCGCTCGCAGGCGCTGGCGATCGCACTGGTGATCGCCGGTGGCATCGCCAACCTCGTGATGTCGCAGGCCACGCTGCGCTCGCTCGAAGCCACCCGCGACCGCTACTACGCCGAGCAGAACTTTGCCGACGCATGGGTGGCGCTGAAGCGGGCACCCGAATCGGTCGCAGAACGGCTGGCCGCGATCGACGGCATCGCGCGCGTGGAGACGCGCGTGGTCGCGGCCGGCAACCTTGCGGTCGAGGGTTTCGACGCCCCGATCCGCGCGCAGGTGCTATCGCTGCCTGGACCGGGCATCGAGTCGCCGCTGAACCGGGTCCGCGTCGAGGCCGGACGCCTGCCGACGTCCGGGGTCGGGAACGAGGTCCTGGTCAGTGAAGCCTTCGCAAAGGCACAGGGCCTCCGTCCCGGCTCGACCTTCCGCGCGACGATCCACGGCCGTGCGCACACGCTCGTCGTGGTCGGAACCGCGCGTTCGCCGGAGTTCGTCTACCAGATCGCGCCCGGGGCCACGTTTCCGGACTTTCGACGCTATGCAGTCCTATGGATGGATCGCCGCGCGATCGAGTCTGCGCTCGACATGGACGGCGCCTTCAACCAGGCCAGCTTCCGCTTCGCGCCGGGTGCCAGGACCGCCGAGACGCTGGCCGCGATCGACGCGGTCGTCGACCGTTACGGTGGGCTCGACGCGATCACGCGCAAGGACCAGCTCTCGAATCGTTTTCTCGAGCAGGAGTTCCGGCAGCTCGGGACGATGGCCTGGCTGTTCCCGACGATCTTCCTGTCGGTCGCGGCCTTCCTGATCAACGTCGTGGTGACCCGGCTGGTCGGCATGCAGCGCGATCAGATCGCGATCCTGAAGGCCTTCGGCTATGGTCCGGGAGCGATCGCCGGTCACTATGCCCTCGTGGTCGCGCTGATCGCGAGCGTCGGCACGCTGATCGGTGTTGCCGGTGGCGTGGTATTGGGTCACTGGCTGTCCGGTGTGTACATGCAGTTCTACCGGTTCCCGTACCTCGCGTTCTCACTCGATGAGACGGTCGTCATGACCGGCTTCGCCGTGACTTTGGCGGCGTCGTTGGCCGGCGCTGCGCTGGCGGTGACCCGGGCCGCCGGCCTGCCGCCGGCGGAGGCGATGCGTCCGCCGGCGCCGGAGCGCTATCGGCCGAGTCTGATCGAGCGCCTGCCTGGGTTCGGTCGCCTCGGCCAGCCGACCCGGATCATCGTGCGCCAGATCGAACGCCGGCCGTACAAGGCGCTGCTCTCGGTCGTAGGGCTCGCCTTGGCGTGCGCGATCGTGATGATCGGGCGCTTCCAGAACGATGCGATCGACTGGATGGTCGACGTCCAGTTCCGGCTGGCGCAGCGCAACGACCTCGGGGTCAACTTCGTCGAGCCGGTCGGACGCGCCGCGCTCGGCGAGCTCGCGGGCTTGCCGGGCGTCGAACGCGTCGAACCCTTCCGCTACGTGCCGGTCGTGCTTCGCAATGGCACTCGCGCGCAACGCACGGCGATCGAGGGGCTGCCGCCGGACGGCATTCTGAAGCGCCCAGTGAACCGGGACCTGCGCGCCGCGCCGATACCCGACGCGGGGCTGCTGATGACCGACCAGCTTGGCGAGATCCTCGGCGTCCGGCCCGGCGACACGATCGAGGTGCAAGTACTCGAAGGGCGGAGACGCACAGTGGTGCTGCCCGTGGTCGGTTTCGCCAGCGAGTACATCGGCGTGCAGGGTTACATGGCGCTCGACGCCCTGAACCGGGCGCTCGGCGATGGCGATGTCGTCGGCGGGGCGCGACTGCTGGTCGAAGCCGACGCACGCGACGCAGTGGAGCGACGGCTCGAAGCGCGGCCGCGGGTCGCCGGGCTCGGGGTGCGCGAACTCGAGATCCGCAACGTCTACGAGTCGATCGGCGAAAGCATGCTCACCTTCACCTTCGTCGCGCTGCTGCTCGGCATCGTGATCAATTTCGGGGTCGTCTACAACGCCGCCCGGGTCGCGCTGTCCGAGCGTGGCCGCGAGCTCGCGAGCCTGCGCGTGCTCGGCTTTACGCGTGGGGAAGTTGGCTACATCCTGCTCGGCGAACTTGCCTTGCTGGTGGCGCTCGCGATCCCGCTCGGCTTCCTGATCGGGAACGGTCTCGTCTGGTACATGAGCAGCCAGCTGACCTCGGACCTGTTCCGGATCCCGGTCGTGATCCGCCCGGGCACCTACGCTCTTGCGGCGAGCGCCATGGTGGTCTCGGCCTTGCTGTCGGCGCTGGTCGTGCGCCAAAGGATCGCCCGGCTCGACCTGATCGAAGTGTTGAAGACCCGCGAATGAGGCGCCGCCGACGATGACCCGGTCCCGAGTGCTGTCGATCTCCGCCGCCTTGCTGCTGGCCGCCGTGCTGGCGTGGTCCTTCCGGCCGTCGCCGCTGCTGGTCGAGGTCCGCGCGGTCGACCGCGGGCCGATCGAGGTCGGATTCGAGGAGGAGGGGCGCACGCGACTCAAGGATCGCTGGCTGGTCGCGGCGCCGGTCGCCGGCACCGTCCGGCGGGTCGATTTGCGCGAGGGTGATCCGGTCGAGATCGGGCAGCCGGTCGCCGAGCTCGAACCCTCGGTCGCCGCGCTCATCGATCCTGCGAACCGCGCCCGCCTGCTCGCCGAGGCGGCGGCGGCGCGCGATGCCGTGGCCGCGGCCGGGGCGCGCGTGCGGGCCGCGGAGACGGCGGCCGCCCTGAGTCGTTCGGAGGCGCGGCGGATCGGAGAGCTCGCCGCACGTCGCCTCGTGGCCGAGAGCACGCTCGACGCCGCCCGCGCCGCCGAGCGGCGGGATGAGGCAGCTCTCGTCGCGGCGCGGGCCGATTCGGCGTCCGCCGGCCATCGGCTGGCCTCGATCGAGGCGCTGCTCGCCGAGGAGGGCCGCTCCGGCGGCGCGACCGTGCTGCGATTGCCATCGCCGGCCACCGGCGTGGTGATCCGGCGCCTGATCGAGGGACCATCGCCGGTCGCGGTCGGGACGCCGATTCTGGAGGTCGGGGATCCGCGCGAGCTCGAGCTCGTGGTCGAGGTCCTGTCGACGCAGGCCGTGGCGCTAGAGCCGGGGCAGGCGGCCCGGGTGCTGCGCTGGGGCGGGGAAGGGGAGTTGTCCGCGCGGGTGCGGCGCATCGAGCCGGGCGGCTTCACCAAGATCTCGGCGCTCGGCGTCGAGGAGCAGCGCGTGCGCGTGCTGCTCGATCCCGAGGGGTCCGCTTCGGGCTGGGCGACACTGGGCGACGGTTTCCGGGTCGAGGTGGCGTTTGTCACGTGGCGACGGGACGATGCGCTGAGGGTTCCGGCGGCGGCCCTGTACCGGAGCCAGGGGGATTGGTTCGTCTATGTCGACGACGGCGGGCGGGCGCGCTCGCGGCAGGTCGGGGTCGGTCGACGTGGAGCGGACTGGGCCGAAGTGCTGTCGGGCCTCGCGGCCGGCGAGCGAGTGGTCGTGTTCCCCGATTCGCGGCTCGCAGACGGCATCCGGCTTGCGGTCGTCGAGGGCGATCGCTGACACGCGTGCGTGCGTGGGCCGTCCACTCGAGGCTCGAACAAGCAGTCCGGAGATACCACGCGATGATCCAGACCCACGGCATCGAACGCTGGCAGCGCCTGCTGGAGCGCTGCCGCGACATCGATCCGCTGCCGACCGCGGTCGTCCACCCTTGCGACCAGCCTTCGCTCGAGAGCGCGCTGATCGCCGCGCGCGCCGATCTGATCGCGCCGGTCATCGTCGCGCCGCGGGGGAGACTCGAGCGGCTCGCCGACGCGCAGGGACTATCGCTCGAGGGCATCGAACTTCTCGATGTTCCGCACAGCCACGCCGCGGCGGCCAGGGCCGCGGAGCTGGCGCGCGCCGGCAGGGTGGCTGCGCTGATGAAGGGCAGCCTGCATACCGATGAAATGCTGCACGCCGTGCTCGATGAGCGAGCGGGTCTGCGCACCGACCGGCGCATGAGCCACTGTTTCGTGATGGACCTGCCAGGGCGCGCGAATCCGCTGATCGTGACCGACGGCGCGGTCAACATCGCCCCGGGACTCGCCGAGAAGCGCGACATCGTGCAGAACGCGATCGAACTTGCGAAGGCGCTCGGCTTCGCCGAGGTGCGGGTTGCGATCATGTCGGCGACCGAGAGCGTGAACCCGAAGATCCCATCGACCCTCGACGCGGCGGCGCTGTGCAAGATGGCCGACCGTGGCCAGATCACCGGCGCGCTGCTCGACGGACCGCTGGCGCTCGACAACGCAATCAACGAGGAGGCGGCGCGCCTCAAAGGCATCGCGTCGCCAGTGGCAGGCAGGGCCAACGTCCTAGTGGTCCCGGACCTCGAGGCCGGCAACATGCTGGCAAAGAGTCTGTCCTTCCTCGCCAATGCAGAGTCTGCGGGGATCGTCATCGGCGCGCGCGTGCCAGTGATCCTGAACAGCCGGGCCGATACGCTGCCGGCGCGGGTATCGTCGTGCGCGGTCGCCGCGCTGTATGTCCACTGGTGCCAGCAGCGGACCCTCGACGCTGCGCGCTTCGCGATCTGACGCCCGTGGGCAGCGCCGTCGTCCTGGCGATCAACGCCGGCTCCACGAGCCTCAAGTTCGCGCTGCACGCCTCGGCCCCGCCGTCCGAGTGCCTGCTGCGCGGTCAGTATGCGCTCGAGGGCCATCGGACGCGGCTGTCGATCACCCGCGTCGGTGACCCCATCCCAGGCGTGCCGGACGACGGAGAGGGCCCGGATCGGCTGGGCGACGCCATCGTTCATCTGCTCGAATGGCTGGATCCGGCGCTTGCGACCAGCGGACTCGAGTTGCTTGCAGCCGGTCACCGGATCGTGCACGGGGGGCGCCAGTTCGTCGCGCCGGCGCGGATCGATCAGGCGGTGTTGGGGGAACTGGAGCGTTTGGCGCCGCTGGCGCCGCTGCACCAGCCGGCCGGTCTGGCGGCCGTCCGCGCGCTCGCGGGCGCCCGACCGGATCTCCCGCAGGTCGCTTGCTTCGATACCGCCTTTCATGCCGGTCATCCCGCGGAGGAGCGGCTCTACGGGCTGCCGCGCAATCTCGCGGAGCGCGGCTTCGTCCGCTTCGGTTTCCACGGACTGGCTTGCGAGTCGGTGATGGCATCGCTCGCCGAGGAGTCACCGGAACGCGCGACGGGCCGGGTGCTGGTCGCACATCTTGGCGGCGGTGCCAGTCTGACCGGAATCGTGAGCGGACGGAGCGTCCGCAACACGATGGGCTGGAGCGCCCTCGACGGCCTCGTGATGGCGACCCGTGCGGGATCGCTCGATCCGGCGCTGGTGCTGGCCCTGGTCCAGGAGTTTGGCAACGTGGCCGCGGTCGAGCATCTGCTTTATCGCGAGTCGGGACTGCGCGGACTCGCCGGGACCGGTGACCTGCGGGAGCTGCTCGCGCGCGATGATCCGGAAGCGCGACTCGCGATCGACGTCTATGTTCGCCGCATCGTCCTCGAGGCTGGCGCGACGATCGCGGCGATGGGCGGTATCGACACCCTGGTCTTCAGCGGTGGAATCGGTTCGAACTCGCCCGCGATTCGCAGTCGTGTCTGCGAGCGTCTGGGCTGGATCGGGGTTGCGATCGATGAAGGGGCCACCCAGGGCCATGCCGTGAGACTTGAGGCCGCGAGTTCGCGCGTTGCCGTCCGTCGGTTCGTGGTCGATGAGGAGGCCGTGATCGCGCGGGCGGCGGCCCGGCTGATCACGGCGCGAGGGTGATTGAGATGGCTCAGAAAAGCGTCTAATGTATATTATGTAAAAAAATCCCGATTCGAGTACGCCTTGGGTCCATTGGCGCGGCGCCATGGCGCAAGCAGCGTCGCAAGCTGCCGCTGAGCGTCCACTTCCGGCGGTCCTGCAGCACAGCGACGCCGCCAGCGGGTCACGTCGCGGTTGGCACCGGTTTTGCTTTGGTTCCCGCATCAGTCGCGACACGTAGCCCATCGCGCGATGAACTTCGAAAGCCGGACGCCCCCCTTGCCTCAGCCCATGCCCGAATCCGTTGGCTCCGATCGTGCCAGCGCCCAGCTCCTGCAGAACGTCGCGCAGTTGGCGGCCGAGAACGAGCGCCTGAAGATCGCCATCTCCGATTCGACCGCGCTGCGGGAGCAACTCGAATCGATTCTGCGCCAGCGCGACCAGGAGGCCCAGAGCCTCGGTTCGCGCCTGATCGACGTCCAGCGTCAACGCGACGAGGCGATTGGCCAGTTGCGGCAGACCGAGGCCCGGATCGCTGGGCTCGAGGCCAGACTGGCCGAGACCTTCGGAAGCCGTGGTTCCGATGACCGCCGTGCCGAGGAACTCGCGAGCGAGATCGAAGCGTTGAAAGCCGCGGCGGAGTCGGAGAAGCGCGCGGCAGAGGAACGGCGGCACGCGCTCGAGGCCGAGCTTGCGAAGCTCAAGACGACGCTCATCACGGTCCAGAACGAATACGCACGGCTGCGCGACGATGTCGCTCCGGCCATGGCCAAGGCCACCCGGCACGACCGACTCATGCAGGTCCTCCCGGCCTGGATCGAAGCGCTCCTGCTGCGAATCGCGGGCGGCCGCGCGCGCTGAACTCCAAGGCTCGACGCGCCCGCATGCGCGCGACCGGGCGGCCGCAGAGGCAAGGCGATCACCCTTCCTTGCCGCGTTCCGTGTCAGCTTCGACGGGATGCTGAAACAAGTCGCCGCTCTCGCCTTCTACGCGCGGTTCTTCCGCGACTTCTCGCGGCTTGGTTTCGAACGACGTGTGCCGCCCTCGGAACGACGCGAACTCCGCTTCGACGACCAACGCTGGGTCGTTACCGGCGCGACCGGGGGAATCGGCCGCGCGATCGCGCTCGCAGCGGCTGCCGGCGGGGCGCAGGTCATCGCCCTCGCGCGTGATCCGGTGAAGCTCGATGATTTCGCGGAGACTGCAGGTCCACACCGAGTGCGGATCGAACCAGTATGCGTCGACCTGGCGCTGGTTTCGGCGGTGCGAGCTGCCGTCGAACATACAGCCCGAAAGGGCCGGTTGGACGTCGTCGTCGCCAACGTCGGCGTGATGCTGCATGACTGGCGCACGACCGTCGAAGGCCTCGAGACCGGGGTGGCGACCAACCTGATCAATCACTTCGTGCTGGTCGAAGGGCTGCGACGGAGCGGCGCCCTCGGCAGCAACGGGCTCGTGGTGTCCATGAGCTCAGGCGGCATGTACGGCGCGCGCCTCGATCTCGACGCACTCGAGGCGCGCTCGGCCGATGCACACGACGGCTTCACGGCCTACGCCCAGCACAAACGCGCCCAGGTCGAACTCACCCGCTACTGGAACGGCTTGGGCCCCTCGGCCCCCGTCGCGCACGTGATGCATCCCGGCTGGGTCGATACCGACGGCGTGCGCAGCGCCCTGCCCGGCTTCCGGCGCATCCTCGCCCGTTACCTCCGCACCGCCGAGCAGGGCGCGGATACGGCACTCTGGCTCGCCGCAACGCATCCGCCGCGACCCGGGCGCGGCGGCATCTGGCTCGACCGCCACCTCGATCCCGAGCACGCCTTCGGGTTCACGCGCGGTGGTGCGACCGCGCCGGAACTGGTCGCCTGGATCGAACGCCGGATCGCCGATGTCGATGCACGCAGCGCGGGTTAGATGCGCGACCATTCCGCCCAAAACCGTCTCTCGACCGATCGTCATCGGCGCCTCGTGCCCTACTCCCCGATCCTCGCGACCTTGGGTTACGTGCTCTCGCGCGATCGTCGCCGTGTCCTGATGGTGCACCGCATCGCCCGGCCCGGCGACCCGCATCTCGGCAAGTACAACGGCCTCGGTGGCAAGCTCGAGCGCGGCGAGGCCGTCGCCGACGGCATGCGACGCGAACTGAGGGAGGAAGCCGGTCTCGAGATCCTCGCGATGCGGCTGCGCGGCACCCTCAACTGGCCAGGCTTCGGACGCGCCGGCGAGGACTGGTTCGGCTTCGTCTTCGTGATCGACGACTGGCGCGGGGATGTCCCTGCCGCGAACGCGGAAGGCTCGCTCGAATGGATCGAGATCGACCGCGTGCTCGACCTGCCGCTGTGGGAAGGCGATCGCCACTTCCTGCCGTTGGTGTTCGACGCCGACCCGCGACCTTTCCATGGCGTGATGCCCTATCGGGACGGCCGGGTGCTGGACTGGCACGTGACTCGACTCTGAGACGCCGCGGCACGCGCCGGTTCGCCGTGCGGTCGCGATCGAGCCACACCTCGCGCTCAGCGCCGGTGGACGGCCTTCGCCTCGACCAGGGTGGTCTCGAGGAGGACCACGGCCGGCGCGCCGACGCGCCCGATGTCGGCGACGTCACGCTCAGTCGGGCGCCCGGCGGCAGCGACGGCTGTGCCGGCCGGGTCACGGCCACCTCGATCGTCGACATGTCCTCCTACGCCGCGGTGGAGCCTGTGGGCGATGCCGCGCAACCGGCGACGACGAAAGCCAGAGGCAAGGCGACGAGTCTCCGGATTCGCGCGCCGACGCTCACGGCCTGCGACACTCCAGCGCGGTCCCGACCCCCCGCTCGATGCAGGCATCCCGGATCACCGTCACGGCCTCGGCCGGATCGTCGGTCACGCGCCAGAGGTCGAGGTCGTCGTAGTCGATCGTCCGGCTCTCGATGAGGGATTCCTTCAGAAAGCGGCGCAGATTGCTCCAGAAGGCCTGGCCCATGCTGATCACGGGGAAACGCTCGAGCTTGCCGGTCTGCATCAGCACCAGCGCCTCCAGCAATTCGTCGAGGGTGCCGAAACCGCCCGGCATCAGCACGAAGGCGCAGGAGTAGCGCATCAGCATCACCTTGCGCACAAAGAAGTGGTGCAGGGTGACGACGTGGTCCACGTAGGGGTTCGGCCTCTGCTCGGCATGCGCCCGGGGCCGACGATCGATACCCGGCCGCATTCGGCACCGGCGCTCAGACCAGCCCGCGCTCGAGCATCCGGTCGATGATCCGCGCGACCGCCAGCATCCCGAAGCTCGCGGTCACGTGCATCGCGGCGCCGAAGCCGCCGGCGCAGTCGAGCCGGAGCGGTCCGGCCGATTCCGGATCGCGCACGCAGGCCACCGACCCATCCGGCTGGACGTAGCGCGGCTGCTCGAGCGAGTAGATCGCCCGGACCCCGAAGTAGCGTTTCGGATTCCGGGTCCAGCCGTGCTCATCGCGCAGCCGTCGCCGGACCTCGGCCAGCAGTGGATCGTTGACCGTCTTCGCGAGGTCGCGGCAGTCGACGCGGGCCGGATCGATGCGTCCGCCGGCGGCACCGATCGTGATCACCGGCAGCTTGCGGCGTTTCGCGCCGGCGACCATCGCGACCTTGGCCCGGACCGCATCGCAAGCGTCGACCAGATAGGTCAGGTCGGTCGGCAGCAGCTCGGCGAGGTTGTCCGGCGTCGCGAAGGACTCGACGGGATGGACCTCCAGCCTCGGCGAGATCGCGCGCACGCGATCGGCCATCACCGCCACCTTGGGGCGCCCGAAGGTCCCCTCGAGGGCGTGGATCTGGCGATTGACGTTCGAGACGCAGACCGCGTCGCCGTCGACCAGCGTCAGGCGGCCGACGCCCGATCGCGCAAGCGCCTCGGCCACCCAGGAGCCGACGCCGCCGATGCCGACCACCGCAATGTGGGCCCGTGCCAGGCGCGCCAGCGTGCCGACGCCGTACAGCCGATCGATACCAGTGAAGCGTGCGGGGTCCATCACGCGATTTTCGCCGATCCATCGATGGTCGACGCCTACAATCGAAGGCCAGTCGTCTTCATCCCGCCGTCCTTCCCGATGCCCGCAACCCAACCGGCCAGCGCCCACCCGTGAGCGAGATCCCCGATCGTCCGCGCAGCACGCGCGGCCTCGCCCCCCTCGCCGCAGCCTGGCCGTATGTCCGCAGGCAGCGCGGGCTGCTGGTCGGCTGGCTGCTGGCGCTGCTGCTGTCGTCGAGCGCGACGCTGGCACTGCCTTACGCGGTCCGGCAGATGATCGACCACGGCTTCTCGGCCGCCGACGCGGGCTTCATCGACCGTTACTTTGCTGCCCTGCTCGGGGTCGCGGTCGTGCTGGCGATTGCCACCGCGCTGCGCTTCGCCTTCGTATCGATGCTCGGCGAGCGCGTCGTCGCGGATCTGCGTCGCGCCGTCTACGACCACCTGCTCGCGCTGGACCTCGGTTTCTATGAGCGTACGCGCACCGGCGAGATCCAGTCGCGCCTGACGACCGATACCGAGCTGGTGCAGACCGTCGTCGGTTCGAGCGCCTCGGTCGCGGTTCGCAGCCTCGTGACCTTCCTCGGTGCCGCCGGCCTGCTGGTCTGGACCAGCCCCACGCTGGCGGCGTACGCGGCGCTGGTGATCCCGCTCGTGCTGCTGCCGATGATCCTGTTCGGCCGCCGTGTTCGCGCCCTGTCTCGCAGCAGCCAGGACCGCATCGCCGATGTCGCCGCGGAGGCCGGCGAGACCTTGTCGGCGATCCACACGATCCAGTCCTATGTCCGCGAACGCGCGAGCGCGGCCCGCTTCGACGATCGGATCAGCGCCCTGCTCGCCGTCGCGCGCAGACGTATCGCGATGCGTGCGCTGTTGACCGCGCTGGTGATCGTGCTCGTCTTCGGGGCGATCACCGCGGTGCTCTGGGTCGGAGCCCGCGCGGTGATCGCCGGCGAGATGACCCCGGGCGTGCTCGGGCAGTTCGTGCTGTACGCGGTGATCCTGGCCGGCTCGGTCGGCGCGCTCAGCGAAGTGTGGGGCGACGTGCAGCGCGCGGCCGGCGCGATGGAGCGCATCGGCGAACTGCTGGCGACGCGGCCTGCGATCGTGGAGGCGCCTGGCGCCGTCGCGCCCGCGTCTCGCGCCCGCGGTGAGATCGAGCTCGAGGGCGTGCGCTTCCACTATCAGTCACGCCCCGACGCCGCCGCGCTCGATGGGGTTTCGCTCACCATCGAGCCCGGCGAGACCGTCGCCCTCGTCGGCCCCTCGGGCGCCGGCAAGAGCACCGTGTTCCAGTTGCTGGCGCGCTTCTACGACCCGCAGCAGGGTCGGATCCTGCTCGACGGTCACGACGTCCGCGCACTGCCGCTGGCGTGGCTGCGCGGCGCCATCGCGCTGGTGCCGCAGGATCCGGTGATCTTCGGCGCCACGGCGCGCGACAACATCGCCCTCGGTCGCGAAGGCGCCAGCGACGCCGAGATCGAAGCGGCCGCGCGGGCGGCCGAGGCCGATGGCTTCCTGCGCGAGCTGCCCGAGGGCTACCTCAGCCACCTCGGCGAGCGCGGGGTGCGTCTTTCCGGCGGCCAGCAGCAGCGGATCGCGATTGCGCGGGCGCTGCTGAAGGACGCTCCGGTCCTGCTGCTCGACGAGGCTACCTCGGCGCTCGACGCGCAGAGCGAGGCGCTGGTGCAGCAGGCGCTCGACCGGCTGATGGCCGGGCGGACGACGATCGTGATCGCGCACCGCCTCGCGACCGTCTTGCGCGCCGACCGTATCGTGGTGATGGATCGCGGTCGCATCGTCGACGTCGGGACCCACGCGGAACTCGTCGCGAAGGGTGGGCTCTACGCCGAACTCGCGCGGCTGCAGTTCGCTGCCGCGGAGACCCTCGCGCGCGAGGTCCGGCAGCCCGCCGCCGCCTGAGGCCCGGAAACGAAACGAAGGGCCACCACGGCCCGTCAACGCCGAACGCCCTACAACCGGCGCCCGACCGGAATGCCGAGCCGC
>CALDVP010000158.1 GCA_937924195.1 uncultured Lysobacterales bacterium
CCGATGGCCGGCAGGCCGTAGAACGTGCTCATCGGTACGTCGACCTCGTAGCCCACGCCACCCGGCGTGTCGATCACGACGGTCGGCGGATGCTTGGCGACGAGGATTCCTTGCAGGCGAGCGAGCATGCAGGGATTATCGACCTCCTTGATCCAAGGAGCTCGCATGAGCAGCCCAGACACGCCCGACGCGCACCCCGACCCGGGCGACTTCGAGCGGCACACTGCGCAGGTCCACACCCGCTTCGAAGACAGTTTCAGCTACTCGGGCTACCTGCGGCTCGAGCAACTGCTTGGCGCCCAGGCGCCGCTCACGGCGGCACACGATGAGCGTCTCTTCATCGCCATCCATCACGTGCAGGAAGTCTGGATGAGTCTCATCATCCACGAGCTCGAGGCGGCGATGCGCGAGCTCGTCTCGGGACGGTTCGAGCCGGCGATGAAGAAGCTCACGCGCGTGGCCCGGTCGCAGGAGCAAATGGGCGGGGCGTGGGATGTGCTCAAGACCATGACGCCTGCGGACTATCTGGGATTCCGCCACGCCTTCGGCAAGGCAAGCGGATTCCAGAGCTGGCAGTACCGCACGATCGAGTTCCTGCTCGGCAACCGTCAGCGCTACATGCTCCGGCCGTTCGCCGAGCAGCCCGCGCATCACGCCCGCCTTGCGGCCATCCTCGATGCGCCGTCGCTCTACGACATCGCGCTCGCCGCCCTTGCGGAGCGCGGCTTGCTCGCGCCGAGCGCGCTCCGCCTGCGCTACGACGCACCGCCGGAGGCATCGGAGGCCGTGCTCGCGGCCTGGCTCGCCGTCTACCGCGAGACGCGGGCGCACTGGGACCTCTACTACCTCGCCAAGAAACTGGTCGACGTGGAAGACAACTTCCGCCGCTGGCGTTTCAACCATGTGACGACGGTCGAACGGCTGATCGGGCAGAAGACAGGCTCCGGCGGCACGAGCGGCGTGGGCTATCTCCGGCGCGCGCTCGACATCGTGCTCTTCCCCGAGCTCTGGCAGGTGCGCACGCATCTCTGACGCCTCGGTCTGTTTCCGGGGCCAGAGAGACCTCCGGCATCGGTCAGAATTCCAGCTTTCCACCCGCCCCGCGCACCGGTCGCACACGCACGATCTTGGCAGCAGCTTTTTCATTCGATGGTGCCGGTTTGTTCGCGCCATGGTCGCGCGGGTGGCAACGGGCGAAGGCATTCGCTCAGGTCGAGCGTGGCGCATGTCGGTTGGGCGTTGCAGCCGCAGTCGTCGCGCTCGTCCTCGCGCTCGCGGCACAACTGCTGCTCCTCGGCGCTTGGCGGCTTGGGCTCGTCGCGTCCACGCCCGAGTTTCAGGCGGTACCCGCCGCGCCGCTCGTACGGGCGTCAGATGGATCGTGGCAGTTGCCCGCGGGAGCGAGCACCGGTGGAATCATCGCCTCGGCGCTCGATCTGCGTGCGGAGACGCGGCCCGCGCTGCGCTTGCGGGTCGATGCCCACGCGTTGCCCATCGAGATCGAGATCGCGTGGGCCCGACTGGGTGCACTCGACCGACCGGTGAGCCAGCGCTATCGCCTCGAGCCATCGAGCGAACCGCGGACGCATGTGCTGCAACTCGTCGGGCACCGGGACTGGGCCGGGACGATTGCGCGGCTCGCCGTTGTCGTGCGCGCCAGCGGGGCGAGCCCGGTGCCCCTTGGCTTCGAGCCGCGGACTGTGGCGGCTGCGCCGGGGGACGCGATCTCGTGGCTCATCGAGGAGTGGTTCGAAGCGCGACCGGCCCTCCGTGGCGCGGGACAACCCGTTCGCGCATTGCCGCTGAGCCTGTGGTGGGCTTTGGGCGTGGCGCTGCTCGCGCTCCTCACGGCAGGTGTGTCCCGGTGGCGGCCTGCCGCCTGGACGGCGCGCTTCATCGTCGGTCAGGGCATCGTGCTCGTGGCTGCGCTCGTGCTGTCAGCACTCATCGGGCTTGCGCGGGTCGGCATTCACCCGGTGACCATGCTGGCAGTCGCGCTTGTGGCAGTTGTAGTGGGTGCGGCGACACGCGGCGTCCTTGCGCCGAAACATCAAGCCGCACGTTCGCGCCTGCTGGCTTGGGGCGGCCTTGCAGCGGCTGCGCTGGTGATCCTCGCCAGTCTTGGGCGGGGCGGCGCTTGGCTCGCTGCGGCGACCGGGCTGGCCGCCTTGGCTCTGCTCGGGCGAGAGCGTCTGGGGCGCTGGACATGGCTCGTACCGCTGGTCGGCTTCCTCGTGCTGCTGGCGATGCTCGCTGCGGTGCAGGGCTACCTGAGGTGGGCGGGCGTTGAACCGGCGGCACTGCCGCCATTGGCCGATCCGACCGTACCGCTCGGCCAAGCCGCTGTTTCTGCCTGGCCGTTGGTCGGTATCGCTGCCACGTCTTTGGCGCTGACGGTTCTCTGGCCGGGAACACCCGGGGCTGGCACGCGCCTCGGCACGTTCCTTCTGGCGGCCGCCGTGGCGTTCGGTGTGGTCGCTGTGGCGGCGGCATCCGGCGTTCCGCCGCACGGGACGTTGCTTGCGCCAGTCGCCTGCTGGCTCGTGGTCGCTGGGTGGTTGCGTCTGCAGGACCCGTTACCTGAGACCGCGTCGGAGGCAGCCGGCGAGGGACCGAGGAGACTTCACGAGCGATCCCAACAAGCGCGTGCGCTGTACGCCGCCGCGATCGGAGCCATGTACGAGTGCGCGGCTCGCGGTGAGCTGGGCGAGGCGCGCCGACACCTCGATCGCGCCGCTGAAATTGCCGCGGACGAAAGCGAGGTACTGTGGGGCCAGGTCGCTCTCGCCCTCGCACAGGGCCAGTCGAGCCGGGCCGAACCCGCCTATCGCACGCTGCTGTCGCGGGTTCCATTGAGTGATGGTGCGGTCTCCGCCGAGCAGATGCACTTTTCCCTCCATGAGATGGCCTGGGCTCGCGACGACGTCCCTGCGCTCGAGCGCATCCAGTCGACCATAGGCTCTGCTCCGGTAAAGGCGCGCATCGCTGCCCGCTGCGCACTCGAGCGCGAAGGGCCTGATGCAATGTGGCGTGTGCTCGATGAGGCCACGTTTCCGCCCGAGCTGGCGCCAGAACAGATTGAATGCGCGCTGTTGCGCAACGATGTCGAGGCAGCCAAGGCGGCGCTCGAGCGTTCAGGCATTCCCGTTGAATCGGTGGTCGGCCAGTGCTACGTTGCGCGGCTGAAACTTCGAGTGCTTGGCGCTGCGCACGCCGAGAAGGACATCCATCGGCTCGCCACGTGGCATCGCGACCTTGCACCTGCCGAGGTGGCGGTCGGCGAACTGCTCGCTGCCAAGGGCGATATCGCCGGTGCGCGCGTCCGCTACGAGCGTGCGCGAGCCCTGGATGCAGCGTTCTGGGTGCCGATTCGTGCGCTCATGAGCGCACGCTCTTGAGCGTGTACACGTCTGGCTCATACCGAGTCCGGACTACTTCGCCAGCGCCTGCATCGCCCGCGTGAGCCCGTCCACGGTCGTCGGATACATCCGGTCCTTGACGATTTCGCGGACCAGATCGGTCGAGTGGGTGTATCCCCAGGTGCGTT
>CALDVP010000159.1 GCA_937924195.1 uncultured Lysobacterales bacterium
CCTGCAAGGCCTGCCACGACAAGTACAAGGCCGATTGAGGCGACGTTGTGGTGCCGGGCTCGCCCGGCACACGTCCGGCATCGGCGATCCTCGTGGCGCCGGACTTGGCCGGCGCGGGCACGCCTCGCGAGAACCAGACCCGAGCGGGGCGAGCCCCGCTCGACCTGCCCGCGAAAGCGGCCGCGATCAGCCGGCCTGCCCCCAGCTCACGATCGCCCACACGATGCCGCCGCTGACGGCGCCGAGGGTGAGCGCGCGCAGCCAGCCGGCGAAGCGCAGGCCGGGGTCAAGGTCGAAGGCGCGACGCCCGGTGATCATCGCCGTGATCAGGTTCTCGCGCTTCCAGACCAGGTGCCAGCCGATTGCGGCAAGGTGCAGTGCGATCAGCGCGAGCAACCCGTTGGTCAGCCCCTCGTGCAGGTCGGTCATCGCATCGACCATGTCTGCGGAGACGCGCCCGGCCAGCGGCCCGAAGCGGAAGATGTCGTCGCTCGAGAACAGGCCGCTGCCGGCCTGCACCAACAGCACTGCGAGCAGCGCCACGACCGACCAGCCGCCGAGTGGATTATGCCCGGCCATCGCGTCGGGCCGCCGCTCGAACACGGTCGGGGCGTAGCGGGCCACCGCGCCGGGCCCGCGCACGAAATGCGCAAAACGGGCGTTCTCGCTGCCGAAGAAACCCCACAGCACTCGCCAGATCACCAGGCCCAGCATCACGTAGCCGAGCCGGAAGTGCCAGTCCATCGACAGCAGGTTCCACTCGGCGCTGGCCCACTGCGCCAGAACGATCGCGACGATGAGCCAGTGGAACAGCCGCACCGGCCCGTCCCAGACCCGATAGCGCATGACCTCGCTCACAAGCCCACTCCCTCGATGGTGCCGACCTCGGCCGGAAAACCGCCGGCCGCTGCGAAGTGCCGCCCGCGCTCGGCGTAGTCGCGGAAGGCATCGAAGCTCGGCGCGCCCGGCGAGAGCAGGATCACGCCGTCCTCGGGCGTGACCTGCCGCGCCGCGGCGATCGCCTCGTCGAGCGTAGCGAGCCGCGCGACCCGCGGCGCAAGCTCGGGCGCCCTCGCGAGCGTCGCGGCGATCCGCGCGCCCGCGGCACCGAAGCACAAGATGCGGTGCGGCGGCGCAGGCACGATCGCCGCGGCGAAGCCGGACCAGTCGAGGCCGCGATCATGGCCGCCGACCAGCAGCGTGACCGGCCGGTCGGCGAAGTGCGCGAGCGCCGCCAGCGTGGCGTGGGGCGTGGTGGCAATGCTGTCGTCGACCCAGAGCAACCCGTCGCGCACGCCGAGCGGCGCCAGCCGGTGCGGCAGCGCGCGGAAGTCGCGCGCCTCGGGCGCCAACGCCGCGGCGTCGACGCCCGCCGCCTCGACGATCGCGAGCGCCGCGGCGAGGTTGTCGAGGTTGTGGGCGCCGGGCAGTGCCAGGTCGCGGCCGTCGACCAGCCGTCGCTCGCCGCGCCACACCGCGCCCTCGCGGACGTGGAAGCCCGCGGGGTCGCCGAAACGCAAGACGCCGGACGGCGGCACCGTGCCTTCGGGGTAGGCCTGGCGAGCGTTCAGCACCGAGACGCGCGGATGGCGCCCGTCCATCGTGCCGACGAGGCGCATCTTGTCGCGGAAGTAACGCTCGATGCCGAGGTGCCAGTCGAGATGCTCGGGATGGAGGTTCAGCACCGCGCCGATCTCGGGCACGGCGTCGAGGTCGGCGATCTGGAAGCTCGACAGCTCCAGCACCCACCAGTCCGGCTCGACCGGAGGGTCGAGCAGGTCGAGGAGCGGCATGCCGATGTTGCCGGCGAGCGCGACCTCGAGGCCCGCACGCCGCAACAGATGCGCGACCAGCGCGGTGGTCGTGCTCTTGCCCTTGGTGCCGGTGATGGCGATCGTCCGCCGCGCATTCGATTCGGCGAACCACAGCGCGCTGCCCGAGGTGAAGCGCGCGCCGAGCGCCTGCGCCTCCGGCACCGGCGCGAGGTAGGGGCTGATGCCCGGTGACTTCACGACTCCATCGAAGCTGGCGAGCAGGGCCGGCGTCGGCGCGTCGAGGTGCCAGTCGACCGTGGTGCGGTCCAACGCTGGCGCGCCGGCTGCGGGCGGCGCGCACAGCGCGTCGACCTCGTCGTCGCGGCAGATCACGGCGAGACGCTGGCCGGGCAGCCGGCGCGCCAGCGCGCGCAGCGCGGCCGCGCCCTCGCGACCCGCGCCCCAGATCGCGACGCGGCGCCCGGCGAGTTCAGCGATCCGCATCGAGGAAACCCGCAAGCCGGGCCGGAATCCGATGCGGCCCCGCCGGCGCCAGCAGCGCATCGAGCGGCGGCACCGACGCGCCGAGCCGCGGCAGGATCTGCGTGCGGAAACGCGCGACCAGTTCGTCCTCGCGCCACTCGGGGCGCGTGGCGATCGCCGCGAAGGCGGCCCGCGATTCGACCGCTTCGCCGACGCATTCGAAGGGCTTGGCCGCGTTCCACTCGATCAGCGCATCGAAGCCGGCGGCCTGCGCCGGATCGTCGAGCAGGTTGCGCCCGAAGATCGCGAGCAGGCGGAGCTTGGGCACGAACGGCGCCAGCGCGAGGAACACGAAGTGGCACTTCGGGCACTGGCCGCACCAGCGCGACCCCGGCCGCTCGCCGAGGATGCGGAAGTTGCGGTTGCAGCTCGAGAACACGTCGTCGTAGCGCTCGTGGCGCGCGAAGCGGCGGGTCACGGCGAGCTCGGACAGCGGCCGCAGCAGCGAGTAGTAACGCAGGTCGGCGGCGACATGCCGCTCGACCAGTTCGCCGAAACGGCGCTCGAAGTCCCAGCCCTTGCTCCACTGGTGGTTGACGGCGCGGCCGTCGGCCTCGAGCGTCGGGGCTGAGGCCGAGCGCTCGTTGCTGAACACCACCTCGTCGGCGTCGTGCAGGATCGCCGCAGCGACCAGGATCGCCGAGTTGATCGCGGTGACCGGGATGTGGCCGTTCCAGGCGCCGGCGCGGTTCATCTCGAACAACAGCGGCGAGAGCGTGCGCTCGACGCGCAGCGCCGGCAGCCCGCTGCGGGCGACGACCGCGGCGATCAGCGGCGAGGCGCCGACCCAGGCCGCGAGCACCGGCTCGCCGGACACACGCAGTGCCTCGAGCGTGACGATCGAGTCCTTGCCGCCTCCGACCGGCACCAGCGCCCGCCGCGCGAGGCCGAGCGCCAGTGCCGGCGGGCCGGCCGCCTCGGCGCGCGGAAAGCGGACGCGGCCGGCGAGGTCGAGGCCGTTCTGGTGCGCGAACTCGGCGAGACCCTCGGTGTAGACGAGGTCGAGCAGTTCGGCCGTCTCGGTGTCCGGGACGCGGCCCTCGCACGCGATCGCGGGCGGCACGCCGGCCTTGTAGTAGCTGACGCCGGCGATCCAGTGCATGAGGTCGAGCGCGACCGCGAAGGCGGACTCGCGTTCGGCGGGCAGCCGCGGCGCGCCCGAGAAGCGGAGCGTCTCGACCAGCTCCGGGCCGTCGTCGAAGGCGTAGACCAGATCGACGCGGGCCTCGTCCGCGCACCAGTCGCGGCGGACGAAGCGGAACACGCGCGCGGCGCGCGGATCGGGCAGGCTCACAGCACCACCTCCGCCGCCGGCTCGCGCAGGTTGTAGCGCGAGGCCATCACCGCGCCGTAGGCGCCGGCGGTCGCAACCAGGATCACGTCGCCCTCGCGCGGCGCCGGCAGGCGCCGATGCTCGCCGAGCACGTCGCCCGACTCACAGATCGGCCCGACCACCTCGCACACGGTGTCGGCCGGTTCGTCGAGCCGGGAGAGGTTGCAAATCTCGTGCCACGCCTCGTACAGCGAGGGCCGGATCAGCGAGTTCATGCCGGTCTCGAGGCCGACCCAGGTGCGGCCGGCCTTGCGCTTGACCTGGGTGACGCGCGCCAGCAGCACGCCGGCCTCGGCGACCAGGTAGCGCCCGGGCTCCATCCACAGCCGGTACTGCGGGTAGTGGCGCTTGACCTCGGCCAGCGCCGCGCCGAGCGCGGCGAGGTCGAGCGCGGCGTCGTCCTCCCGATAGGGCACGCCGAGGCCACCGCCGATGTTGATCCGGGTGACCTCCGGGAAGTCCTCGGCCAGCGCGGCGAGCCAGGCGTGGAGGTCGCGGAAGGTGCCGACCTCGCCGATGCCGCTGCCGAGATGCGCGTGCAGCGCGACGATCCGGCAGCCGGCGGCGCGCGCGAGCCGGCGCGCTTCGGGAAGGTCCGAGAGCGCGACGCCGAACTTGGACTCGTCGCCGCCGGTGATGACCTTCTCGTGGTGGCCGCTGCCGTGGCCCGGATCGACGCGCAGCACGATCTCGCGCCCGGCGAAGACCGCCGGCCACTCGGCCAGCGGATGCAGGGCGTCGACCGTCACGCGCGCGCCGCGCGCGAAGGCGCGCTCGTATTCGCGCCGCGGCGCGAAGTTCGGGGTGAACAGGAGCTGCTCGGCCGCGAGGCCCGGGATCGCGGCGTCGGCGGCCTCGATCTCGGCCCACGACACGCACTCGATGCCGAAGCCCGAATCGGCGATCGCGCGCAGCACCGCGGGATGGGCGTTGGCCTTCATCGCGTAGTAGCAGCGGTCGACCGCCGACAGCGCGGTCCGGAGCGCCGCGGCGCGCGCGCGCACGGTCGCGAGGTCGTAGACGTAGCGCGGCCCGTCCTCGTGCGCGATGAGCGCGAGCAGCTCGTCGCGGCGCGCGATCCACCACGGGCTGGTCGCGGCGCGCGGCGCGGCCGGCGCGTACAGCTCCGACCACGCCGGCCCGAACGAGGCCTCGTCGTCGAGCCGCATCGCGCCCGCGCGCACCAGCAACGCGTGCAGTGCCGGTACCAGGTCCGCGCGCGCCTCGGCGACGACGAACGTCAGGTTCAAGTCGTTCGACGACTGCGAGATCAGGTGCACGGTCTCGCGTCCAAACTCGGCCAACACCGGCGACAGCGTCGCCAGCAGCGAGCGCATGCCGCGGCCCACCATCGTGATCGCCGCGCACGGCGCGATCACCTTGACCCGGCACACCGGCTCGAGGTCGCGGCACAGGGCCTCGATCACGTTCGAGTTGACGAGGTTTTCGGTCGGATCGAGCGAGACCGTGACGTTGGTCTCGGCCGAACCGATCAGGTCGATCGAGAGCCCGTGGCGCTTGAAGATCGCGAACACGTCGGCGAGGAAACCGACCTGCTGGTACATCCCGATCGACTCCATCGACACCAGCGTGATCCCGGTGCGTGCGCTGATCGCCTTGACGCCCGGCTGCTCGTTCTCGCGCTCGCGCGGGCCGATCATGGTGCCCTCGAGCTCCGGCCGGTTCGTGTCCTTGACGAGCAGCGGCACACCGGCCTCACGCACCGGCGTGAGGCAGCGCGGATGCAGCACCTTGGCGCCGGTGGTCGCGATCTCCTGCGCCTCCTCGTAGTCGAGCCGGCGCAGCAGCCGCGACTGCGGCACGACGCGCGGATTGGCGCTGAACATGCCGGCGACGTCGGTCCAGATCTCGACCCGCTCGGCCGCGAGCAGCGCGCCGAGATAGGCGGCCGAGGTGTCCGACCCGCCGCGGCCGAGGATCGCGGTGCCGCCATCCGGATGGCGCGCGATGAAGCCCTGGGTGATCAGCACCGGCGAGCGCCGCGCCAGCGCCTGCCGCATCGCCGGATTCGGCGCGGCCTCGCAGCTCACCGAGAGCCGCGCGGCCCACGGCGACTGGTTCGGCAGCCGTGCGGCGGTCAGCCACTCGCGCGCGTCGAGCCACTCGACGGCGAGGCCCGCCGCTTCGAGCACGCGCGCGCCGAGCGTCGAGGACATGAGCTCCCCGAGCGCGAGCACCTCGGCCTGCCACGCGTAGTCGCGCGTCGCGGCACGCGGGTCGGCCGCGAGCGCCGCGAGGCGCGCGAGCCATTCACCGAGTCCGGGGGCGCCGGCGAGGCCGAGCCCGACGACGAAGCGCAGGTGGCGATCGGCGATCGCGGCCGCTGCGGCTTGCGCATCGCCGCCCGACGCCGCGGTCTCGATCAGCTGTTCCAGCGCGTTGGTGATACCCGACAGCGCCGACACCACGACGACGACGCGCAGATCCTGGCCGTAGCGCTCGGCGGCCAGCCGCGCGATCGTCTGCCAGCGCGACTTGCTCGAGACACTGGTGCCACCGAACTTGAGGACGACGTAGCGCGGGTCGACAGAATCGGCGGACATCGATGCGGCAAGGCTCCGGAGGGGTCGTCGACGATAGCGGAACGCTTGCGGGCGATCCCTCGGACATCCGGCGGAACGAGCCGGCGATCGAAAGACGGCCGGCTGCCTCCGGGGACGGCTCGCCCGCTCGAGCGTTCACCGTCGGGGACCGATCGCTCGATCCTGAGTTCGGACCTGCGATGCTCCGTTCGGCGCCCGCCACGCGGCCGGGCGCGGCGCCTGCGGTGCAGAGTAAACGGAACGCGATGAAATCGGCCATGACCGGCGACGCCGCGCGGCGCCGGCTGCCCGCCCACGGATCACGACGATCGCGGCTGACGACGGTCGCCCGTGGCTGGAAGGGCTGGATTCGCCGAGGAGAGATGCCCGCCTTGGGGCAGCGAGCGTCGAGCTAGCAGGCACGGACTCCCGCCGAGATACCGGGGCCGGGCGGCACGAGGTTCCGTCGCGCGGGGCCGCCCGGCCCGGGCCTGACTGGCAGGAAGCACCCCCGGCCGGCGCGGACGACTCGCGCGAGCTCGTCCCACGCCGAAGGGAGCGGGTGGCCCCGGTCGATCAGTAACCGACCGCGGCGACGCTGACCGCGACGCGAATCCGGTCGCCCGGATGCTCACGGGTCTCGGTGCGGAAGGTGCGACCGTTGTAGACATAGGCGACGTCGTAGCCGACCACACGCCGCTCGCTGCGATATTCCACGCGCTGGTCGCAGACGCGCTGGACCGAGGGCGGCCCATAGGCAGCAGGCTGGTAGTAGTCGTAGGGATCGCGTCCATCCCAGCCGCGCCCGCGATCGAGGCTGTTGCCGATCGCGCCGCCGATCACCGCGCCTGCGATCGTCGCCGCCCGACGGCCATCACCGCGGCCGACCGTGTTGCCGAGCGCGCCGCCGACGATGGCGCCGAGCACCGTGCCCGCTGCCGCATCCCCACCACGGGGACCGTAGTAGCCACCCTGCGGGCCCGAGACGTACCGGGGTGCATCATGCACGCGCTCGTTCCAGCACACGTCGCGCGTGACCGGCCGATCGAAGCGTTCGAAGATCGGCTCGACCGATACCACGCGCGCCCAGTCGTACTCGGTGCCGTGCTCGAACCAGCGCGCCTCGGCGCCACCCGACACCGCCAGGCCCGCGACCAGCACTCCAGCCATCGTGATCCGGATCATCGCTGCTCTCCTCGCCGGCACCGCGCCGGCTCGAAAGAGAGTCTGCAAGGGCGCTTTGAATCGCTTCTTAATCCGTCCGAGCGTGACGAGCGACTACGTGCTGCCGATTCAGCAAGCGCAACGCCAGCCAACCGATCCGCGGGATGCGGCCACGGTCACCGCCCCGGCGTGTCGCGCACGGCGTCGCCGATGATGCGCACCGCCCGGATGCGTCCGGCACGTGCGTCGCGTCCGAGCGCAGGATCCGGCTCGGTCCAGACCAGCACCGCCACGCCCGGCAATGCGGCGAGCTTCGGCATCCCGGTCCCGCGGCCCGGCGGAAGCTCGGCGATCGCGTGCCGCTCGATCGGCGCCAGTTCCGGATCGAGCAAGGACAGGCGCAGGACCGAAAGACCCCCGGCGGCTTCACCGATCCAGCTGGCGAGAAAGCCGCCAAGCCACGGCGTGAGGTCGGGGCGCCCGAGTGCGGCCTTGCTGTCTTCGAGCAACACGGGCGCCGCAACGGTGCCAATGCGGCGCGCACGCACCGACAGGCGATCGGTATCGAAGGTCGGCCAGATCACGGCGACACCGCGCGCATCGGCGGCCGCCGCCGGACCATTGACCGGACAGGCCGCGATCTTCCACCGATCCGGATGGACGGTACGCCGGTCGGTCCAGCCACTGCCGGTCCAGCGCGCGAAATAGATGTCGCGGATCTCGTCGGCCGTACGGTTGCGGTAGACGACGGTCGGGCCAAGCGGTGCCGCCACGAGATCGGTCGGACAGCAGGAACAGACGTCCGGATCGATCACCTGCTCGTGCGCCACGGTCATTCGGCGGTCGACGATCGCGCTGCGCAGCGTCATCGCGGCCTCGACGTGTCCCTCATGGCCTGAATGGCCGACCGGCCCCGCATGCCGGTCGGCCTTGGGCTTGGCGGTGTCGCGCCCGTCCAGCCAGATCACCAGCACCCGGTCGTCGCCGATTGGCAACATCGATACGAAACCGTGTTCGGTCTCGGTGCGGTCCCGATGCGGTGTGATCGGCGCGCTCCAGGTCTGGCCCTCGTCGCGCGAACGCACCAGGCGGATGTCGTAGGCATAGGTGCCCTCGCCGCTCTGCTCGAGCCAGAAGGTCAGCCAGTCGCCGTTGGCGGCAATCGCGACCGACGGAAAATCGGCCCAATTGACGAACCAGTTGCACCCATGGGCCACATGCCGTCGGGGCCCAAGGGTGCCGGACCGCGACAAGGTCGCGACCTCGAGCACCGTGCAGCCGTCCTCATCACGCCGCTGCCAGCTCAACACGAAGCGATCGCGGGCCTCGTCCGCGACCACGTTCGGCTGTGCCGCCGGTTTCGGCAGGTCCAGTTCGAGTGGCGCAACGACGAGCGCGGTGTCGGCCGCTGTCACGCCGCTCGCGATCAGAAGAAGCGCTGCTGCCAGATGAACTCGTACCACCGCGGCTCTCCGGTCAGGGCCTGATTGGCCGCGTTGTAGCCGCCGGTCGCGAAGAACCGGTCGCCAAGGTTGCGCACACGGACGCCGAACCGGCCGTAGTCCGTCGACCAGGCCGCCGTCGCATCGAGGGTGCCGTAGCCCGGCAACCAGACGTTATTGGCGGTGTTTGCAGCGCGCCTCCCGACGCCACGCGCGCCGAGCGCGAAACGCAGTGATGGCATCGGCTCGAATGCGACCCACAGGGTGCCGATTTCCTCAGGTACCCCCGTCGGCTGGTTGCCGCGCCGGGACACGATCGCACCGGCGACGCGCTCATCGAAGCGCACGAAACGGGCGTTGACGAGGGCCGCGCTGCCCTCGACCGACCACGCCTCGGCCACCCGCCAGCGGCCGCCGATCTCGATTCCGGTGCCCGCCTGCTCGCCGATCTGGATCAGACGATTGGGGTCTGCCGGATCACGTGAGAGGATGTTGGTGCGACGCAGATCGTAGGCAGCGAGCGTCAGGTCACCGCGAGAGAAGGCCTGCTTCCAGCCGATCTCGATCTGCTTGCCTTCGGTCAGGTCGAAAGCCGCATTGGCGAGGCCGAGCGTCGTGATCTGGGCCGGAGGCTCCGAGGACGTGGCGTAGCTGCCGTAGACGATCGCCTCGTCCACGACCTCATGCGTGACCCCGAGTCGCCAGCCGTTGCTGACGTAGCGTTTGTCGAAGCGGACGTTGCTGAGTGCATTGAACGAGTCGACCTCGGTCCGGTCATGGCGGAAACCACTGATCAGTCGGGTCCGCGGACCGAGATCGAGCCGGCTTTCGGCATACAACGCACGCTGATCGATGTCGGTCGAGGTGCGCAGGCCGAACGGATCGAGCGAGCGGTAGACCCCCCGGAAAACGGGGAACAATGGCACCGTATCGTTGAATCGAAACGGGCTGTCGTTGAAGCGATCGTGATCATTGCGATCGGCCTGCAGGCCAATCACCAGCTGATGGGCCATCGCACCGATCTCGTGCCGCCAGTCGCCCTCGACGAGCAGCCCGCGGATCGCCTGCTCGTGACGGATCTCGAGGTAATCGCTGCGCCGCACCGTATTGGTCGCCGGCTGGTAGGTGTAGGCCTCGGTGTTGCGCCAGTTGCGGGTTTCGTCGTTCCAGAAAGCGACCGCGCGCGCGCCGAAACGCTCGCTCGGCCGCCACTCGGCGCGAAGCCGCACCCACGCGACGTCCATGTCCAGGCGGTCATCGACGATGTTGTAATTGAAATCCCGCAGACGTTCGTCCAGGCGGCCATTGATCAGCGGAATCCCGAAGTAGCCCTCGGCATCGTCGCGGAATCGATCGATCGACAGGCCGACGGTCAGCGCATCGCCGACCGGCAACGCCAGGTCGGCGACGACGTGCCCGAAGGCAAACGACGTATCGCGTCCGAATCCGTAAGAGCCGCGCTCGTCCGAGCCTTGCCAGGTTGCATCGAGGCGGTAGCGCAGGCCGTCCGGCAAGGCTTCGCCGCCCGTGCCGACGGCCACGGTGCTCGTTCCGAAGCGTCCGTATCCGGCGTAGATCGCAAGCTCGCGCTGGCCATCGGCCTTGCGTGGTACCAGGTTGATGGCGCCGCCGATCGACCCTTGCCCGGCGGTCAGCGCGGCGGGTCCGCGCAGCACTTCGACCTGGCCATACGCCAGCGTCGAGCGCGGCGAGATCTGCCAGCCGGGATAGCGAATGCCATCGAACAGCGTCGGCGAGTTGAAGACACCCGCGAAACCGCGGCCGGCGATCTGCAAGGCGCCGAAGGAATACCAGGCCGTGAGTCCTGGCGCGTTCTCGAGCGTCTCGGCCAGGCTGGTCTCGAACCGACGGCGGGCGTCGGCCTGGGTGATGACGTCGATCGATGCTGGCGTCTCGAGGACCGGCAGTTCGAGTCGGGTTGCCGCACGACTGGCGCGCTTGACCGCCGGAATCGCATCGGCGGTGACCTCGATTTCCGCGAGTGGTCGGGCGCGCTGCGCTGCTGCCGAAGCCGACCCGGCCTCATCGGTGCTCGCGTCGATCGCGGGTCCACCGGTATCGGCGGCTGGCGCGTGCGCCTCGGGCCCGGCATTGGCTGGCGTCGCCAGCGCCAACATGATCGCGACCGCGAGCGGCCAGCACGGACACTTCATGCATCGATTCGACATGGGAGATGGGCCATAACCGCACAGCCCCTCATTGTGGACAGGGCGATATAGCCGGTCGATGCGACCGAAGGTCGCAGCCGGTGATCGCGGCACGCCCTCGGCGGTATCAACGTTCTCGCGGTGCGCGCTTGGCCAGTTTCCGCTGGAGGGTCCGTCGGTGCATCCCGAGTGCCCGCGCGGTCGCGGCGACATTGTGACCGTGCTCGACCAACACCCGCTGGATGTGTTCCCACTCGAGGCGATCGACGCCGAGGGGACGTGACGGCGGTTCGACCGGCGATCCCGGATCCGGATCGAAGGCGCGCAGGATCTGATCGGCATCGACCGGCTTGGCCAGATAGTCGACGGCCCCGCGACGAATGGCCGCGACCGCAGTCGCGATGCTGGCGTAGCCGGTCAACAGCAGGATTCGGGTCGACGGCGCATCGGCGAGCAAGGCGTCGATGACCGAGAGCCCATTGGCGCCGCCGAGTCGAAGGTCGAGCACGACCTGCCTCGCGTCGATCACGCGGCGCGCGGCAACGGCTTCGCCGGCCGAGTGGACGGCGCGCGCCGCAAGGCCGCGGCGCTCGAAGGCGCGCACCAGCACACTGGCAAAGACGACGTCGTCATCGACGACGAGGATCGGACCGGCGCGCCCGCTCACGGTCATGATCCAGCCGGTGCGGCGAGCGGCAAAACGATCTCGACCAGCCCACCACCGGCCACGCGCCGTAGCTCGAGATGGCCACCGCGACGCTCGACCAGCATTCGCGAGAGCAGCACGCCCAGCCCAAGGCCGCCGGGCTTCGAACTCGTGAACGGCTCGGGCTGGGCACTCAGGCCGACACCACGATCACCGATCTCGATTCGGACACCCGCGCCATCTGGCCGGACGTCGAGGGTCGCGTGGTAGCCCCCCGCGCCGCCAGAGGCCTCGACCGCATTGCCGAGTACATTCATCAGCAGATGCTCGATGGCCGTCGGATCGTCGATCTGGCGAGCTGCCACCGCCGGGTCGAGGCGCGACACCACGACGCTCTCCGGCACGATCAGCGACAGTCGGTCGAGCACCCGCGTGACGATCTGCGCGAGCGGTTCCGGCTCACGCGGGTCGGGCGAGGACTCGGCGACCAATCGCCGGACGGCCTCCCGGCACACCTCGATCTGCTCGCGCAGCAGCCGGACATCCTCTGCCAAGGGCGCATCCGGGGGCAGCTCACGCGCGAGCTCTCCGGCCACGACCGCCATCGAGCCGAGCGGCGTGTTGAGCGCGTGCGCCGTGGCCGCGGCTTGCGTCGCGACCGCGATCACCCCCTCGTTCCGCAGCGCGGCCTCCCGCGCCGATGCCAGCGCCTGCCGCTGCCGGCCCAGGACGGTGGACAGGCGAATCGCGGCGATCGTGATCACACCCGCGCTGATCAGAAAATTGATCCACATCCCGGTCAAGTGGAGATCGAACAGGGTCGTCTGGTGGTGCAGCCAGTTCGGCAAGGGTCGATGAACGAGCATCAACGACCCGTAGCCCGCAACGGTCAGTGCCGCCACCGCGAGCACCTGTCGCGAGGGTAGTGCGAAACCGACCAGTGCGATCGGCAGCAGATACAGCGAGACGAACGGGTTTGCCGAACCGCCGCTCCAGTACAACTGCCAGGTGAGCTGGAGGACATCGAACACCACATGCAAGAACACCGCCCGATGTCCTGCCGCGCGCGCCGACCACGCGACGTGGGTTGCATACAGCCCGAAGCCCACCAACGCCGCGAGCCCGATCAAGAGCGGACCGTAGTCGAGCGGCAAACCCAGTAGGCGTTCGGCTACCACGATTGCCAACGACTGGCCGATGACCGCGACCCAGCGCAAGGTCGCAAGCGTGCGCAGCACGATCGTGCCATCGGACACGCGGTCGGAGAGCGGCTCGGCCCTGGGCATTTCCGTCCAAGCCTAGCAGTGGTTCCACATAGTCGACCGGGATCACCGGGCGCATCAGCCGACCGCCACGCGATGATCAGCGACGCTGGCTGCAACAGCCCACCGGGGCATGTCCTCGCAAGGCCCGCCGGCAGCCGCCGCAGCATGGCCGGGTCGATCGATCGACTGGAGTCAACCCAGGCATTGGTTCGGGCGGCGGCGATGATGTTTCGTGTCGCCCGGTTGACGAATCCGTGACGCTCGCCGAAGGTAAGCGCCTCGGCTTTTTGGGGGAGACACCATGCCGCTATACACGACCGACCAGATCCGCAACATCGCCCTCGTCGGGCACCAGGGCGCAGGCAAGACGACCTTGTTCGAGGCGCTGCTCGCAGCCGGCGGCACGATCCAGGCGCCCGGAGCAGTCGAGCGCGGCAACACGGTGTCGGACTTCGACCCGTTGGAGAAGTCGCGCGGGCACTCGCTCAACAGCGCGATCGCGTCGATCGATCACGGCGGGATCCACGTCAATCTGATCGATACGCCCGGCTATCCGGACTTCCGCGGGCCGACCCTGTCGGCATTGGCCGCGGTCGAGACCTGCGCCATCGTGGTCAACGCGATGCACGGCGTCGAATACAGCACCGCGCGGCTGATGGACTACGCCCGCGCCCGCCGCCTGTGCCGGCTGATCATCGTCAACAAGATCGACCATACCGAAGCCGATCTCGAACTGCTGATCGAGCAGCTGCGCGAGACCTTCGGTCCCGAGTGCCTGCCGATCAATCTGCCGGCGCGCGGCCGGGCAGGCGTCGTCGACTGTTTCTTCAATCCGGCCGGCGAATCGGACTTCGGTTCGGTCGCGCAGGCGCATCAGCGGATCATCGACCAGGTGGTCGAGATCAACGAGGAGGTGATGGGCCGTTACCTCGAGGACGGCGAGGCCGGACTCTCCGGGCAGGAACTGCACGACGCATTCGAGCAGTGTTTGCGCGAGGGGCACCTCGTGCCGATCTGCTTCGTCTCGGCGCGCAGCGGCGCCGGCGTGGCCGAGCTGCTCGACCTGTTCGAGCGGCTGATGCCAAACCCGAAAGAGGCGAATTCGCCGCTGTTCGTCAAAGGCACCGGCGCGGACGCCGAGCCCTTCCGCACCGAACCTGACCCGGCCAGGCACGTGGTCGCCGATGTCTTCAAGATCGTCAACGATCCTTTCGTCGGCAAGCTCGGCGTGTTCCGCATCTACCAGGGTACGGTCCGACGCGATACCCAGCTGTTCATCGACGACGGCAAGAAGCCGTTCAAGGTCGGGCACCTCTACAAGCTCCGCGGCAAGGACCACGTCGAGATCGACGATGCGATCCCGGGCGACATTGCCGCCATCGCCAAGGTCGAGGAAATCCACTTCGATGCGATCCTCCACGACAGCCACGACGAGGACCACATCCACCTCAAGCCGATCGACTTCCCGGAGCCGATGTTCGGGCTCGCGATCGAGCCCGCGACCCGCGGCCAGGAACAGAAGCTGTCGATCGCGCTCGCGAAGCTCGCCGAAGAGGACCCCTGCTTCCGTGTCGAGCACCACAAGGAACTCAACGAGACCGTGATCCGCGGGCTCGGCGAACTGCACCTGCGCGTGATGCTCGAACGCATGCACGAGCGCTTCGGCATCGAGGTCCGATCGCGGCCCCCGCGGATCGCCTACCGCGAGACGATCAGCGCCAAGGCCGATGGCCACCATCGGCACAAGAAGCAGACCGGTGGCGCCGGGCAGTTCGGCGAGGTGTTCCTGCGCATCGAGCCGTTGCCGAGAGGGTCCGGCTTCGAGTTCGTCGACGAGGTCGTTGGCGGCGCGATCCCCGGCCAATTCCTTCCCGCCGTCGAAAAAGGAGTGCGCAGCGTGATCGAGCACGGCGCCATCGCCGGCTACATGCTGCAAGACGTGCGCGTGATCGTCTACGACGGCAAGCACCATCCGGTGGACTCGAAGGAGGTCGCCTTCGTCGCCGCCGGCAAGAAGGCCTTCCTCGATGCGATCACGAAGGCCCGTCCGCTGGTGCTGGAGCCGATCGTCAACCTCGACGTCACCGTGCCCGACGCCCACATGGGCGACGTCACCGGCGGGCTTGCGACCAAGCGCGCACGGATCAATGGCACCGACTCGGTGCGCGGCGGCGAGATCGTCGTGAAGGCCCAGGTGCCGCTGGCCGAGATCGGCGACTATTCGAACGAACTCAAGGCGATCACCGGCGGTCGCGGCCGCTACTCGATCGAGTTTTCGCACTACGAAGCGGTACCGCCGCAGGTGCAGAAGCAGCTGGTCGAGGCCTACCGGCCGCACCACGACGAAGACTGATCACCCGCGTCAGTCGGACGATGCAAGTCGCCCCGCAGGACGACGCGCGGTCGTCGGATCGACCGATGCCACGGCCGCCGTCGGCGGCGCGGGAATCGATCGGCCGAGGCCGCTGCGATCAGGGCTCGAACCCGTTCGAGAACAGCGAATCACTTCGCACATCGAGGGACCAGACCCCGCGCCCGAGCGTGCCCGCATACAGCGTACGCCGAGCGTGGACGTAGCGCAGATCGAAGACCAACACATCGGGGAGCGAAGTGCCAAAGAGCTCCCAGGTCGAGCTTCCGCTGGTCGACACATAGACGCCCGAGCGCGTGCCGAGCGCGACCCGGGCCAGGGTCAGACCGTCGCCATTGATGAACTCGATGGTCCGGAAGTCCTGCGAGCTGATGCTTGGCAGGTTGCCCGTGATGTCGGTCCAGGACGTCCCGCCGTTGCTCGAGAAAAAGACCTGGTTGTCATCGATCGCCCAGACCCGATTCGGGTTGGCCGGATCGAGCGCAACATCGGTAATCGTCGCGGCACCGGCCGGCAAGGCGGTGGTCGCAACGAAGCTCGCACCCGAGCGTCGGAACACCTGGTTGCCGCTGCCGACGTAGCCGATGTTCGCGTTGCCGGAAGCCCCGTAGGCCATCGCATTGCGGTTGGCGCCCGGTGGACCGAGCACCGCAATCGACGGCGACGCCGTGTTCGCATTGCTCGACTCGTACAACTGGGTCGATCCACCGACGAGCAGGCGCGCCGGGTCGGCAATGTTCACCTCGACCGGCGTCACGAACTGGGTATCGGTCACGACTCCGGTCGGGATCGCCACGCTGCCAGTCTGGGTGTTCGCGGCATTGAAGGTCCGGCGCTGGAATCCGCCAAGGAATTGGCTGCTGATGAAGCGCAGGCCGTTCGCGCCCGAGCTTTCGATTGCGACATCCCCGCCGTCACCGCCGTTGATCGACGTCCATACCAGGTTCGTCGACGTCTGCTGCATGTGGGTGCCATTGTCCTGCGTCCCGATGACGAGGATGTTCGACACCCGATCGTGATCGAGATCGTGGACTTCCATCACGTTGAGGTTGCCGGCGACCGATGACCAGGTACCCGTCGAAAGCGTCGGGTTGACGCGTCGATAGATACAGCCGTCGTCGACCTGCAGCAGGTTGCCATTGGCATCGAAGGCCATGTTGCGGCTGTCCGCATGCGGCGTGGTATTGCCGCCGTTGGCGTCCATGATCGTGGTGAACTGCGCACCGAGCGCGGCAGCCGCGTTGCCACGGCGAATGTTGGCGGTGAATGGCGATGTGGTGATCCGGTCGCCCCCGATGTAGACCAGATTCTGGTTGCCCGGATCGACCACGATCGAGGTGTTCACGACTCCTTGGTTACCCGGATGGACAGGGGGCACATCCATCGCCGTCCAACTCGCCCCCTGATTGGCCGAACGGGCCACACCGGCGATCGCGCCGCCGTTGATCACGGCAACGAACACGGCGCCCGACGCCCCGGGTCCGACCGCCAGCCTCACATTGCCGCCCGTCGCACTGGTCAGCGCCGGGATACCGGCGCTGATATCGGTCCAATTGACGCCACCATCGTCGCTGCGGAAGACGCGACGCGGCGACGACAGCACTGACACATAGATCCTCAGCGGCTGGTCACGATGGACGGCCATGTCTCCGATCCCGCCGCTCGCCAGGCCGCCGGTGCCGGAAACCGATGTCCAGCTTGCGCCGGTGTTGGTGCTGCGCCAGAGCCCGCCGTTACGGGCTGCGGCGAGAATGGTCGCGCCCCGCGGCCAGACCGCGACGATCTTCTGTCCGAGCAGTGCGGCGGCACCGAGGTGCGTCCAAGTGCCGCCGCCATTCGTGGTGCGATAGATGCCGACCTCGTCATCGCCACGCTGCGCGAAGTTGCTCCATCGGCCGATCCCCGCCACCAGTGTCAGATGGTTTCCGTCGGTCGGGTCGAAGGCCAGCGCACCGATCGACTGCGAGGGCAACGCATTGGTTTGCGGTGTCCACGTCGGCGAGGCAGCGAGCGCATCGTTCGTCCGCCAGACGCCGCCGTTGACCGCACCGATGTAGAGGATGTCGGCATTCGTAGGATGGGGTGCGAGCGCCTGGATCGCGCCGCAGACTTCGTTGTTTGGCGGGACATTGACCTGCGCGCTGCGCGTCGGTGCAGGGCCGCGAGCGATCCACGGGACTGTATGGGCCTGCACGGCCCGCAAACCGTCGGCATCCGGGCGCGGCGGTGGCACCACCGGGTCACGGTACTCCGCGGGATCGACCGGCTCGGCACCGCGCTTGCGGAGTGGGTTTCCTTCGACCGGGTCGTCCCGGACCGGGCCCGAGCAGGCAGCGGCGACGGCGATCAGGATCACGCCGACACTGGCGCGGGTGGCGAAGCCACGGATACCACTGGTTCCGACGATCATGACGACGCTCCAGTAGGCACCGTGATCCCACGGCAGCTCAGTCTGCGCCCATTGACGCCTCGACGCAAATGCCCTGGTCAGTCGGCGCCAGAGGGCATCGCGACGTGTGACCGCTCAGGGCGCCTCGATGTACTCGAAGACCTTGACCACGCGGACCACGCCGGACAGCTGGCTGATCGTCGACGCGACGCGGTCGCCCTCCTCCTCGGTCACGAGGCCCATCAGGTACACGACGCCGTCGCGGGTGGTGACGTTGACCCGGGTGATGTCGAAGCCGGGCAGGTCGACGATCTCGAGCAGCGCGGTCTTGGCGCGCGCCGTGATCGCCGCATCGCGCGCGCCGGTGCCAAAGGGCGCCGGCTCACGAATCTGTAGCTCGTCGACGACCCGACGCACGTCGTCGAACGTGCGGATGATCCCGAGTGCCCGTTTCTTCAATTCGGGCGTGCGAACCTCGCCGATCACCAGCACCACCCGGTTGTGGCTGACCACCGAGACGTGATTCTGCAGCGCCAGCTCCTTGTCGCGGTTGATGACGTCCATGATCGACAGTTCGAGGCGGTTGTCCTTCCACACGTCGGCGGTCGACCGGCGATCGTGGGCCGTGGCCATCGCGGTGACCGCGCCACCGGCGACGAGCGCGGCGCAGCCGCCGAGACCCAAGACGAGCGTCGCGACCGCAAGTCGTGCGAGCAGCTGCATCATCGTTTCAGTCCTCCAGATGGATCGCGTCGCGAAGCCAGTCGATGCGATAGGGCGGCACGCCACCGATCGCGACCACATCGAAACGGCATGGTCGGCGCGCGGCGTCGGGGTGGCGCGCCAGCCAAGCCTGCGCGGCCGCCAATAGCCGCCGACGCTTGGCGAAATCGACCGAGGCCGCCGCGCCCCCCCAGCCGTCGCCGCGACGGTAGCGAATCTCTGCGAACACGAGCGTGTCACCCTCCTCGAGCACGAGGTCGAGCTCGCCGACGCGGAAGCCTGCATTGCGCTCGATCACGACGAGACCATGCGATTCGAGGAACCGCGCCGCCGCGGCTTCGTGGGCGCCGCCGGTGGCGCGCCGGCTCACGGCGCGACGCTCAGCGCCCCCTCGATCGTCTGCGGCGCGCCGTCGACGAAGCGCAGGCAGGCAAGCGAGCGGCGCACGCGCCCGAACTCGTCGACCGAGAGATCCCCGCTGGCGCCGGGCAGGTAGTCGTCCGGATTCCGCCCGAGCCAGTCGACATAGCCCAGCAGCCGGTAGGCGTCCATGCCGAAGGCGAACAGGCGCGGATTCTGCGCCGCAGCCGGCAGCATCGGCGCGAGGTCGACGCGCGCGGCGATACCGAGATTGAGATTGAACAGCCATGGCGCATCGCAGAACACGACGCCGTTGAGGTCGCGGTCGAGCGTCGGGGATGCTTGTCCGGAGTACACGTGCGAGGTCGCGTAGACCGGACGTCTCGAATCGCGCAGCGCCAGCAGTGGTGCCGCCACCCGCGCCTGCTGCGGGCGGAGTGCCATGAACACCACGTCGGCACCAGCCGCGGTGGCTTCATTGACCGCGCCGCCGAGATCGATGCTGCCGGCCGCGACCCGCGCCTCGCCGGCGACCACGCCGCCGCCCTGGACGAACTGCGCGCGAAACGCCCCGGCGGCCCGCAGGCCCCAGTCCTCGCTGCTCGCGACGATCGCCGCACGCCGAGCGCCGCGCACCAACGCCTGCTCGGCGACGAAGGCGGCCTCCTCCTCGGGCAGCAGGCCGAAGAGCTGACTTCCGGGTGGTGGCGGCGCGCCGTCGTCCGGGTGGTTCAGCGCCAGCACCGGGATCGGCAGCTGCTCCTGCCTCAGCACCGCCTGGACCTGGTCCCGCGCCAGCGGGCCGATGACGCGGCGATGGCCATCGGCAACCGCGCGTCGATAAGCCTCGAGTGCGGCTTCCGTGCCCGCACCCACGTCGAAGACCCGCACCGCGGGGCGGCGTTCGGGATCATCGAAATACGCCGCAAAGAATCCGTCGCGGATTGCAGTCCCGGCCGGCGCGAGTTCGCCCGACAGCGGCAGCAGCAGCGCGACCCGGTCGTTGCCGATGCGGCCCTCGCGGCCCCAGATCGCCTGGTCGCGCGCGTCGCCAGTCAGCCCGCCCACCGCGCGCGAGCCGCGCCCGACCACGCGCGCCGCCGCCTCGCCCTGCGCACGCAGCGCGCGTTCGATCCATGGACGCCGGCGGTCGCCGCGCGCGATCTGGCCGAGCGCGCGGTTCAGGTCCGCCGCCGGAACCACTATCAGAGCGCGCAGCAGGTCGTCCTCGATCGCCGCACGATCGCCCGGCGCGAGATCGATCAGGGCGACGCGCTCGGCCGCGGCATCCAGCGGACGTCCGAGCCGGTCGAAGGCCCGGGCCCGGATCTCGGTCGCGCGTGCCGACTGGGCAGATGTCGCCAAGGCGGGATCGACCGTCGCGAGAGCCAGCGCCCGCTCTGCATCACCACGGGCCAGCGCGATCTCGGCGGTCAGCAGGTCGTAGCGCTGCGGACCGTCGCCCGCGAGCTTCGCGCGTCGCACCCTCGCGATCGCGGCCGCCGCGCCATCGAGGTCGCCCTCCTCGCGCAGGCTCTCGCCGGCACGCAGCAAGAGCGGATCCTTCGTCGCACCCCACGCCGAAGCGGCCAAGCGCTGGTATTCGGCGGCCGCGGCCCGGAAGTTGCCAGCGGCGTACAGCTGATCGGCCAACGCCGCTTCGGGGCCGCGCGCCGGCCCCGAAGCGCAGCCGGCGAGGGCGAGAAACATCACGACGAGACTAAAACGCGCTGCGAGACGATCCATCGTCGATCTGGCGGCTCTGGGTCGCGTGCGATCATAGCGAAGCGTTGCCGGCTGGCCGGCGCCCGTGGATGCCGTCTCCGATGCAGGAACCGACGCCGACGCTGTGGCTGGTCGCGACGCCGATCGGCAATCGCGGGGATCTGCCCCCGCGCGCGATCGAGGTGCTGCGCTCGGTCGCCGCGATCGCCTGCGAGGACACCCGCCACAGCCGTCCGCTGCTCGCGGCCTTCGGCATCGAACGGCCGCTCGTCGCCTACCACGATCACAATGAGCGCGAAGCGACCCCGCAGCTCGTCGCGCGCCTCGCCGCCGGCGAATCGATCGCGCTGATCGCGGATGCCGGCACGCCGCTGGTCAGCGATCCCGGCTGGAGACTGGTCGCGGCAGCACGCGCGGCGGGCATCCGGGTCAGCGCGGTGCCGGGGCCGTGCGCCGCGATCGTCGCGTTGACGCTCTCGGGCCTTCCGACCGATCGCTTCGCCTTCGAGGGCTTCCTGCCCGCGAAGGCCGCCGCGCGGCGCGCGCGACTCGAAGCGCTCGCCAGCGAATCCCGCACGCTGGTCTTCTACGAGGCGCGCCACCGCATCGTCGAGTGTCTCGTCGATCTCGCGTCGATCTTCGGTGGCGAGCGCCGCGCGGCGGTCGCGCGCGAGCTGACCAAGCTGCACGAGTCGGTCTATGCCGGCACGCTCGCGGAACTCAGCACAAGAATCGCCGCGCGCGCCGAGGACCAGCTGGGCGAGTTCGTGGTCGTGGTCGAGCCCCTGCCCGAGGATGCCGCTGCGGATGCCAGGCGACTCGCCGAGGGCCGGCGCCTCTATCGGGCGCTCGCGAAGGACCTGAAACCGAGCGCCGCCGCGCGGATCGCCGCCGACCTCTCCGGCGCACCGCGCCGCGCGCTCTACGGCGAAGCCGACGAATGACCGGGCCATGACGATGAGCACCGATGCCCGACTGGTCGACGCGCTCCGCGCCGCCCTGCCCGGCGACGCGCTGCTACTCGCCGAGAGTGATCGCCTCGCCTACGGATCGGACAACTCGCGCCGTGAGGCGCTGCCGGACGCGGTCGCCTTGCCATCGACCATCGATCAGGTCGTCGCGCTGGTCCGGGCCTGCCGGGAGCGTCGGAGCCCGCTGGTCGCGCGCGGCCGCGGCACCAACACCACCGGCGCGACGGTGCCGGTCGCGGGCGGTGTCGTGGTCTCGTTCGAGCGCATGGACCGCATCGTCGAGATCGCGCCGGACGACCGCCTTGCCGTCGTCGAGCCCGGCGTCATCAACGGCGACCTGCAGCGCGCGGTCGCGGCGCACGGTTTTTTCTGGGCGCCCGATCCGACCAGCGCCGACTACGCCACTGTCGGCGGCAACCTCGCCTGCAACGCCGGCGGCCCGCGCGCGGTCAAGTACGGCGCCTGCCGAGACAACGTGCTGGGCCTCGTCGCCGTGACCGGCACCGGCGAGGTGATCCGCACCGGCTCGCGCACGACCAAGGGGGCGGTCGGCTACGACCTGACCCGGCTTCTGGTCGGCAGCGAGGGCACGCTCGCGCTGATCGTCGAGGCGACGCTGAAGCTCACGCCGCTGCCGGCCACACGCCGCACCCTGCGGGCCGCGTACGCCTCCGTCGCGGCCGCCGCGCGGGCCGTGGCGCGCGTCATGGCGCAGCCGGCCACGCCCTGCGCGCTCGAGTTCATGGACGGCCGGGCCGTGGCGCTGGTCATGGCCCGTGGCGTGTCGCTGCCCGCCGGCACAGGCGCACTGCTGCTGATCGAAGCCGACGGCGATCCGGACTCGATCGCCGCCACGGTCGAGGCGATCGCGCGTGCGGCCGCGGTCGAAGGACTCATCGCGCTCGAACGCGCCGACGACGGAGCTGCCATCGCCGCGCTCTGGTCCGCGCGCAAGGCGCTCTCGCCCGCGCTGCGCGAGCTCGCGCCGGTCAAAATCAACGAGGACGTCGTGGTGCCGGTCTCCAAGCTGCCGGCGCTGGTCGACGGGCTGGCCACGCTGTCGGCGGAGAGCGGCATTCCGATCGTCAACTTCGGCCACGCCGGCAACGGCAACCTGCACGTCAACCTGATGGTCGATCCGGCCGACCCCCGCCAGGCCGCCGCCGCGCCCGACACGCTGGCGCGTGTCTTCGATCTCGTGCTCGGGCTCGGCGGCACGCTCTCGGGCGAGCACGGTATCGGCCTTGCCAAGCGCGACTTCATGCCGCGTGCGATCGACCCGCCGACGCTGGCGCTGATGCGTGCGATCCGGCGCGAGTTCGACCCCGATGGCATCCTCAACCCCGGCAAGCTGCTGCCGGACTGAAACGACCGGGATCCATCCCGGCAACTCCCCGGGCCAGGAAGCGTCGCGCCACCTAGACCGGCCCCAAATAGGCGCCCGTCACCGCCAGCAGCGCGATACCGACCAGTCCTGCCCAAAGCCCCGCGAGCATGTCGTCGAGCATCGCGCCGAGGCCGCCCGACATCTCGCGGTCGGCCCAGCTCGCGGGCCAGGGCTTGGCGATGTCGCAGGCGCGGAAAGCGACGAAGCCAAGCGCGGCCAGGGCCCAGGTCGATGGCGCGTACAACCCTGGGTCCAGGAGCAGGGCGAGGTCGATCAGCGACAGCGTGAGCCACTGCCCGGCCCACTCGTCGATCACGACGACGCCGGGATCCTCGCGCCCGATCGTGCGGATCACCCAGCCCGAAGCCCACACGCCGATCGCAAACAGCAGCGCGATCCCGATCCACGCCGCGAGCGGATGCCACAGCGCCAGCGCGATCCACGGCGGGATCGCCATCAGGCTGCCGACCGTGCCCGGCGCGACCGGCGCATAGCCGCCGCCGAAGCCCGAGGCGAGCCAGCCCGCGGGATGGCGAAGCAGCGTCAGCGGCGGCCGGGGCGAGGGCGTCATCGGGTCTGCCTCGGAGCGGCCCGGCGGGTGCGCCGCGCGGCGCGGGGCGTGGCGGACGCCGCCTCGAAGTGGACGTAGCCGCGACGCCCCGGATCCCACGGCCTGCCCTCGCCGTCGACGACGACGAGCGCACGTCCACGCTCGATGAGCCCGATCGGGGTCACCGGCACCCCGGCCTGTTCGGCGGCCGCAAAGACGTCGGGCGCACGTGCCCGCGGCGCGGTGAACAACAACTCGTAATCGTCACCGCCGGCGCACGCGAACCGGGCGCGGGCATCGGCATCGGGCACCGCGCGCCGGAGCGCCGCCGACACCGGGACGCGGTCGCGCACGATCCGCGCGCCGACTTGGCTCGCGGCGAGCACGTGGCCCAAGTCCGCGAGGAGGCCGTCGGAGACATCGATCATCGCGGACGCGAAGCCGCGCAGCGCGAGCCCGAGCGCGACGCGCGGCTCGGGCCGGTCGAGCCGCCGGCGCAGCGCACGCGCGGTCGCGGCCGGCAGACCCGCGAGTCGACCCTCGGCCACGGCCAGCCCTGCGGCCGCGTAGCCGCCATCGTCGACAAGGCGCACGTCGAGCGTTACGACGATCCACGCGGTCCTATCCATAGCGACCTCCCGGTTCGACGTTCACCTTCGCCTCTGGGACTGGATCCCAACCGTGACCTCCCCAGGGATGACACCGACAGATCCGG